>JAHEER010000022.1 GCA_024640625.1 Desulfobulbaceae bacterium
AAGCGAAATCAAGATCCTGGTTCCCGACAATCTCGCCGCCGCATGGCAGCGATGTTCCTGGGTACTGATTCAGGAAAAAAAGCAGAACCGACTGGAATCAATGGAAGAGATGGTGAGGGATTTTCTGGTCAAGCACGGCTGCTAGTCCTTCCGGTCTGCCAAGCTGGGCAGCGGAAGAGACACCTTTGTACTGCTGCGCTTCGATTCTTTCTGGGCGATTGCGGAGATGTGGCCCACTATCAATTTGGTTTATCCTTGACACAAGAATATTAGAAATGGTAAAGACGTATCATTTTGCTAGGCGGTTGTGTTGTGCAATATGGATTAATTGTGCAAACCCTGCAACCATTTTATTGGAGAGATGCAAACTACCCAGCGATTCGCGATTGCGCCTCATTTACCCATTCTGTGATTCATGCGGCACACCCTGGCCTTATCTATCCTGCTGTCTGCCTTCTGGCTGGTAAACTCCGGTCACTACACCCCCCTTCTCCTTTTTTTCATGCTGGCCTCGGTGGCTGCGATCGTTTCCCTGAGCCGCTATATGGACGTTGTTGACGGCGAGGCGCAGCCCCTCAATATCACCTTTACCCTTCCCATCTATCTGTTCTGGCTCGCCAAAGAGGTGGTGCTGGCAAATATTGTGGTGGCCACACGCGTCTGGCAGGGCAAAGAATCGATCAGTCCGCGGACCATTGAAGTCACCGCCAGCCAGAAAACCGATCTGGGAAAAGTCATTTACGCCAACTCCATTACCCTGACCCCAGGAACTGTGAGCATCGACCTTGAGGGCGATACAATTATTGTCCATGCGCTGGATGAGCAATCGGCCGCTGGGTTGCTGACCGGTGAGATGGATCGCAGGGTGCGCAGGGTGGCGGGCTGATGTTTGCACTGGCCGCACTTACCCTGTTGGCAGTCATGGGGTTGGCCTTGATCAGGGCCTTCCTGGGGCCGACACTCTATGATCGCATCCTGGCCGTAAATATTTTTGGCACCAAGACCGTGCTGTTGATTGCGGTGATGGATTTCCTCGGCGGACGACCCGATTTCCTCGATATTGCCATTGTCTACGCACTGATAAACTTCATAAGTATTATCGGAGTATTGCGGTTCTTTGAATATGCCGAGAAGAAAACTGCGGAGCAGGCCGAATAATGGAACTAATGTTCGATATACTCAGCTGGATATTTCTGCTGGGCGGCAGTTTCTTCTGCCTGACCGGGGCGGTTGGGCTGCTTCGCTTTCCTGAGTTTTTTTCCCGGATACACGCAGCCAGTCTCACCGATACCCTCGGCGCCAGCCTGATCCTCATCGGCCTCATGCTGCAGGCCGGCTGGAAACTGGCGCTCCCCAAGCTGATCCTGATCCTGGTCTTCTCATTGCTGGCCGGCACTACGGCCAGTCATGCGATGGCCAAAGCGGCCCTGAAGAGCGGGTTGCGGCCGCTCGACCAGGAAGAAGGCCGGAGAAAACGTGAGCGGCAGGAAGATTAGACATGGAAACCCTGATAGATATAGTCCTGCTTGGTTTTCTCGTACTCACGGCCCTGGCCGTGGCCAAGATGCACGATCTCTTTGCTGTGGTCATGCTCTCGGGTATCTACAGTCTACTCTCCGCCAGCCTGTTTCTTGACCTCGATGCGGTGGATGTGGCTTTCACCGAAGCCTCTGTCGGAGCCGGGATTTCGACTCTGCTGATGCTCGCCTCCCTCAAGCTGGTGGGCCGTTTTGAGAAGCGCACGCGCTACCGTCCGATGCTGGCCCTGGGGGTGGTGCTGGCCACCGGCACGCTGCTCATTTACGGGACGCTTGACATGCCCCACTTCGGATCGGCGGAGGCGCCGGTGCACCAGCACGTCGCTCCCCGCTACCTGAACGACTCGATGGAAGAGGTCGGGGTGCCCAATGTGGTCACCTCGGTGTTGGCCAGCTACCGGGGCTACGACACACTGGGTGAGACACTGGTGGTTTTCACCGCCGCTATCGGGGTTATATCCCTGCTTCGGGTGTCCCGGCGCACCAAAGAGGAAGAAAAGCAGAAGACACCGGCGGACATGCAGCAGCAGATCATTCTCAGGGTAGTGGTCAAATGGCTATTGCCGCTGATCCTGATCTTTGCCCTCTACGTGCAGTTTCATGGTGATTACGGACCCGGTGGCGGATTCCAGGCGGGAGTGATTTTTGCCGCCGGCATCATCTTGTACACCATGCTCTTCGGTCTCAATAATGCCTCACGGGTCTTTCAGCCGGAACATCTGGAACGGATTGCAGCCCTGGGCGTTCTGCTTTACGCCGGCGTCGGTATTGGTTGTATGGTCCTGGGTGGAAATTTTCTCGACTACAACGGCTTGAGCCATGATCCCGTGCACGGTCAGCACCTGGGAATTCTGCTGGTGGAACTGGGCGTGGGCCTGACCGTTGCCTCGGTGATGATCACCATTTTCTTCAAATTCACCTGGCGCACCGTCAAACACAAATACGTGAAGAAAAGATGAACATTCTGGGGCTCTACAATTACTGGATCGTGGTGGTCCTGATGATGATCGGTTTTTATGTGGTCATTGCCCATGAAAATCTGATTAAAAAACTGGTGGGCCTGTCCATTTTTCAGACCTCGGTCTTTTTTTTCTACATATCAATGGGGAAGATTTCCGGGGCCACTGCACCGATTCTCGATGAGCAATATCAGCTCTATTCCAATCCGCTGCCCCACGTCCTGATCCTCACCGCCATTGTCGTGGGCATCGCCACCACCGCCATGGGCCTGGCTCTGGTGGTCCGTATCCAGGAAGCCTATGGCTCCATAGAGGAGCATGAAATCCAGGATCAGGATACCCAGGACCAGATGGAGAGTCGGCTTGAAGCTTACGGGTTCCGAAAAAAACATGCCCTCAGTGTTCGGGATCTAGACGAGTGATCGACCATTTACCCATCCTGCAGGTGGTCGTGCCCCTGCTCGGCGCACCCCTGTGCATACTTGTGCGCAATCCTCGAGCGGTGGGTCTCTTTGCGCTGCTGGTCAGCACCGTCACCTTGCTGATCAGCTGCACTCTGCTGCAGCAGGTGCTGCTCAACGGTACCCTCGTCTATGCGCTCGGAGGCTGGGCCGCGCCCTGGGGGATCGAGTACCGTATCGACTACCTCAACAGCTATCTGCTCCTGCTGGTCTCAGCCATGGGCGCCATTGTGCTGGTGGCCTCCCAATCAAGCATCGGCGGGGAGCTGCCCCGCAACCGCCACATGCTTTTCTATACGGCCTATCTGCTCTGCCTGACCGGGCTGCTCGGCATCCTCTGTACCGGGGACGCCTTCAACGTCTTCGTCTTTCTGGAGATCTCCTCACTCTCATCCTATACTCTGATTTCCCTGGGCAATGACCGGAGGGCATTGACCGCTTCTTATCAGTATCTGATCATGGGGACCATCGGCGCCACTTTTATCATCATCGGCGTCGGTCTCATGTATATGATGACCGGAACCCTAAATATGTACGATCTGGCCCAGCGGCTGCCCGAAGTGCACAACTCCAAAACGGTGCTCAGCGCTATTGGTTTTTTCATCGTCGGTGTCTGTTTGAAGCTGGCCCTGTTTCCGCTTCATCTCTGGCTGCCCAATGCCTACGCCTTTGCCCCCTCGATAGCCACCGCCTTTCTGGCGGCAACCTCGACCAAGGTTGCAATCTACGTGCTCATCCGCTTTATCTTCTCGGTGGTTGGTCCGGTGTTCGCCAACACCGTCCTGCCCCTGCAGGAGATTTTTGTGGTGCTCGGCGTGTCAGGAATTTTTGCGACCTCCATATCGGCAATCTATCAGCTCAACATCAAGCGTTTGTTCGCCTATTCCAGCGTGGCCCAGATCGGCTACATGATCCTGGCTTTGGCCATTGGCACGCCGCTCGGACTCACCGCCACTCTGCTGCACCTGTTTAATCACGCCCTGATGAAAGCGGCGCTCTTCCTGGCCATCGGTGGAGTGGTCTACCGGGTCGGCAGTGCCCAGCTCAGTCACTTTGCCGGGCTGGGCAGGCAGATGCCCTGGACCATGGCGGCCATCGTGGCGGGCGGACTGAGCCTTATCGGGGTGCCGCTTACCGTCGGTTTCGTTTCCAAATGGTACTTGGTGCTGGCCTTGCTGGAAAATGGCTGGTGGCCCCTGACCATACTGGTCCTGATCAGTTCGCTGCTGGCGGTTATCTATGTCTGGCGGATTGTCGAATGGGTTTATTTCTCCAGTCCCCGAATCATGATTGACGAGGTCAAGGACCCACCGTTGGGTCAGCTGGTACCGATCTATGTGCTGGTCATCGCCAATTTCTACCTTGGCATAGACACCTCGCTGACTGTGGGAGTCAGTAAAAAGGCGGCAGAAATGCTGTTCGGAGGAGTATTTTGATGATGGCCTCCGAGACAATGCTGCTTCTCACTTTACTGGTCCCGCTGGTAGCGGTCATAGGTATCGTCAGCCTCGGACATTCCCCCAACCTCAGGGAGGCAGTGAGCCTGACCGCAGGGCTGGTCCTCATTTACCTGACGGTGAGCCTCTACCGCCTGACGGAAGCGGGAAGCGTCGTCTCCTGGGAAGGCCTCCAGATCCTGCCCGGCCTGACCCTGTTTTTCAGTATTGAGCCGCTGGGTATGCTGTTTTCTCTGATCGCCAGCTTTTTGTGGCTGCTTACGACCCTTTACTCCATCGGTTATATGCGCGGTCACCAGGAAGAGAACCAGACCAGGTTTTATGTGTGCTTCGCCGTCGCCATCTCCTCGGTGATGGGCATATCCTACGCCGGCAATCTTTTCACCCTGTTCATCTTCTATGAGATCCTGACCCTCTCGACCTATCCGCTGGTCACCCATGCAGGGTCCGAGAAGGCCAAGCTGGGCGGCCGGGTTTATCTTGGTATCTTGCTGACCACCTCGATACTCTTTCTGCTGCTCGCCATCATCGGTACCTGGTACACCACCGGTACCGTAGATTTTCAGGCTGGCGGCGTCTTCGATCAGTCACAGAAATTCGCCGCCGCTGTGCTGCTGCCGCTCTATGTGTTCGGCATAGGGAAAGCGGCGATCATGCCGTTTCACCGCTGGCTGCCGGCGGCCATGGTGGCCCCGACGCCGGTGAGTGCGCTGCTCCATGCGGTTGCTGTGGTCAAGGCCGGCGTTTTCAGTGTGCTCAAGGTCTGCACCTATGTGTTCGGCTTCGATGTTTTGCGCCAGCTGCCGACTACCGAATTTCTCCTTTATCTGGCCGGTGCTTCAGTAATCATCGCCTCCCTGGTGGCCATGAAACAGGATAATCTTAAGGCTCGACTGGCCTATTCCACCGTCAGCCAGCTCAGCTATATCACCGTTGGCGCCCTGTTGGCCAACAGCGCCGGTGCCCTCGGCGGAGCCATGCACATAGGTATGCACGCCTTTGGCAAGATCACCCTGTTCTTCTGTGCCGGGGCGATCATGGTGGCCTCGCACAAAACTGAGATTTCCGACATGCACGGACTGGGCAGGAGGATGCCGGTGACCATGGCCGCCTTTTTCATCGGCAGCCTCTCCATCATCGGTCTGCCGCCCTGCGGGGGTACCTGGTCAAAATGGTATCTGATGATCGGCACCATCGAGGCCGACAAACTTATTTTAATGGTGGTCCTGATGGCCAGTTCACTGCTCAACATCGCCTATCTGCTGCCCATTCCGATCAAGGGATTTCTCTACCCTGATCCCGAGGATGCAGATGGTCAAAGCGTGATCCAGGAGGCGCCGCTGCCGTCTCTGGCGGCACTCTGTCTGACGGCCGCAGGATGCATCGTCCTGTTTATTTATCCACAACCACTCTATGAGCTGGGCACACATTTTCTGGAGGCGGCGGGGTTACATGGCAGATAAGAAACTCTATCTCTTCGATAAGCCGAGAAATGTGAAAATTGTCCTCTATGGGCTCTACATCAGCTGCGCGATACTTTTGCTGCTCGATTTTATCGTCCACCGCCATACCCAGCACCGCTGGGAAGAGCTGCTCGGCTTCTACTCGATCTATGGATTTATCGGCTGTGCGGCCATCGTCATCGGGTCTAAATGGCTGCGCGGCATGGTGGAGAGGGACGAGGATTATTATACCAGGGACGAGTTGACCATGGCGCAGGAGGAAGATTATGTGGTCGATTGAACTGCCCGCCTTCGTCCCGTTTTTTGCGGCTGCACTGCTGGCCCTGGTCACCAGGGGCGCCCTGCGCTCGGTGCTGATGCTTGCTGTGGTGGCTTTGAGCGGACTGCATCTCTGGTTCCTTGACGGTGAGGTGCTGGTTAACCTGCAGTTTCTCGAATATGAATTGATCCCTTACCGGGTCGATGAGCTGAGCATCGTCTTCGGCTATGTCTTCCACATTGCCGCCTTTGTCTCGATTCTCTTTGCCCTGCATGTCAAAGATACGATGCAGCATGTCTGCGCTCTGCTTTATGCGGGAAGCGCGGTGGGCGCGCTGTTTGCCGGCGATCTGCTGAGCCTGTTCGTGTTTTGGGAGATACTCGCGGTGTCGTCGGTATTTCTGGTCTGGGCGCGGCGCACGGAGCGGGCCTATCAGTCCGGCATGCGCTACTTGATCATCCAGGTGATGTCCGGGGTGATCTTGCTCGGCGGTCTGCTGCTCCATGTTGAACAGAGCGGGTCCCTGGAGTTTGGCTTCATCGGTACCGATCACCTGGGCGGCTGGCTGATACTTCTGGCCTTCGGGATCAAAGGAGCTTTTCCACTTCTGCACACCTGGCTGACCGACGCTTACCCCGAAGCAACACCGACCGGGACAGTCTTTCTCAGCGCTTTTACGACCAAGACGGCGATCTACACCCTGGCCCGCGGCTACCCCGGCACGGAACTGCTCATCTATGTGGGTGCCACCATGGCCTGTTTCCCGATTTTTTATGCGGTTATCCAGAACGATCTGCGCCGGGTGCTGTCCTACAGTCTGATCAACCAGCTCGGCTTCATGGTCTGCGGCATCGGCATCGGCACCGCATTGGCGATAAACGGGGCCGTGTCCCACGCCTTCGTGCACATCATCTACAAAAGTCTGTTGTTCATGTCCATGGGTGCGGTGCTCTACCGGACCGGCAAAATTAAGGCGACCGATATCGGCGGACTCTACAAGACCATGCCCAAGACGGCGGTGTTGTGCATTATCGGTGCCGCCTCGATATCTGCCTTCCCACTGTTCAGCGGTTTTGTGGCCAAATCGATGATCATGGCGGCGGCAATTAAAGAGGGCTACAATGTGGTCTGGCTCGCACTGCTGCTGGCCTCTGCCGGCGTCCTCAAACATGCCGGTATCCAGATTCCCTATTTTGCCTTTTTCGCTCACGACTCGGGCATACGAACCAGCGAGCCGCCGAAGAATATGCTGCTGGCCATGACCATTGCTGCCTTTCTTTGCCTGGCCATCGGTATCTATCCGAAAATGCTCTACCGGCTGCTGCCCTTCGCCACCGATTTCAACCCCTATGACCTGACCCATGTCCTGGCCCAGACCCAGCTGCTATTCTTTGCCATGCTGGCCTTTGTCTGGCTCAACCTGCAGGGAATCTACCCTCCCGAAAAAGCAGCGATCAACCTCGATGCCGAATGGTTCTACCGCCGCTTCCTGCGCCGCCTGGTGGAAAAGATCTCTGTCTGGGTGGACGGCTTTGACAGCGACCTGAGGATACGCGTCGAGGACCGGATCAACTGGATAATTACCTATTTCGCTCAGCGCCACTATCCCACCGGCAAGGGGGCGGTGATCCGGCCCACCGGCAACATGGTCATGTACATCGCCATCCTCTTGGCTGCCTATCTGTGGTTGCTGCTGAGTTTTCCTCATTAGTTGTGGCAAGGGCGCGTCAATACGACCTATTATGCTGCGTCGCTTTTGGGGGAGGCATATTGGTAATATAGCCTCCCTCCCCCAAGTCCCCTTGCCTCACAGGCCGTCTCAGGTCAAAACAGGGAAGTGTAGCCCTGGTTCTGGCGCTTGATGGTTTCGACGATCTCCAGATCGGGCTGGTGCACGAGCTTGGGCGGCTCGGGCCAGGCGAGCTGCAGATCGTCATAGAAGGGGGTCTTTTCGAGGTTGCGGTTGTAGGCCTCCACCAGCAGCAGCTCGAGATTCACCGTGTCCTCGATGTTATAGGCCAGCAGTGTTTCCAGCGCTTCTTCGTTGTGGTGGCGCTCGTATTCCCGCCAGAGCAGTACCGCGAAACTTCCGTCGATTCCGTCGAGGCTGCCCCGATTGAGTCCCAATGCTTTCTCGCAGCGCTTCAGCCCCCCCTTAATACCGAGTCTTGCCAGCACGTAGCGGAGATCAATGTGGGGCTGATTAAGATTTATTCTGAAGTGGTTTTCAATGATCGGAATGTCGAAACTCAGGCCGTTGAAGGTGACAAAAAGTTTTATGTCTTCGACATCATATACGAATTCGTCGAGGTTGCTCCCGTTTACGTAGGTGCGCACACGATCCCCGTCATAAAGGGCGATGGTGGTAATTTCGCAGGCAGGCCCCAGCCCGGTGGTTTCGATATCGAGATAGCCGATGCCTTCGCGAAAATGAGGGAAAAGCCGCCAGCTGTCGCCCTGCTTGAGATGTCTGTTGAAAAAGGCGGGATCGCCCTCCGACAGGGCTGCGGCCGATTGTTCGAGCATGGCCACAATTTCGTTTCCACTCACCCGGGGGACGATATCAGGATGATCCAGCAGGTCGGGCCAGCGACAGATGCCGTCCTGCCATAATCTGCGTTCGCCAGCGTAGCCGATTCCCTGGATGTGACAAAAGGTGTGTTCGAGCATTACTACGTTATGCTGATTTTGATGGGAACCAGCCTGGCCTGCCCCAGTCGTGGTCCCGCGATATACTCCATAAAAATTATATAACTATATGATATTATATGTATATTGTAAAAAAAATCAGGCTGAGGGTTAGTCAAAGGAAGTAACCTTGCGGCGCTGCGTTTTGCGGCGGCTCTGGTGCTGTTTGGCATCGAGCCTTTTGGCCTTCGAGGCCCGGGAAGGTTTGGTGGGCACTCTTTTTTTTCTGCTGACGAGGGCTCGCGCGACAAGCATGCGCAGACGCTGCATGGCATCGATCTTGTTCTGCTCGAGGCTCCGGAACTGCTGCGCCTTGATAATAATGATGCCACCTTCGGTAATACGTCGATCATTAACAGCCATTAATCGTTTTTTGCAGCTGTCCGGCAGCGAGGAGCGGCCGATGTCAAAACGCAGCTGAACCGCAGTCGCCACTTTGTTGACATGCTGGCCCCCCGGCCCGGCGGCCCTGATCTGTGTGAATTCGAGCTCCCGTTCAGGAATCGAGATGGTGTCGGTAATCTCTAACATCCCCGAGTGTCATTTAGTCTGGGGCTGGAGATAGGATTCATCGATCCTCAGCACCTTCAGTGTGTTGGTGGTCCCGGCAGTATGGAGCGGCAGTCCGGCGGTGATTACCACTCGTTCACCCACGTCGATCAATCTCTCCTGCAGTGCTCGGCGGATAATATCCTGGATCTGCTCGTCCAGGCTGCCGGCTATTTCACAGGGAATCGGAATGACGCCTCTGATCAGCTGCATTAACCTCAAAGTGGCTGGTATGGGGCTGAAGGCGATAATCGGTGTGTGCGGTCGATATCTGGCTACCCGCCGAGCTGTGGACCCCGAGGTAGTCGAAGTGATGATTGCCGCAGCCGAAAGGTCTGCCGCGGTGGCGCAGGAGGCGTAGGAAATGGCATCGGTAATCACCGGTCTTCGATAGCGCAGACCGTCGGCCAGGATGGTCTCGTAATCCAATGCTTCTTCACTGATGCGGGCGGTTTTGGCCAGAAACCTTACCGCTTCCAGGGGGTAGCTGCCGACCGCCGTTTCTCCTGAGAGCATCACCGCGTCGGTGCCGTCAAAAATAGAATTGGTGACATCGCTGGCTTCCGCCCGGGTTGGCGTCGGAGAGGAGATCATTGATTCGAGCATCTGGGTTGCAGTGATGACCGGTTTACCGGCGATGTTGGCGGCTTTGATGATCTTTTTCTGGATGACCGGCACCTCTTCGGCTGGCATTTCAACGCCGAGGTCGCCGCGGGCCACCATCAGGCCGTCAGCTGCTTCGAGTATTTCAGAGAGATTGTTGACCCCTTGGCGATTCTCAATTTTGGCTATTATCGCCTGGTTGCCGCCGCAGTCTCTGATTACCTGCCTGACGTTTTCAACATCCTCGGGCTTGCGCACGAAAGAGGCGGCAAAAAAATCAACCTCCTGCTCAACACCGAAGATAATATCCTCCTTATCTTTGTCAGACAGCGATGGCAGGTTGACCTCGATATCGGGCAGGCTCACGCGTTTACGCGAATTGAGCATGCCGCCGACCAGAACCTCGGTGGTGACGCGGCTGGACTCTATGGTGGTCACCTGCAGTTTCATTTTTCCGTCATCAAGCAGGATAATGTTTCCTACGGAGACGTCATGGGCCAGTTTGTCGTAATTTACCGGAATGGTGTCGGCAGAATCTGGTTCGCTCGACAAGATGACGGTGTCGCCGCTGTTGAGATAGGTACCCGTACCCAGTTCACCCGCCCTGATCTCCGGTCCCCTGGTATCGAGCAATATGGCAGTGGTCCTATGGGCTTTTTCCCGAGCCTGTTTAACGTTTATTATCTTGTTTGCATGGGCCTGCCGATCGCCGTGGGAGAGGTTGATGCGGAAGACATCCACACCGGCATCGATGAGCTCGGAGATGGAGCCCTCCGACTTGCAGCTGGGTCCCAGGGTGGCGACGATTTTAGTCTTATTTTTCTTATACATAGCTCAATTGGCTTATGGTGATCAAAATAGATGAAAAAAGTATAACCTTTAAATAATAACTGTAATTTTCTTATCAGCATAGTACCACAATGTTATTAAACCAATAGGAGCGCGTGAGCAAATTTTTTGAAAACGGAAACATATCTTCATTAAATTGTTGCCATTCATTGACTTCATGGATTGGATGCACATACTCTAAACGCTTTTTTTCAGGACTATGACGCCCCACGCTGCGGTGCTGCGGGGGCGGGTCGACAACCATGGATTAATTGAGCACAACTAGATGGATATCAGTCACTTTCGGCGGGAATACCTGTCGGGCGGGTTGCATAGATCGGATCTCGAAGCCGATCCTGTCAACCAGTTCGCGACCTGGTTCGATCAGGCCAGGAAGACCACCATTGCCGATCCCACGGCCATGGTCCTGGCCACGGTGGACAACCACAATAGACCCAGTCAGCGCACCGTATTGCTCAAGTATTTTGATCGGGACGGCTTCGTCTTCTTTACCAATTACGGCAGCCGCAAGGCTGATGAAATATCCGGAAATGACCGGGTCAGCCTGCTCTTCGTCTGGCTCGAATTGGACCGCCAGGTGATGATCAATGGTCAGGCCGAGAAAATCAGCACCAAAGATTCGGCCCGCTATTTCGTCAGCCGGCCGCGAAACTCCCAGGTTGCCGCCTGGGTTTCGAGCCAGAGCCATGGGCTCTCCTCCCGCCAGGCCCTGATGCAGAAATTCTCCGAAATGAAAAAAAAATTCGGCGAAGGCAAGATTCCGCTGCCCTCTTTCTGGGGTGGGTACCGGGTCGTTCCCACTGAGATCGAGTTCTGGCAGGGAAGGGAAAACCGGCTGCATGACCGGTTCATGTATAAGCTGGGTGCAGACCGCACCTGGTCCATAGAGCGACTGGCGCCTTGAGCACTGGTTTCGCTACCCCTTGATGACAGCCAGCGGTTCCAGGACATCGATGATATCGACCAGGTCCCGCTGTCGCTGCATCACCGTTTCGATGTTTTTATAGGCACCGGGAGCCTCGTCCAGATCCTTTTTGTGGCGCAGGCTGTGGAGGATATTCTTGTTCTCCAATTGCGCTCTCTCCCGGCCCAGATCAAGCTGTCGCTGAGCCTGTTTCCTGCCCATTTTTCTGCCTGCGCCATGGGAGCAGGAGTTGAAGCTTTCGGGGTTGGATTTGCCCCCGACGATAAAGCTCTGATTACCCTGCGACCCTGGTATTATCCCGGTATCTTCGGTCGTCGCCCGGGTTGCCCCCTTGCGGTGGACATACACGTTCTTGCCGAAATGACTCTCGAGGGCGGCGTAGTTATGGGCAATATTGATCGGCTCGGCACATTCGATGTCGGCCGAGACTTCCTGCCCGAGTGCTTCCTCTACGCGGGTTCTCATCATTGCCCGGTTGGCGTGGGCGAAATCGACGCAGTAGCGCATCTCTCGATAATAAATGCGCCCCGGTTTGTCGTCCATGGGCAGGTAAGCGAGTTGCCAGGAAGGGGGAATTGGCGCTTTCCAGCGCTTGTTCAGACTGACGGCGAGCTTGTTGTAATGGTTGGCAACCCGAAATCCGAGATTGCGGCTCCCGGAGTGGATCATGAACCAGATTGCCCCATCTGTTCCCCTCTGTATTTCGATGAAATGATTGCCTCCCCCGAGAGTGCCCACCTGGGCTCTGGCATTTTCGTATTCGGAGCGCACGATCGGCAGATCATCGATTGACTCTGTTTCCGGCATGCAGCGGTGGGGTTGGGGCTTTTTGTGATGTTTGAAACCCAGAGGCACGGTCTGCCGAATGGCTCGCATGACCTGTTTGAGCCGGGGTTCTTCGATGTCCGTCAGCGATGTTTTAACGGCACACATGCCGCAGCCGATATCGACCCCGACCGCATTGGGGACGATTACCCCGTCAGCGGCCAGTATCCCTCCGATGGGCATGCCGAAGCCAAAATGGGCATCGGGCATGATGGCGATATGGTGAAAGGCAAAGGGCAGATTGGCGAGGTTTCTGGCCTGCTGCAGAGCACCTTCTTCCATGTCGTCAAGCCACAGTTTGATCGGTATCTTTTCGCTGTCCAGAGTTTTCATCAGGGCTTGTTCGGAAGAATCAAAAGCTTACTTGATATATTAAGCAGAACGATCTGCAGAGCAAGCAGGTTCAGAACCGCGCTTCTGAGCGGAATTCAACGATGCGGCCGTCATCTGGATGGTTAAACGAGAGAAAAGAGGCATGCAGCAGCATGGGATCGCCCTCTTTACCGGATCCGTAGAGACGGTCGCCGATGATCGGTGCGTCAAGACCGAGCCCGGCTGACGACGCAGTCTTGTGTGTCCGGCCCCCGGCCGGGTACGGCCAGAAGCTCGCCCGGCTTGTCGACGACCAGGATGGAGCGGTCGCAGTAAAGTATGGGCAAATCTGAGTGCATTGCTAGATCGAGGCTGCACCGCACAGCAGAAAGCCCAACAGCGGTTCGCATCTATCCGTGCAGGGCGGGTAGAAATGTCCGTGCAGCCTGGTGTTCGAAAGATTGGTTCGGCCAAAATAGAACTCGACCAGGGAGAGGGGGGCGAGTCCTAGTTTCGCCGCCTGATTGAGCAGCTTCGGGGCGCAGCAATCCCCGATTCCCGTCGGCAGTGGTGCTGCAGGGCCGACCGCCTTCTCGAGCGTCGCTGTCTGGCCCGCGAAGTTCTTGAGTCGGTAGAGTTCGTGAATGCGTTTCATCAATTGCCTGGAGAGCCGCTTCCGGACGGTTCGCATCTCCTTTTTTGCAGAGCTGTCAGTCTCCTGTTCGAGGTGTCTACCCAGATTCTTTATCCGACGTTCAACCGGGTCGGTCACTTCCATGAAACGGTCGATGTCGAACAGCGGCGGCGCCCAGCCGGGAACTAGCCAGAGGCCGTTATACTGACCGGAAAAACCGTACAGAAAGGTGTGCCGGCCTTCATCATCGCGACACTCGAGTACGCCGAACATCTTGCCCCGCTGGGGGCCGAAAAGCCAGGCGGTGGATAGGTTGCCTTCGACGTCCCTGGAGGCCGGCGGCAGAGCGATGGTTCGCTGTTTTGCAAGCCGGTCCTGGAGGAGCTGCGCTTCATGCCTGGCGCTGCCCGGCGGCAACCAGTGCATGGTACCGCAGGCCCGACAGAATCCGCCGCAGCCTTCACTTTCTGGTGGTGTAATAGTCATGGGGTGAGTAGGTTATAAATGATTTGATGTCGCTCCACAAGAATCAACATCTACAGGATTTCAAGATGACCGAATCTCCTTTTTCCAGGCTCGATCCCGAGGCCATTCTGAGCTCCATTGAGCGGGCCACAGGACGTCGTCTTCTCAATATCTGCCGGCCCCATGCGAGTTATATAAACCGGGTCTACGAGGTGCAGGATGAGGAGGGGAACTTTCTGGTAGCCAAGTTCTACCGGCCCGGCAGGTGGAGCCGGGAGGCCCTGGAGGATGAGCACAAATTCGTGGCCGACTGCGCTGACCGCGAGTTGCCGGTCATCTCTCCGCTGCCGCTTGCCGGCGGCACCTCGCTGTCCTCCTGCGAGAACATACTGTTCGCCGTCTACCCCCGGTGCGGCGGCAGGCTTGTGGACGAGTATACGGACGAGCAGTGGCTCGAGCTTGGCAGGCTGCTGGGCAGGCTGCACGCCATCGGCGGTCTTGGCCAGGCACCTGGCAGAAACAGGTTGCATCCCCAGCAGACAAGCCGCACGCAGGTCGACTACCTGCGTGCCAACGACCTGATTCCCGCCCACCTGCTCCCTGAATTCATCGATGTGGTCGACGAACTGCTGGAAACGATCACCCCGCTTTTCGAGGGAGTCGACGTTGTTCGTCTGCACGGCGACTGCCACACCTCGAACCTGATTCACCGGCCTGGGGAGTCATTTTTCATCATCGATTTCGACGATATGGTGGTCGGCCCTCCGATCCAGGATTTGTGGATGCTCCTGCCCGGCTACCTGGAAGAGTCGCGGCTCGAACTGGCCCTGCTGCTCGAGGGCTATGAGATGTTTCACAGTTTTGATCGCTCCACCTTGACACTGGTCGAACCGCTCAGGGCCATGCGCTTTATCCACTACATGTCCTGGTGCGCCAAGCAATATATCGAGGATGGCGCCACCCTGGTTAATGACGATTTCGGCTCCCCTGCTTACTGGCAGCAGGAGATCGCCGACCTCAAGGATCAGGCGCTGGTGATAGGCGAAAGCCTGGGGCGCGCACTCAGCTGAAGAGTCGGGAGATCCGCTGGAACATGCTGAGATTGTATTTTCTGCAGACCCGCACCATTTCCCTGAAATTGAGTTCGAAACGGTCCTGCAGGAAGGCAAGCTCGGCACTGTCGAGATCGACTACAGCTGACAGGACGTCACCACGACCGGCCAGGCAGATTACGTTGCCGCGCTGAGGAACCGGGAGTTCGAGGGTGGAGTCGAAACGTACCCCGATCTCCATGGCCACCTCCTCCATTCGCGACTGATCACCGCTCCACAGGTTCAGACAGACGATGCCTGACAAGGCGAGATGATCCTGACAGAGGTCAAAGAATGGGCCTGAATAGATCTGGCTGGACATGCCCGCGGTATCAAATGCATCGATGAGGATGAGATCGTAGTTGTGCTCGTCCTTTCTTTCGGCGAGGAACTGGAGGCCGCTGCAGCAGTGGATTGCCACCTTGGGACTGACGGGGAGATGGAAATGGCTGCGGGCCAGATCGATGACCTCGCTGGAGTAGTCGATGCCGTCAATCTGGGCGTCGGGGAAGTGATGGTGGAAGAATCGAACCAGCGAGCCGGCGCCTACCCCGATTACCAGGATGCGCTCGGGCTCGTCATCGATCAGCAGGGGGGCCGCCATGAAGCGGGTGTAGGAGAGTGCCAGCTTCTGCGGGGCGGCAAGATACATGCTCGACTGCAGGACATGCCCGCCGAAATAGAGAGAACGGGTAGTGCCTTCATCAACCACTTCGATGAGCTGGTTCTGCCAATGACTTCGATGAACGGTTTTTCTCTCCATCAGGTTCCCGGTAAACGCGTTGAACTCTGATTTATACCTGATATCCGTTGTGCTTGTCAAAACCGGCAGCCGGGTTCGGCGGCGGCGGGAGGTGTTGACGTGCAGGCGCTTTTCCGGCATATTCCAGACATCTATTGTATATTGTGATGTATCAACTAGCGAGGCAGGATGAAAATAGCGCTTGAAAAAATCATCTCCGGGGGACAGACCGGGGCCGATCTGGGAGCTCTGGACGGGGCCATAGCCTCTGGCGTTCCCCATGGCGGCTGCATACCTGCAGGCAGGAAAACAGAGGCCGGCAGGTTGCCGCTTTCCTACGATATGACGGTCCTGGATTCCGAGCGCTACAAGGATAGAACTGAGCGCAACGTCATAGCTGGGGACGGTACCCTGATTCTCTCCCATGGTCCGCTCACCGGCGGCTCGGCGCTGACCGAAAAAATCGCCATGCGGCTCGGCAAACCCTGCCTGCACATCGATTTCAAGCACACCGATATGGCGCAGGCCTGCGCTGGGGTTGCGGCCTGGATCGACAAGTCGGACATTAAGGTACTTAATGTGGCAGGACCGAGGGCGAGCTCTGATCCCGAGATCTACGGGATGGCCAGGGAACTCATCCTGCTCCTGCTTGAGGGCCCCGTGGATTGATTGTCATGGCCAAAGAGGTGCCGCTGATAGATCAGGAACGCTGCATTGGCTGCGGTGCCTGCCGGTCGATCTGTCCGGACCGCATAATCAGTGCCGATTCCTCGGATAAGGCCTACATCGCTGCTGATTCATGCATGCAATGCGGTCACTGCTATGCGGTCTGTCCGGCTGAAGCTGTTGCTGTCCCTTTCCTGGAGCCGCCGGCTGAACTCCGTTCGGTCGATACCGGAGGTGCTGCCTCATGGGTGGATCCGCTCCCCTCACAAATGCTCATGGAGATCATGAGACAGCGGAGATCGTGCCGGCTCTACAGGGATCAGCCAGTTGACCGAGCCATAATTGACGATCTGCTACACGCGGCGGTCACAGCCCCTTCCGGGACCAACAGTCAGGGCTGGAAATTTGTGGTTCTGCCCAATCGTGAGGGTGTTATCAGACTTGGAGAGGTGACTGGTGATTTTTATCGACGGCTCAACCGCAAAGCGGCCAACCCGATAGTGCGGGGAGTGCTGAAGCTTCTGGGCTGCCCGGCCCTGCACAATTATTACATTGGCTACTACCACAAGGTGCAGGATGCCCTAAAGGGTTGGGATACGTCGCGTGAGGATAGGCTCTTTCATGGTGCTCCGGCCGCCCTCATCGTGGCCGCCGACCGCAATTCGAGCTGTCCCGCGGAGGACGCGCTGTTGGCCAGTCAGAACATTCTACTGATGGCCGAAGCACTGGGCTTGGGTACTTGCCTGGTAGGCTATGTGGTCGAAGCCGCCCGGCGGGATCCATCGATAAGCCGGCTGCTGGGTCTTGAGAAGCACTACCGGATCTATAGTGTGGTGGCAGTAGGGCACCCGGCCTTGAAATGGATGCGGCCGGTCGGGCGAAAACATCTAGAGCCGGACATTTTAACTTCAATCTGAAGCGTCTGCATGGACAGTGAAAGCAATGCCAACCAAACGGATTCCAGCGCTTTGAGAATTTTCCTTTTCTCCTTTGGCTTCAAACACGGGGTGCCGGTGGATGCCAACCTGCTGTTCGATATCCGGTTTCTGCCGAACCCGTATTGGCAAGAGGATTTACGTCCCAAGTCAGGCTTGGAAAAGGAGGTATCCACCTATGTGGTTGACAGCGATCAGGGTAGGGAGTTTCTGCAACTGCTCGTACCGCTGCTGCTTTCAGTGGCCGATGGCATGGCTCAAACCGGAAGGGAGCTGCGTATCGGCATCGGCTGTACCGGCGGCCGCCACCGCTCGGTGGCGGTGGTCGAGGCCCTGGCCGAAAGGCTCGGTACAGTCTCCCAGTTTAATATCCAGCCCTTTCACCGCGACATTGATAAAAACGGCGGATGACCAAAGGCTTAATCAGGATTATTTATTCTGTTTCTTAAGGAGCCGGTGGGCTTCAGTGAGCAGCTCTTTGAGCCGGTCCGCTGACCAACCTTCAGGTTTCATCGTTTCGGTAAAGTCGAGATCAGCGGCCCGGGCTCCGTCGTTTCCCTGTACCCAGGATGAGCCTTTATTGAGCATCGCGTAGCGCTCCCTGGCAAAACTCTTCATGTCCCAGGCTCGATAGAGGTTGGCGAGCCAGAGCGTCATTTTGATATTGATGTTGCCGGGCGCTTGATCCCAACCGGGAAAACTGTGCCAGAAGTGGTCAGGACGCTGGTGGCCAGTAGTTTTCATCATGGTGTCACGCAGTCTTGTCTCGATCTGGAGCAAAGCAGTCCGATCACTGCGCTCGAGCAAAGGGAGCACCTTGAGGTGTTCGTCGAAGTGATGGGGTTCCGAGGCCCCAACGCTGATCGTGCACACCCCTTTTTTGTCGAGGCAGTAGAGATCGTTGAACAACATGGGGGAAAGCGGGGCGCAGAGCTCCCGCAGTCTGGGAGTGGGGGAGTGCAGGTGCCCGCCCTTGTCGGACGGGCTGATGATGAAAATACCGATCTCCCGGTCGGCGGCGTAATCGATTGCCTCCCGGTTGGCATCGAAGATGTAGTACCAGTGGATATTGCAGAAATCAAAGCCGCCGTCCTCCTTATGGCCCAGCGCCTGGAGTATGACGTCGGTGGGGCCGTGGCCCGAGAAGCCGACATGACCGATGAGCCCGTCATCCTGCAGTTTTCTGGCGGCGGCCAGACAGCCGTTTGTTCTGCAGCACTGCCAGAGAGAACGGTGATCATTGAGACCATGCAGGGCCAGGAGATCGAGCCGGCCGACCCCCAGCCGGGTCATCGACAGTTTGACTTTTTCGACAAACTCCTGCGGGTCATCGCTGGGTACGGCCTTGGACTGAAGTATGAAATCGTTTCTGGGGATGTGCGGCAGGATCCGGCCGAGCTGCTGTTCCGACGATCCGTAGCCGTGAGCGGTTTCGATGTGGTTGATGCCGTGACCCAGGGCCGTTTTCACGATTTTTTCCAGCTTAGTTTGCGCACCACCTGGAATATCTGAGTCTTTCACTGTCTGCCAGCTGTGCATGCTGCGCATGCAGCCGAAGCTCAGAACCGGCATGTCAATCCCGGTTCTGCCGAACCGCCTGTATATCATGGTGAGTTGATCATCTTAATGAGGTAAAAAATTAGGGGGCAAACGCCGTGGACTGCTTATACTGTTTCATTAATAAAACAGGAAGTGAAATTGTCATTGGTTAATCTCCATCAGCGAGGTGAAAATCATGGAAATCGTTGTCATTCCCTGTCTTTATGATAACTACTCCTATCTGGTCGTACATGGAAAGAAGGCAGCCGTTGTCGATCCCTCCGAAGCCTGGCCGGTGATGAAAGTGGTGGATGACCGCGGGCTCAAACTTTCGGCGGTGCTTTGCACCCATCACCACCACGACCACATCGGTGGCCTGCCCGATCTGCTCGATGAATATGGAACCCTTGAGGTCTACGGATTTTTCCAGGATCGCAAGAGGATCCCGCTGATGACCCGACCGCTGAGAGACAACGAACGATTTTCCGTGTGCGGATTGGATGTAGATGTATTCCACACGCCTGGACATACCTCGACCCATGTGGTCTTTCACATCGAGGGCCACCTCTTTGTCGGGGATACTTTGTTCGGTGGTGGCTGCGGCAGGCTGTTCGAGGGAACCGCCGAGCAAATGGTACATTCCCTCGATCGAATCCTCAGCTGCGGTAAGCAGAGCCGCATCTACTTTGGTCATGAGTATACCGAATTGAATCTCCGTTTCGCCTCCCAGGTCGATCCCAGCAACCCGGCAATTAGCGAGCGGGCCGCCAGGGTGGGGGAGATGCGCCGGAAAGACATGCCCTCAGCACCGTCGCTGCTTGAGGAAGAACTGGCCACCAATCCCTTCCTGCGAATTGAAGACAGCTCCATCATCGACCAGCTTGAAAAGGAACAGCGCCTGCAGTCCACCGACAGGGTGGCGGTTTTTGCTGCCTTGCGGGAACAGAGGAACCATTTTTCCTGAGCCTGAACGGCTGTTCTTGATTACTGGACAGCGAAATTGAGATCGACTGTAGAGGCCCCTTGTACTGCTCTATAATCGTCTTGACCTGAATGGACAAATGGACTAGAAGTCGTGCTCAGCCTCTGTGTCGGCACATCTGTGATGGTACTGTCATGAAACTTTGAACGAGGAGAGATGCCATGAAAAAACTATTGATGATCCTGTCTGTTTCAGCCATCCTGCTGGGCAGCGGAGCCCTGGCCGCTGGACCGATGATCTCGGTAAATCAGTTCGTTGAACATCCGGCCCTGGACGCAGTATTGAAGGGATTTCAGGATTATTTGAAGGATAACGGGGTAAATGCCGAGTTCAAGGTTCACAATGCCCAGGCCAACATGGGTACGGCAACCCAGATCGGCCAGCAGATGATTGGAGAAAAAAGTGATCTCCTGGTCGCCATCGCCACCCCGTCCGCCCAGGCGACTGTCCAGGCCTTGAGCAAGGCACCGGCCGACCTGAAGAGGCCCATGCTGTTCACCGCGGTAACCGACCCCGTGGCTGCCGGGCTGGTGGAGGCCATCGACAAGCCTTCCGAATTCGTCACCGGCGTGTCCGATCTGCTGCCGACCGAGAAGCATCTGGAAATGATCACCACCTACAAGCCGGACATTAAAAAGCTGGCGATCCTCTATAACGCCGGGGAGGCTAACTCCAAGGCCATTGTCGCTGCAGTCAAGGAATTGAGCTCCAAATTCGGTTTCACCGTGGTCGAGGCCACTGCTCCGAAAACTGCCGATGTCTATGCCGCCGCCAAAAGCCTGGTGGGCCGCTGCGATGCGGTATTCATTCCCACCGATAACACCATCGTCGCCGCCCTCGAGTCGGTGATCAAGGTGGGCACTCAGAACAAACTGCCGATTTTCGCCGCCGATGTCGACTCGGTGGCCCGCGGAGCGGTTGCGGCCATGGGCTTTGATTATTACAAGCACGGCTACCAGACCGGCGCCATGGCTAAAAAAATTCTTGAGGGCGCCGCGCCGAGTTCGCTGCCGGTGGAATTTCAGCAAGAGCTGCAGTTGCAGATCAACCTGAAAGCGGCTGCGGCGATGGGTGCCCCGCCACCGGAGGAACTGGTCAAGCAGGCTGCCAAGATCTACGAATAGCGGTCCCAACTCGGGTACACTGCAGTAATGACGATCTACGCGGCCATCGGCGCCCTGGAACAGGGACTGGTATATGGCATCATGGTAATCGGGGTCTATCTGACCTTCAGGATCCTCGATTTTCCCGATCTTACGGTGGATGGCAGTCTCCCTCTGGGGGCTGCCATCTCCGCCGTGGCCATTACCTCCGGGCTCAACCCCTATCTGTCTCTACTCTGTGCCGCTATCGGCGGGTTTGCTGCCGGGGCGGTAACCGCGGTGTTGAATACCAAGTTCAAGATTCTTCACCTGCTGGCCTCGATCCTGACCATGATCGCCCTCTATTCGATCAATATCCGCATTATGGGGGGCCCCAATACCGCCCTGATCGGCTCGGCCACCGTGTTTGATCCGCTCATCGCCCTGGGGATACCTCCTCATCTCGCCAGCCTGGCGGTTTTCAGTCTCATCAGCCTGGTTATCATGGGGGGAATGATCTGGTTTTTGAAAACCGAATTCGGCCAGGCGGTGCTGGCCACCGGCGACAATGCCCAGATGATCATCAGTCAGGGGGTAAATACCCACCTCATTATCATCGTCGGAGTAGGGCTTTCCAACGCACTGGTGGCTCTGAGCGGGGCGCTGATCGCCCAGAACCAGGGAGCGGCAGACGTGGGCATGGGCATCGGTACGATCATTGCCGGACTGGCCTCGGTTATCGTCGGTGAAACCGTGTTTGGCTCCAGCTCGATTGCCCGGGCTATCGTCGCCGCGGTTCTCGGCTCGGTGGTGTACCGGCTGGCTATCGCCCTGGCCCTCGGGCTTGACCTGGGCGGATTCACCTTCAGTCCGAGCGATCTCAACCTGATTACCGCGCTGCTGGTGATCGGTGCCCTGATCGCTCCGAATATCAAGAAGAAACTGTTGGCCCAATGATTACCGTCGACCACTGCACCAAGTATTTTCACCGCGGCAGCGTCAACGAGGTACTGGCGTTGAACGATATCGGTTTGCAGGTTGCCGGCGGCGATTTTATTACGGTGATCGGCTCCAACGGGGCCGGCAAGTCCACCCTGCTCAATGCCCTGGCGGGATCGTTCCTGCTTGATTCGGGCACGATCACCATTGGCAACCTGAACATCACTCGGTGGCCGGAATATAAGCGGGCCAAATTGATCGCCAGGGTTTTCCAGGATCCCCTGCTGGGAACCTGCCCGTCAGCGACCATTGAGCAGAATATGGCGCTTGCCCTGCGGAGGGGCAAGAGAAGGGGACTCGGAATCGGGGTTCGGGCTGGGGATCGGGAGCTCTTCGCCACCGAACTGGCCAAAATAGGACTGGGTCTCGAAACCCGTCTTCAGGATAGGGTCGGTCTGCTCTCCGGCGGCCAGCGCCAGGCCCTGACCATGCTGATGGCAACCCTGGTGAGGCCCGAAGTACTGCTGCTCGATGAACATATTGCCGCATTAGATCCGAAAACCGCGGGGCAGATCCTCTCCCTCACAAGGGAGATCGTTGCCGAACAGGGACTGACCACCCTGATGATCACCCACAACATGAAGCATGCCATCGAATTCGGCAACCGTCTCATCATGCTGCATCAGGGAAGGATCATCCTCGATGTCAGCGGCGAGCGGAAAAGCGGCCTCAGCGTTGACGATCTCCTCCACCAGTTCTACAAGGTGCAAGGGGAGGAACTGGCCAATGACTCGATGCTCCTGACCTGATCCTCTTTGACTTCAGCCTGCCCTGGCCCCATTGGGAATAGGATTTTCAGGGACCGCCAAACAGGGAACAATACCATCCGCATAGCCGATATCGAAAAGCATTCCCTGGCTGACTTCACCGGCCATTTTCCTGTCCGGCAGATTCAAGACGAACAGGGCTTGTCTGCCCTCGATCTCTTTTGGATTGTCCCGCTCCTGTTTAATGCCTGCCAGAATCGAGCGGCGGTGATTGCCGAAATCGACAGTGAGTCTCATCAGTTTTTTTGAGTTTTTTACTTCACTTACCAACACAATTGTTCCGACCCGTATGTCGATTTTTTCAAATTCCTCATAACTGATTTGCGCTTTGATCGGTACTGGATTCATAAATGAGCCCTTTGTTGTGGTAATTCCCCCCAGCTAAGTGGGGTGCCGGTCTCTACATTCCCCTGTTTATAGAGGTTATGGATGCAACGCAGATAGCGGGAAGCTGATGGGGCCGGCAACGGCCACCAGCAAAATGGGGCCTGAAGGTTTTAAACAGCACCCCTTAATCTTGCCTGAGCAGATGGCCCCAGTCCAGTTCCTGAAAAGTGCGGTGCAGCAGATGATCATCGTCGACGATGCTGATCCGCAGATCAGCAAAAGTGGCCTCAGCCGCGGGTACGACAATCTCGGGGGGCGTCACCACGTCGTCTTTGCCGATGACCAGAACGGCTTCGCTCTCAAATTTTCGTTCCGGCACCTGAAATTCATGAAAGTTCAAAGCCGGAGCCAGCATGATCAGCCGGTGCACTCGTTCCGGCTGGTCCATGGCCAGACAGGCACCCATCAGTCCGCCGAAGCTGGAACCAACGACGATGAATTGACCGCCATCGCCCAGCACTATGCGGAGGTGGGTCATCCTCTCCTGGAGCGTTCCGTTAAAATCGGGGCGCATCATGTCAGGATACCGGGTAGAGAAAAAACGGCCTTTGGTGCCGCAACCCGAAGAATCGAGGCCGTGCAGAAAAACACTTTTTATCATAGCTCTTTTTACCTTAACTGATTGGTCATAAGAGTACCCAGAATCATTCCGTTGCGTAAATAAAATAGTGGGTTGGGTAGGGAAGAAGAGCTAAACGACTCACTACTGTAAAACAGTTCAGATCCTCCATTTACTCAACCTCTTCAACCTACTTTTCTCCCCATGAGTTTCGACTGACTGTACAACTATTAAAAGTATAAAGCCACCACATTGTTCCATTTATTAGTTAGACAAAAGGTGTTAGATTGTTTTTTCTACCCCTCAATCCCCCGAGACCCTATGTAGTTCGTTCAGGTCAGTTGGACGTTGCGATTGCGTGTCTGCAATGCTTGTCGTGAGTGTGAGGTTTCAGTGATGAAAACAAAAGAATTTAGGGTATATGACAACCGTCTGCTCTTTAAGTGCCCGGAATGTGGCAAAAGAAGAAATTACAACTTTCCTCGTGTCAGAAGCAAGACCATAAGATGTGATGGGTGCGGTGCAAAAACTAAGTGCTTGTTTAATCGCAGGCCACAGCTGAGAGAACGTCAAAGTGGATTTCTCACACTTAAGACGAGGGAAGGTAAGGAAATACAGGTCATGATGCGGGATATATCATCTGGAGGAATCGGGTTTGAAGTAACCAAGGGTAAAGATTTACGCTCTATAAGAAGAGGGCAAGAGATATCACTCACCTCCAACTGGAATCCCAGATTGATCCCCAAATCACGGTTCAAAGTTCAAAACATCCATGGTTTTCGAGTTGGCGTTATGATCAAAAGGTAATCAAAATAGTTTCAAACGTTTACTGCAAGTAATTCCGACTTGTGAACCGCACTGATACCGTTGAAGATCACTTTGTATTCTTGGCCTTCTGCTGAACCATTAATTTTTATGCTGTTCGTTTCCATTGGTATTACAGAAAGACCGGCAAAATGAGGCGTGAAGCCTTGCTCTTCTGACTCTCCAATAAGCGTTTCCAAAGCAGAAGAATCAATTGTTCCTACCTCAGGATGACAGGCTGTGCGAACAACAATTGACAGATATTTGTCATTTATTCTTGCTAATAGCTGAAAAGGATGGTGTGGACCGGTATTTACTTCCAGTATGGTAAAGCCGACACGATCCAGAAAATTGCCGAGATAGCTCACCCCGAGTGAGTGAATATTTTGTGTGGAATCCAACTTGTTATAATCCATAATCTTACTACCCAATTAAAATTCTTTTAGGCCACTGCGGAGAAAGTGGCATCTGAATGCAGCACAAAATCACTGAGTGCACTAGTAGTTGTATGAGATGCAGGTCTAACAGGCGTTAGCTGAACATCAATAATCGGAAACTAACTTAACCAAACCTTGATTTAGGAAGCATTTTTCCATTGCCTTGAGCAACTACTTTAAATACTGCGGTGTGGGTGTCAAGACGCTCGCTTTCTTTCTTGCAAATCCCTTGCAATAAAACGAGGGAATCTACTGAGCGCTCAAAGGGAGTGGTTCACTTTCATATGACGACTGGCGTTGGTCCGGGAGACGGGCAATTGCTGCCGCTCGCGTCACATATCTACGTAGTGCGTTTTTTGCTCCCCTGCCATTCTGGAACCGACACGGGTCTTTAGCATGCCCGTATTAGACCACATCATGCGAACGACAATGATCCAAGTTCCATAGCCCAGGCACGCGCAAGCGAAGATTGTGGCGATTGCCGAGCTTGTGACTACCAGTAGAATTGCTCCAGAGAGCATCAAAAGAAGGGGCTTCACGCGGTACAGCGAATCCGGTAACCATATTTTCATAACCTTACTCCCTATTTTGTTAGGTAGGGCAACGTTCGGGCTACCTTCATGGTCTCTAAAAAAATAATGAATGTCAAATAAATACTACACAGTGGTAATACGCGCCAAAGCGGCCACAATGGTGACGGCATGAACCGGAAGAACTGCGAGGCTGCGGGAACTGGCAAAAGGTCATACAACCGTGATGCCGTTAAAGGTGACTACGTAGTCTTCGTCGCCGGTAAATCGATCTGTATCAGGATTATGCGCTTTAACGGGAGTAACAGCCAGGCCCGCGAAATGGGGAATAGCATTAAGTTGATTGGATTCTTTGATCAGCTGTCTTTGAGTGGCGTTATCAATGGTTCCGGTGTCAGGATGATAAGCAGTTCTGACAGCAACAAGAATAAATTTGTCGTCCGCCTTTGCGGAAATTTGAAAATGGTGATTTGGGTCAGTATTAACTTCATATATGGTATATCCTGCACGGCTTAAATACCTGTAGATATAGTTCAACCCCAGTGCGTGAATATTGGGATTGGATTCTAATTCTTCGTTAGCCATGGGGTTCTGAAATTACAAAATTCTCTTTCTCTTAGCACACCCAGTCACCGTTTCACTATCACTCCAACCCGAAAACCGTTAATACTTTGTACTTTAAATCGAGATTTGGGGATCATGGCAGGACTCCAGTTGGACGTGAGTGCTATCTCGTGTCCCTTTTTGATCAAGCGCAGGTCTTTACCCTTTAGTACTTCAAAACCGATTCCCCTAGAGGATATATCCCGCATCATGACCTGTATTTCCTTGCCTTCTCTCGTTCTGAGCGTCAGCATTCCACTTTGACTCTCTCTCAGCTCTGGTCTGCGGTTAAACAGACATCTGGTCATTTCCCGACAGCCATCACATTTTATAGTCTTTCTTCTGACATTGAGCAGGGTGTAGTTTCTTCTTTTGCCACAATATGGGCATTTGAACAGCAAACGATTATCCTGCAATCTAAATTCCTTGGTTTTCATACCTGGGTCTTCGCTAATCCGGCTCGATAAAGATAGAAGAGTTGATCATAAAAAATGCCTTCCCCTCCCTTAACACAGCAATATCGATGCCAACAGATATGAATCGCCCTTGTCAGAAAAGAATGTTTTATATCAAAATGATAGAACACCAACAGGGTGTTCGGGATATAGATTGGCAGAGCAAGTTTACAGAAATTTAGAATATTAATTCCAGAATGATATATTTTATTTCCGGCTTATTTTACTCTACGTGTCACTGTGCGGATGTTTACGCTCAGCGCATTTATAGACAAAATCGCGGAAGATAATGCAGCGACAGCGGCTTCACTGCTCTTGGAACCTGTTACTCGGCACCATCGGGCAGTGCTGGTTCAGTTGCATTTTCTCTCTTCAGTTCATCAAGCTGTAAAGTGAACAGAGACGAATTGAAGATACAAAGGAAAAACCATTTATTTTGGTTTCCGCCCATAGTTTATATCTTTCCAGTGATTATTTGTTTGAGCATGACTAAAGGCTGTGATGCCCTCCTGTTGAATAGGTTCTATATCGTATAGTCGCTCTTTTCGCTGTAGGTCGCTTGCCCGGGAAATTTGCAAGTGCCCCGCAGGCCCTGTCTCTGATGCCGTTATCTCATGAGGAATCCACCCGTATGGAAAAGCAGAGCTTGGAAACGTTTATAAATGATTGTCAAGTGGTGCTAAAAGATGTCTTGACCACCTACCCGGAGATCGAAACCACCAATTATCTGCAGGGATTGCCCAGAGAACTGCTGGGAAAAATCTTTAGACTGCAACCACTCTCACTCTTCATTCCAGAACATTATGGAGGGAGAGGCGGGGAGACTCGTCATCGTCTTGCGCTATTGGAAGCTGTTTCGTATGAGTCCATTGCCGTTGGCTTGATGATGGGTATCAATGGTTCCCTTTTTCTGGAGCCCGTATCCAAATATGCACACGAACAGACTCGAAAAGAGATTTTTAATTCATTTGTAAGCGGCCCTTCGCTTGGTGGGCTGATGATTACCGAACCTGGTTATGGGACCGATGCTCTGTCGATGCGAACATCATATAGTCAAACCGGTGGACTGGTGCATCTAAAGGGCTCGAAACACTGGGGAGGATTGACAGGACTTGCTGATTTCTGGATCGTGACCGGCAGAAAAGAAAAAGAAAACAACAAGCTGGCACGTGATATTGATCTATTCATTGTTGACAGAGCCAAGCGCGAGCAGCAGATTTCAGTGGATGAATACTATCACAAGCTGGGACTGTTCCTTATTCCCTATGGGTTAAATAGTATTGATGTCACGCTGCCAGCCTCTTCAAGATTGGTCCCCAAGACTAGCGGCATAAAATTGATGATGGACCTGCTGCATCGAAGCCGGCTTAGGCTTTCAGGAATAGGTTTGGGATTTATCAAGAGGATGCTTGACGAGGCGGTTGCTCACTGTCGGCAGCGTTACGTCGGTGGCAAGAGCCTGCTGGCTTATGACCAGGTTCAGCATAGAATATCCGTGCTGCAAGCATACTTCACCATTGCTTCCGCCATGTGTTATTACACTGCTGGCGTATCCAGTCTTGGCAATGACCTCGCCTCTTATGGTCTGCAAGCAAATGCAGCTAAATCAGTACTCACCGATATGATGCAGGACTCGGCTCAGTCTCTTTTACAACTGACCGGAGCAAAAGGATATCGTCGAGATCACATCGCCGGACGAGCGGTAGCGGACAGTAGACCATTTCAGATTTTCGAGGGATCAAACGATGTCATGTACAGCCAGGTTGCCGATAGTATCCTCAGAAAAATGAAAGATGGTAAGCATTTCAACTTATATGACTTCCTCAATCACTTTGTTCTGACAACCGATGCAGCGGATCGGTTCAAAGATATGCTTAACTTCGAGCTGGATTTTTCCAGCGTGCAAAGAACGAGAATCGTTCTTGGCAAAATTGTTGCGAAGCTGATTACCGCTAATTTCACTTTTGCTTTATATAAAACTGATTTTCGCACGGACTTGGTGGATAATGCCCTCGAGGTAATTGGCAACGAGATTGCAGCAATGATGGGTGCCATGAAACATTCTTGTGTGGTCAGGGTACTGGAAAATTATGGTGAAAATAGTGATTGGAAGCTCTACCAGCCCTTGCCGACAGCTTGAGCACAAACTGTAGAGCCATTTGCAAAACGATCTTTTCGCCCAAACTCTGCGTTATGCTCAAAATTTTATCCTCGGAATATCAATCATATGCCTGTGGTAAAATTTCTCGCATGCCTTGATTTTGAACGAAAATCTTAGTTTTGCAAAAGGCTCTGTATTTACCAATTTATACTGATTCGACTATAAGTCGGGCGCATCACAACGGCGCCTCTCGCTGTTCATCTGTGATTGCGACATTTGCCTGACGTCTCCTCTTATTCGATAGTCAATTCTTATAGGATGTATCACCGGCAAAGTATCTGGCGGGAAAAGCAAAGCATCATTTACTTAAAGTGGAAATTATTCAAGCATGGGACTGGCGAAAGAAATTGCACAAAACCAGCGCTGGCTAATCGATGAGGCGAAAATAGTTTTCGTTGTTCTGGCCATCAACATCGGGATGGCGATTCCCGCTATGATAAACCGCGGGATATGGGTCAGATTCGTTCCAGATGAGTTTATCGGCTGGTTTATGCAGGCAACAGCAGTTGCCGTCTATGCACTCCTCTTCTTTCACTACCTCATGGTGAAAGGTGATTGACCGAATCTTCTGCTATCCTTGGTACATCCCCGTCAGCATGTGCAGGAAGAGGGCGGAGCAGCTGCGCTACTCATGTTATACCGGTAGTGCCTCTGGTCTCGACTTCTCAGTAGCGCCCCACCGCAATCGGCTCTTCCTGGTTGATTCTCTGGAGACGGTCACTATAATCCTGTAATAGTTCCACCCGTTCATCCTGGGAGAGATGGGCGGGGCCATAGGAGATCTGCGGAGCCAGCACGGAAAAACCGACGAAGGCCAGCATGCCTCGATGGATCGGCCTCAGTATGCTGTTGATATCGCCGTTGAAGCCATCTCTCTGATAGGCTTCGGCCGGTCCGCCGGTGGTGAGGGACAGCAGTGCCCGTTTGCCGGCGAACACGCCACTTTCATAAAATCTGCCGTTGCCATAAGTCCGACCCATGGCGAACACCCGGTCGACCCAGCCTTTTAGTGGGGCCGGAAGGCCGAACCACCAGAGCGGAAACTGCCAGATCATCAGGTCGCACCACTCCAGGTTTTGCAGCTCGCTTTCTATTTCCTGTGCAAACCCCGAGACCTCGGTGGCATGGAGTTCCTCTATCTGCTGCTTGTAGTAGCGATCGTCTCTGAGGGTCGTGTAATTGTGCCGGCCGGATACCGGGTTGAACTGCGTCTCGTGCAGGTCTGAGACCCTGACTTCATGGCCCGCTTTCTCCAACGCGGCAACTGCTGCGTTACGCAGGGCTCCGTTGAAACTTTGCGGTTCGGGGTGATAATAGACGATAAAGGTATTCATCTCAGACTCCAAGTCTAGCCATTTTCAGTAAAACCGGGATAAAGAGTCATGCCGCCGTCTATGAACAGCGTCGTACCATTGATGTAATCGGCCTCGTCGGATGCCAGCCACACTGCTGCCCGGGCGATATCCTCCGGTTCCCCGATTCTTTTGTAGGGCACCAGTTTCATCAACTTCTCATAAGCTTCCTTGGTTTCCCAGGCAGGGCGGTTTATCGAGGTTCGGATGGCACCGGGGCCTATACTGTTCACCCTGATGCGGTAGGGGGCAACTTCCTGGGCGATGCTTTTCATCATCAGCATTACTCCACCCTTGCTGGCTGCATAGTTGACATGGCCTGCCCACGGAACCAGTTCATGCACTGAACTCATGCAGATGATTTTACCCGCCGAGCAGGACACTTCCGGATTGACGCCGCGCCGCTTGAATTCACGAATAGCCTCGCGGGCACAGAGAAACTGTCCGGTTAAGTTGACGTCGATAACCTGCCGCCACTGTTGCAGCGTCATCTGCTCGAACGGGGCGTCGCGCTGGATACCGGCGTTGTTCACCAGGATATCTATGGTGCCGAAAGAAGCCCTGGCCTGCTCGAACATATCTTCTACCTGCTGCTCATTAGAGACATCTGCCAGGATGGCCATGGCGGCGCTGCCGCATTGACGTATCTCTTTGCAAACCGACTCTGCGTCATCTTCGCCGACCAGGTAATTGACGACCACGTCCGCCCCGGCATGCCCCAGAGCGATGGCCACGGCTTTGCCGATGCCTGAATTGGCGCCGGTTACGATAGCTTTCTGGCCTTTCAGAAGCTGGATGGCCGGACATTTGGGCATCACTACCTCGGGAAATTGTTTCTCCATGCTCACTCTCCATAATTGTCGTTCATCTCAGCGGCCGGCGCGGATACAGGAGCTTGGCGACCAAAGCGGTCCAGCCGGTCTGATGAGAAGCACCGACCCCGCGGCCATTGTCGCCGTGAAAGTACTCATAAAAGAGCAGGTGATCGCGGAACTCAGGATCATTCTGCATTCGTTCACAATTTTGATAGATGGGCCGCCGGCCCTTGGCATCGACCTCAAAGAGTCGTATCAGCCTCCTGGACAGATGCTCTGCAATGTCGAGAAGGGTGCAATAAGTTCCCGAACCGGTTGGATACTCGATCTTGAAATCATCACCGTAATAGTGATGAAATTTCTGCAGGGACTCGATAATCAGGAAATTGATCGGCAGCCAGATGGGTCCGCGCCAGTTTGAATTGCCGCCGAACATACGGTTGGTCGATTCTCCCGGAACGTACGCAATCTTGTAGCGCTGTCCTCCCATTTCAAACACGTAGGGATGTTGCTCATGGGCCTTGGAGAGGCTTCTGATGCCGTAATCGGAGAGAAATTCATCAGGGTCGAGCATGCGGCGCAGCAGCCGCTTCATCCGATGCCCGCGCAGCAGCGACAGCAGTCGGCGGTCGCCGCGGCCCGGTTCATGCCAGTGCGACACCAGCCCGGCGAGTTCGGGCTCGTTGGTAAAAATGTCATTCAGAGCCGCGCCAAAGCGCGGCAGTCTGGCCAGGGTTTCGGGCTCGAGTGTTTCCACGGCAAACAGCGGTATAATCCCGACCAGCGAACGTACCTTCAGGGCAATCCGCTGCATGGCACCCTGCTGATCCGGGAGCGAGAGCTCATCATAGTAGAATTTGTCATTTTCATCCCACAGGCCGATACCGCAACCGGCCATGTTGGTCATCGCTTTGGCGATAGATAAAAAGTGGCGGAAGAACTTGATGGCCATTTCCTCGTACACGGGGTTATGCAGGCTGAGCTCGAGTGCGATTCTCATCATATTGAGGCTGTACATGGCCATCCAGGCGGTGCCGTCCGCCTGGTTGATGTGACCGCCGGTGGGCAGAGGTTTGGAGCGATCAAAGACGCCGATATTATCGAGCCCCAGAAACCCGCCCTGGAAGACATTGAGTTCTTCAACGTCCTTGCGGTTTACCCACCAGGTAAAGTTGAGCAGCAGCTTGTGAAAAACCTGCTCCAGAAACTCAAGATCACCGTCTCCGCCCCGCTGGGTTCTTTCCATTTGAAACACCCGCCAGCTGGCCCAGGCGTGCACCGGCGGGTTGACGTCGCAGAAGTTCCATTCATAGGCCGGCAACTGGCCGTTCGGATGCAGGTAGTTCTCGCTGGTGAAGAGCAGCAGCTGCTGTTTGGCGAAGAAGGAATCGATCAGAGCCAGGGGCAGGCAGTGAAAGGCCAGATCCCAGGTGGCGTACCAGGGATACTCCCAGGTGTCGGGCATGGAAATCACCTCATTGTTGCGCATGTGTCTCCAGTCCCTGTTGCGTCCCTGCTGTCGCCCCGGCGGAGGAGGGAGGAGATCACCCTCGAGCCAGCGTTCGACGTCGTAACAATAAAATTGCTTGCTCCAGATCATGCCGGCCAGGGCCTGGCGCTGAATCAGCCGCTGATCTTTATCAGCGAGCCGGCATTGCAACTGGTGATAAAATTCATCAGCCTCGGTTCGACGTTCAGCTATGATCGTTTCGAAGTTCTCCAGCGAGCGATTTACTCCAAGCCGGGCCCGGAAAGAAACAGTTTGGCCAGCTTCGATATCTGCTTCGAACTTGAGGCCGGCTTTGGTTCCCGCCTGACCTGGATTAACCGCCTCGTGCTGTGATTCGACCACCGCACGATGAAATGAGTCTTTGGGATAGGAAACTCCCGGCCCCGCTGTTTCATTGTCGCAGAACAGCAAGTCCGCAGGGTCGCCAACCAGCACAAAGTTGTTAAAATCCGGATGCGCACAGTGCACCGCCCCGTTCTCTAAATAGAGGGCGGGCCGTTCGGCCCGGGTTGTAAAGCTCCAGACATTACGGTACCAGAGCTGAATGATAATCGTCAGTGGATGGGAGTCCGGGGCTCGATTGGTTGCCGTTACCTTGAGCAGGATATCGTCGACATCACCCTTGGCATATTCCGCAACTATATCGAAATAGCGATTTTCATTGAAGACGCCGGTGTCGATCAGCTCGTACTCGTCCTCTTGCGCTCCACGGCCGCTATTGTTTTCCTCCAGTTCGTTATAGGGAAACGGTTTCTGGGGGTATTTATAGAGCATTTTGCAGTAGGCGTGGGAGGGCAGGGCATCAAGGAAATAGTAATATTCCTTTACATCCTCGCCGTGGTTACCCTGGGCGTTGGTGAGGCCGAACAGCCGTTCCTTCAATATGGGGTCGTTGCCATTCCAGAGGGCTAGTCCCAGACAGAGTTTCTGCTCGGCATCGCTGAACCCGGCCAGGCCATCCTCGCCCCAGCGGTATGTGCGGCTGCGGGCCTGGTCATGAATCAAGTAGTCCCAAGGTTCGCCATCCGCGGAATAGTCCTCCCGCACCGTGCCCCACTGGCGCTCACTAAGATAGGGCCCCCAGCGATACCAGTCCTTTTCCCCCGACTCCTGCTGCTGCAGCCGCTGACCTTCGATCGTCCGGGCCAGGGAAGCTGAGTCCGGACAGCATTTTCTTTTCATGGTAGGCTAGGCTGTTAAGTTATATGGCAGATCTCACAGAGACCTCCAATGGATAATTCTACCAGGTAAAAAACTTAATTTCGGGATCATAGTTAAAGAAACCCGTTTTTCTGCAACAATATTCAGTGATCGCACGCTTGGCAAATCTACTTGGGCTTCAGCAGCTATGAATCTCTTATGAAAATACGCTGGGATCTGGATAAGGAGAATTCAGCGACCACATTGACAGCGAGGATGGCGACGGCCTCAGGCGGCGATCTTGACTGGCAACCTGGATTTCTGTTTGCGGAGAAAAGTCCCTCGCTCCCGAAGATAATCGGCTGAGGGAGTCTGAATATTTTTCAGAGAATAGTGCTTTCCTAAAAAATCATAGGTGGAGACCCCTAATCTATGATAGGGGAGCAATTCGATACTCTTGGCTTTCTTCAGCTTTGACGCCATTGCCAGAATCGTTTGCAGATTTGTATCGGAGTCATTCACACCTGGAATTAGAGGAACCCTGATATATATCGGCAGCCTCAGGTCCAACTCATCAATACGTCTGAGGTTCTCCCATATCAGCTCGATCCCGACCCCGGTGAGATTTTTGTGCGCGGCTGAATCGCTGTGTTTGATGTCGACATACAATGATTCTAAGTAAGGCAGCACCTTGGCGACAGAATCCCAGGGAGCGAAAAGACTTGTTTCCATGGTGGTATTAATCCCTCGTGTCCTGCATTCTTTGAGGATGCTGCTGACAAAATCCGGTTGAGTCAGGCATTCTCCTCCGCTTATTGTTACCCCCCCGCCGGAGAAGAAGTAAAAAATTTCGTCTCTGCTGATCTGCTCAATGACCTGCTCATCGGTCATTATCCGTCCGTAACTTTGAACGGCACCTTTTAGACAAGATTCGATGCACTCCTGGCAATGGGTGCACTTTTTCAGATCAAAAGCAAATGCGCCATCTTCTGCGATAGAGAAGCACCCTTCAGGGCATGTGTAAATGCAGATTCCGCACTCGTCGCACTTTTCCTTGATGAATCCTATTTCAATTGAGCTGCGCTGACCTTCTGGAGTCGAACACCAGGAGCAATTGAGCGGGCATCCTTTGAGAAAAACAACAGTTCTTAAACCGGCTCCATCATGCATGGAGGTCTTTTCAATGCGTAGAACTGTTCCACTATTTTGGGGTGTCATTCTCTCAGCCGGTTGATATGTCGCGCATTACGGTTCGACCAATGATCTCGTCCTGCACATCTTTGCCAAGCTCGGTAAAATATGCGGTGTAGCCCGCCACTCTGACAAGCAGTCCGCGATGTGCATCGGGATTCTTCTGGGCGGCGATGAGTTTCTCCTGGTTGATAACATTGAATTGCACATGATAAACGCCAAGGCTGCACATGGATTTCAACAGGGCCATCAATTGCTGAATACCGTTTTCGTCCCGCAGCATCTCAGGCTCAACTTTCAGATTCAGCAGGGTACCCTGCACGAAACGATCGTGGCAGATTTGTGCTACCGATTTGAGGACTGCGCCCGGACCGTGTTTATCCGTGCCCCCGGAAGGGCTTACACCGTCGGCCAGGGGCCGCCAGGCTCTTCTGCCAGAAGGAAGGGCGCCCACCTCCAAGCCGAACGGGGTGTTGCCTGAGACTGGCAGGATGCCCGGGGTCATGGTGCCGAACTTACTCTCATATTGTTCTATTTCATCGGCGAAGAAAGTAAAAAGATCGCCAACCAGCCGATCCACCTGGGGATCGTCATTGCCGTACTTGGGTGCGTTTTGGCAGAGCTTTAACAGTTCCTCGTGTCCTTCGAAGTCATCATCCAGGGCCTGAACAAGTTCAGCCATGGTGGCCTGTTTTTTGTCATAGACGATATGTTTGACCGCGGCAACGCTGTTTATCAAATCGGCGACACCGATCAGAATGATACCGTTTCCGGTATTGTATTTAGCGCCTCCCCAGGCGTAATCTTTGGCTTTTTCGATACATTCTTTGAAGGTCAGGGATAGCGCCGGGCTGGGCCGGTTCAGGCAAACTTCGTCGATGACATGGCTGCCCTTGACCACCGCCCTGGTGATATAGCGGTAGTGCTTTTTAAGCGCCTCTAAAAATTGCTCGAAACTGTCAAACTCCCTGGGGTCTCCGGTCTGCAGTGAGACCCGCAAGCCGCTCTTTCTGTTTATCCCATTGAGCAGTGTAAATTCGATGACCGAACCTAGATTGATATCGGCCAGGGCAGTATAGTGCCGCAATCTGCCCTCCAGGTTGGTTTCCACACAGCCGCAGGGGTTCCAGTCAAAAGCTTCTTTCAAGGGGATGCCCTTGTTCATCAGCATTCGTATCCCGATGTCGTCATTGTGGAACGCCGGAAAACCGGTCCCCAGAGCAATGAGATCGACGATTTTTCTGAGAAATTTGTTGGGGTTTTTAGCCAGGCTGTAGCGCACTGACAGCGAAGGCTGGTAGAGCTGTACGTCCATGGTCGCCTGCACGATCATGTACGAGAGGTCGTTCACCGCATCCCTGCCGGCTCTGTCTACCCCTCCGACACAGACATTTTGAAACATGGGGTAGCCGGCGGCAAACTCGGCGGTAACTTCATCCTGGAAGAGGCAGGGTTCGCTGAATTTAACCCAGAGGCAGTTTAGCAGTTCCTGGGCCTGGTCCCTGGTAAGTCTGCCTCTATCGAGATCATTTTGGAGATAGGGCCACAGATACTGGTCCATTCTGCCAGGATTGTAGCTGGCCGCATTCTGCTCCATGAACACACAGGTCTGATAAAAATAGAGCGCTTGCAGCGCCTCTCTGAAACTAGTGGCGGGCTTGGCCGGCACTCTTGCACAGACCTCGCTTATTTCCAGAAGTTCTTTCCGTCTGCCGGGATCGGTCTCTACGGCTGCCATCCGCCGTGCCTCCCGGGCATAGCGGGAAGCCAGAATTTTTATCCCTTCGGCGACTAATAAGAGTGCTTCAAGATAGTAATCTTTTTCGTAATCGCCGGGTCTGGTGAGGTCCAGTCTCAGTCTGCGATCCCTGATTTTCTCCTCGATCCCTTCGATTCCTTCTCTTATCATCCATTCGTAGCCGGCTGTTGTTTCGCCGAATCCGCGCACCGCCTTACGGTTTATATAGACGACGCCGGTATCTCGCAAGGCTTTGGTGTCCTCTGGAATCTGGGCCAGCCATTCTTCGTAGTTGGATTTCCCATGCCAGAAGGGTTTTATTTCCCGCTCGAATATGTCTCTATCGGCGGGAGCAAGATAAAATGGATCATAGAGTCTTTCAGAGATCGTATCGAGTTCGTCATTGAGTACCGACCAGCAGGTATCAGCGCAGAGTATTCCGCCGCGAATTTTACTGCCGGAGCAACCGACAATGAGTTCATCGTCCCAAATCCTTATGCTCTTTTCCTGGCACTGCAGCCTAAATGCTTTGGCTTTCTGGATCACCAGCGGTTCGCTCAGGGCCTGCTTGAATCCGCGAGTTAAGATTCTGGCGTTCTCGAGGTCCATTTCCGGCCTGGTGGAGATCACCCGCCGTTTCAGGCGATGTATCCGGTCCATGTAATACGGCTGCTCGCTGGTTCGGCGACTATTATCCACTGCCAGTTTCATTATCTTCCTCCCCTGCGCCGCAAAACTCGCCTTGGAAAGCTGTTCTATGGATTTGGTTTAGCGTAACATCGGTGTTGATCTCGACGTATCAACCCTACCGACAGCTGAAACAATGTGTCAAGATTTTTTTCGCTGCTTTATCGGTGAGGTGCGGTAAGCAGCAGGATACTGGCAAGCGGATAGTGGTGTGAGTGACGAAATGGATCCTGGCCGGAGGGAAGTGCTCTACAAGTGCAAGACGTTCACCATGACCGCAATAAAAAAGGGGAAGGGCCCGGTTTTGCCCTTCCCCTTGAGAGGAGGAATGAGAGGTGTGGTTGTTGCTTAGTTAATGGTTATCTGTTTGGGTTTCTGCTCTTCAGGTTTCTCTATTTTCAGAACGAGCAGGCCGTTGGTGTAACTGGCGTCGATATGCTCCTCGGTAACCTCGAAGGGCAGCTTGAAGGTGCGTTCGAATTTACCGAATCGGCGTTCACGGCGATACCTGCCGTTCTCTTTTGACTCCTCATCGCGCTCATGCTCACCGGACAGGGTCAGCAAACGTCCCTTCACATCCACCTTGATCTTATCCTTGTCGATACCCGGAAGCTCTGCTTCAAGAATGAGCTTCTCGTCTTTCTCATAGATGTCAACCGCTGGGTTCAGGTCGGTGCTGACCTCATCAAGGCGAGTGGTGAACGGTGTGAAAAAGTCATCGAACAGGTTGGTTCTGCGATGAGGTTTCAGTCCAAATCTCGGGCTATAGGTTGTCAGATACATGATATTCTCCTTGTTGTTGTGTTTTTTTGTTTTGTGGTTTACCTTCGTTGATTAAATGGTAATAATTGTACTAAGCATGTCAAGAAAAAAAATGTTACTTTTTAAATATAATTAAATAAGTAATTAACTATCCGGGTAGCAAGGAGATAACCATGGGAAATAAAAACAAAGCAGTGGAATTCGTCATGCTGTCCGAAACCTATTCAGCCGATTTAAGAGGCCGGCAGTCGGTGCGCACCACCTTTAAACTCACACCTCGATCCATCGATGCGCTGAGTTTGCTGGCCGGACAGCTGGGCATTAAGCAGAAATCTATTTTCGATCACCTTGTCGACGATACCCGAACGCTCCAGGCCCTGGCCCGGGAAATCGAGAAAAGGGAGGCGATACAAGAAGAGCGGGTAGCCAAAACCTATGTGATATCGAGAAAAACACTGGAGAACCTCGAGCAGGTTTGTAAACGCTACCAGACGCCAAGGGACGCTCTGGTTGAATTTTCCATAGAACGGATTCTGCCGCTTATAAAAGAGGAGAAAAACAAGCACCATAATCGACAGAAGTTGCAGGACAAGCTTGATCGGTTCCTGGCCGACAGCAGAGAACTGCTGGAAGACGCCGATAAAATTCTTGACCGCGAAGACCCGGTCTTCGAGCAGATATATCAGATGGCCAAGGCGGCGCAATCCAGCTGTGACGAGATCAATCAGATTATAGAAAAAGGCCGGCGGCTGGAAGAGTTCTAAAGACCGCGGCCCTGAGCTCTATCGCATTCTTTCGCAGCGCCTCTGGCAAGTGGTTCAACCTGCTCTGATGTTCCTTGCCGGCGGCTTCCAGTTTTGTCTGGAAAATTTACTGGTAATCTGGTAATACCAAGCTGCTGTACCGAGACCTGCACAATTTTTCTTAATTTCTTGCTTCTCAAAATTGGTAGCAACCCTTTTTCCGTGTGAAAAAGATACGTTCAAGAAAGAAGTGTTTTCAAGGAGGAACATGATGAAATCACCAGTACGTGTAGCGGTAACTGGAGCCGCCGGTCAGATTGCCTATTCTCTTATTTTTCGGGTAGCCAATGGCGATTTTCTCGGACCGGATCAACCGGTAATCCTGCAGCTGCTAGAAATACCACCGGCCATGGAGCCATTGAACGGCGTGGTAATGGAACTCAACGACTGTGCCTTTCCGCTGGTGACGGACATCATTACCAGCGATGATCCCAAGGTGGCCTTCAAAGACATTGACTATGGTTTTCTGGTTGGAGCGCGACCACGCGGGCCAGGAATGGAACGGGGCGACCTGCTCGAGGCAAATGCCCAGATCTTCTCCGCTCAGGGTAAAGCTTTGAACGATCACGCCAGTAAAGACGTAAAAATTCTCGTGGTCGGCAACCCGGCCAATACCAATGCGCTTATCACTATGAAGAATGCGCCGGATATCAACCCCAGGAACATCACCGCGATGATGCGGCTCGACCACAACCGGTCCAAGTCTCAGGTCGCCGAAAAGACAGGCAGTCACAGCTCTCTGGTTGAAAAAATGGTGGTCTGGGGCAATCACTCCGCTACCCAGTATCCCGATATCAGCTATGCCACCGTAGATGGTGCGCCGGTTAAAGAGAAAGTTGACAACGACTGGTACGTTGACACGTTCATTCCCACCGTGCAGCAGCGCGGCGCAGCGATCATTAAAGCGCGGGGCGCTTCCAGTGCCGCCTCAGCCGCGTCGGCAGCCATAGATCACATGCGGGACTGGGCTCTTGGCAGCGCCGGAGGCTGGGTGAGCATGGGCGTCTATTCAGCCGGTAATCCCTATGGTATCGACGAGGACATCATCTACTCCTTTCCGATCACCACCGAAAATGGTGAGTGGAAAATGGTTGAAGGCCTTGAAATAAGCGATTTCAGCCGGGAGATGATGAGCAAGACGGAAGAGGAACTGGTGGGCGAACGCCAGGCCATATCCCATCTTCTCTAGCAGCTGATTTTCAGCCAGGCGGGGAGAGATCCGACTCTCCCCGCGTATCTCATTACCATCCTGAACACTCTCCTCGAGTCTTCCGGTTCCTGTCAATTCCGCCTCCTCCTCGTCGATTGCAAATCGGCCATGGGTGGGGTAGTCTTGATCACGAACCCTCACTGACTCCAAGACTTCACCGCTAAATCCAGGAGGTGGACCATGGCAGATATCGAGATAATCCGGGCAGACATTACCACCCTCGATGTAGATGCGATCGTCAACGCCGCCAATTCATCGCTGCTCGGCGGAGGAGGAGTGGACGGGGCAATTCACCGGGCTGCCGGGCCTGAACTGCTGGCCGAATGCAGCACGCTGGGAGGATGCCCCACCGGCGAAGCCAAGTTGACCGGGGGCTATAACTTGGCTGCCCGCCACGTCATTCACACAGTGGGGCCGATTTGGCAAGGCGGCGGGGAAAGCGAACACAAGTTGCTGCGCTCGTGCTACCGCAACAGCCTCGAACTTGCCGGCGCCCACGGTCTCCGATCCATCGCCTTTCCGGCCATCAGCTGCGGCGTGTATGGTTTTCCCATTGCTGATGCCGCCGTCATTGCCATGGGGACGACCATCCAGTTTCTGTCCGCTGGGACAACACTGGAGCGGGTGATCTTTGCCTGTTCATCGGAAGAAGTGGAGTCTTCATTGAAAAATGCGTACCAGGAGATACAGACCGATGACTGATCTTGGTGTGTTCAGGACGCTTCTCGATGAGAGCCGGGAAATCGTTGGTTTTACCGGCGCAGGCATAAGCACCGAGGCCGGAATATCGGATTACCGCAGTCAGGGGGGCATATGGGAGAAATTTACCCCGGTCTATTTAGCGGAATTTATAGAGAGTCCAGAGAAGAGAGTGCTCTACTGGCAGCGTAAGAAGGCCTTGTGGGACAGCATTGACAGGGCCAGGCCGACCAAAGCCCATCAGTTTTTCGTCGATCTGCATCGCAAGGGTAACCTGCGGGGGGTAATAACCCAGAACATTGACGGCCTGCATGAAAAAAGCGGTCTTCCGGCCGAGAAGATCGTCAATCTGCATGGCACCACTCTGGAGATTGTCTGTCTGGGCTGTGGGGCGATCGATGCCGCGGGACCCTTGATGGACAGGCTTGATCCCGAACGGCCGCCTCTTTGTCCGAGCTGCGGCGGACTGTTGAAGCCCAATACCATTTCTTTTGGTCAGCAGTTAGTAGAGGCCGATCTGATTCGGGCAGAGCGCCTGGTCCGGGGCTGTGATCTGCTGATTGCGGCGGGGTCTACCCTACAGGTGCAGCCGGCTGCGTCCTATCCCTTGCTAGCCAGGGAAGCGGGCGCCACACTGGCAATTATCACGTTGTCTGAAACCCCGCTTGACCGCTATGCCGACTTCGTCTTCAATGAAAAACTGGGAGATTTTCTGACCCGGCTGGAAGGCTGACCTGTCACCGAGCTATCCTCCTTCGGCCAGAGTTTGGAAGGGACCGGTGACCAGATCTATCTTATCCATGATATAACGAAAGTCTCGTTTTCAAGGTGCGGCACCAGCCAGGCGGGCTACCCACTCTCGGGGTACTGGGCAAGTTCCAGTAGGATATCTTCAGGACCACGAAAGTAGACAAGTTTTTTGGACAGCTTTACGTACTCCTGGATCGGGCTCAGGGGCTCGATACCTCTGCGCTTGAGAAAAGCAGCGGTTTTTTCAATATCTTCTACCCTGAATGCCAGATGCCTGAATCCCTGGGTGTTCGCCCTGCCGGGATGGGCAATTTCATTGATCGGCGGGTGATAGAATTGGAGCAGTTCTATGGATATGCTGTCGCCTGGAAGGGTGAGCCTCACATAGTGGGCCTCCACGTCCTCGAGTCCAACGGTATCTGAGATCCACTCGCCGCTGAGTCGGGATTGATCTTGCTCGATAAAACCCAGGGCCAGGAAAAACTCTTTTACCCTGTCGAGGTCCTTGACGACAATATTCAGGTGGTCAATGCGATGTACCAAGGTTTCCCTCTCTTTATTTTAGCTGAACATTAGCTCAAGTCTGATGAAGTGATCGATCAAAGGGCGCCGATTTGCTCCAGTGCGGCCTTTACTTCCGCACTGCCAGTTTCGGACAACGGTTGCTGCGGCGCCAGGGGGGGGCCGACAGGGTACCCCTGCAGTTCGAGACCACCCTTGATACAGGCTGCCAGATTGTATTTGGCAAAGACTTGATTCAGGGACCACAGCGCTCTCTGGCGCTCCATTGCCCTGTCCCAGTCCTGTGCGTGGCAGAGCTCAAAGAGTTCCACACTTTGGCGGGGTGCAACACAGGCAGGGCCCGCCATCCAGCCTACCCCGCCGATCATCATGACGCACACGGGTATGTGGGCCGAGGCGGCAAATACCTTCAACCGTCCCTGGGTGAGGTTGATGATCGAGAGCAGTCTGCCGGTATTGCTGGAGGCATCTTTGATATAGCTGATATTGTCGATCCGGCTGAGCTTATCTATAGCGCTAAGGCTCAAATCGGAACGCTGAAAATTCGGGTTGGTATAGATGACGACCGGCAGGTTGACGGCCGCGGCGATGGCGCTGAAATAGTCGAAAACCCCGCCATCTGCCAGCGGGAAATAGCTTTCCAGGATGGCCAGGATTCCGCTGCAGCCAAGCTGTTGATAATCTCTGGCCTGGGCAACCGCATCGTTGATCGTCGTCGAAGCGACTCCGGCAATTACCGGCAGCCGACCGCCTGCGGCCTCAAGCACGATTTCCACCACCCGTCTGCGCTGCCGGGAGGTTAAGTAGGCGAACTCTCCGGTCGAACCCAACGGGGTGAGGCCGTGTACACCGGCGTCGATCAGGTCGCGGCACAACCTTGTCAAGACGGGTTCGTTTATCTGGCCGGAAGGGGTGACCGGTGAAACCAGATAGGGGAAGACCCCTTCGAAATCGGGCGTGCTCATACTCAGACCGGTTGAAAATATATTAGTGGATTAAAGAACGCCGCATTGATTCATGGATAGATGCGGCTCCAGTCGTTTTTCATACTGATGATTTTCCATCCGCGCTGCGGGCCTTCATCGAGTCCTCGCCCCAGACGACCAATGTGAGATTCCCTGTCATAGGCCCATTCGCGCGTATCATCGTCATGGTGGACGAGCATGGCCAGACGGGGACCGTCTCCGCCTGCAGTCCACTCCAGCATCTCGAAGTCACCGTCTGAGTTTCCCACGGCAAGGACCGGTCGACGGCCGATATAACGGTTAATGCCAACCGGTTTACCGGCTTTATCATCAATAAAGTCGATTTCAGGCTGTTTGACAATGACCGGGACCCCATCTCTTATCTCGTACTTGGCCTTGATACTTGAGCCTATGACCTGCTCAGGCGGCACGCCGTAGACCTCTTCTGCAAAGACGCGCAGGAAATCAATGCCTCCTCCGGAAACGATATAAACCTTGAAGTCATTGGCTCGAAGGAAATCGAGAAGTTCCAGCATGGGTTGAAACACCATTGCCGTATAGGGCTTGCCTGACTCTGGGTGGCGGGCGGTTTCCAGCCATCTTGAGACTGACTCGGAAAACTCACTGACCGTCACCCCGGCGTGGGTGGCCATGGCCATCTCCAGCAGGGCCTTCTCTCCCCCTGACAGTGCTGCCTGGAGATTACCTCTCAGCACCGAGGCGAAGGGTTCAGTCTGCTGCCACTCGGGATGGGCGGGGGCCAGTTCCTCGATGCGGTCAAAGATGTAGATAGCCTGGAAGTAGAGCGGCCGCTCCGACCAGAGGGTACCGTCGTTGTCAAAAGCAGCAATTCTCATCTTTGCCGGAATGAAATCATCGTGTTCAGCACTGGTTGTCCTGGTCACGAAGTCGATGATTGCCTTCTTGTTCGATCCGACGTTCCATGAGGGCAGGGGATCCTGGGACTGGGAGTGGGCACTGAGCGCACCAGCGCACAGAATGACAGCACATAGTGTGGCACGAAAAAGCACGGATAATGACTTCTGGGTAGCTGAATGCATTGCCTGGCCTCCGATTGCCAGTCCACCGGATATGTGTGATCTCCACCTGGCTGGCATGAAAGATTTGTCTGAGCGTGGGCAGGTAGCCGGCTCGAAATGTAGTATCTGAAGAACCCTGTCTATCTCAGTAAACACTTGACGTCGTTAGATCAATTATTTTTTATACAGTGGCAATTGCCTTATTATTCCTCAATCCCGTCCTTGGATAACCTCGTCGACAGGTGCATCATGAGCCGATTTTTCAGTAAAAGCTATCCCCTGCGAATCCATATCGCCAGTCTTTTTCTCGCCCTTATACTGCTGGCCTGCATTTCTATTTCCCTGCTCTTCTATGTAAAGAGTAGAGACATGGTCATCACTGAAATGTCTAAAATGGTCGATCGAGTGGTGAGTGAAACCGTGCGGGAAATCGAGAGGCTTTTCGGACCGCCCGAGACGCTGGCTGCCTTGCTTTCCAAATCGGCTATAGCCAGAGCCGATAACTTTGAAGACCGCCTGCAGGGATTGCAGGTGATGCACGAATCCCTGTTGACCAATCCGGAGATCGCTTCCATTTATCTAGGTTATCCGAATGGTGAATTCTTTCAGTTTCGACGCCTGCTGAATGACCAGGACAGGCGGATACTTGAAGCTCCCGGGCAGGCGTCCTGGGCTGTGCAGAGTATCGATTTTCACGAGGATAAGACGGTCAGTAAGCAGATTTTGTTCTTCAATCATAACCTGGAATTTCTGTTTAGCAGACCATGGCAATCTACCTACGACCCGCGCCAGCGAAGCTGGTACAACCAGGCTCAGGACAGCGAGGCGACGGTGCGAGGCAGCCCCTACGTCTTTTTTACGGACAGAAAACTAGGCCTGACTTTTTCCCGCAGCCTCGCTGATAATGGCGCGGTTGCGGGCGTCGATATTCGCCTGGAGACCCTGTCTGAGATGATGAAACAGTTTAAGATTACTCCCAATACGAAAGTGGTTCTGTTTGGCTCAAATAGGCAACTTATCGCCCATGAAGACACCGATAGTTTGATAATCGAAGCCGATAACGGTGCCAGTCAGATAGGCAGGAGGAGTCTTGAGCAGCTCGGCGACCCGGTTTTGGGTAAACTTGCTGACATAGTTGGGGCTGAGGATCTGAATCAACTGCACCAAATTAAACTCAAGGCCAACGGTGAGCCCTGGCTAGCCGCCAGCGGTAAGTTGCACCTCGATGGCGGCTCTCCCATCTTTTTTAGTATGGTCATGCCAATTCTGGAGCTGACTGCGGAAGTTCGTAAAATTAGAAACCAGACAGTACTGCTGACCCTGGCAATTATTCTGGCGTTGATTCCCATCACCTTGTGGGTGGCCCGCGGAATTTCCAAACCGATAAGCCAACTGGCCGGCGAGGCTAACGCGGTTCGTCGCCTGGACTTCAGCGAAAGTGATCGGGTTCGCTCAGTGATCAGGGAAGTGGATGAGTTGTCCAGGGCGATGAAATTCATGAAAATGACTATTGCCGAATTCCTGCTGCTGATCGAATCGCTGAATAGGGAGAAGAACTTCGATACCCTGCTCGAGCGCATTGGTACCGACGTCCGTCAAGCGGCCGCTGCAGACGGAGTGTTGATCTGCCTGATCGATGACGAGGCAGGGACCCTGAAGCCCGATGTCTATTGTGATGATAATACCTGCAGCCGGGGTCTGGACCTTCCCGATCTCGATCTGGACGGGGATCTGCCGATCATTCAGGCAGTCAAGCAAAACGAGCGGCTGCGTTGGGACCTTGAGCCAGGCCAGGCCGATACTTTATTAGAGCTAATCGGTTCGGAAAATCGGCAGGTCACCATCTGGTGCGAGCCGCTGGAGGATCGGCAGAACACCTCCATGGGAGTCATTGGCCTCATTTATCGTGGCTCGGCCGGGACCTCGGAAAGCAGCGAACTCCAGGATCGTCTGAGGTACGTGGAGAGACTCTCGGGCCTTGCCGGGGTGACTCTGGAGACCAAGCAGCTGATTCAGAAGCAGAAGGAACTATTCGATGCCTTCATCAAACTGATTGCCGGCGCCATCGACGCCAAATCACCTTACACCGGTGGACATTGTCAACGGGTGCCAGAGATTGCCAAGATGCTGGCCCAGGCCGCCTGTGACCAGACCGAGGGCCCGCTGGCCGACTTCAGCCTCACTGATGAACAGTGGGAGGAACTCCATGTCGCCGCCTGGCTCCATGACTGCGGTAAAGTGACAACCCCTGAATTCGTGGTCGACAAGGCGACCAAGCTGGAGACGATTTACGACCGGATTCACGAGGTGCGCATGCGTTTTGAGGTGCTCAAACGCGATGCCGAGATCCAGTGCTGGAAGTCTATCGCCGGAGGCGGCAGCGAAGAGAAACTGCTTGATGCTTTAGAAAAAGAGCTGACCCAGTTAGATGACGACTTTGAATTCATCGCCCGCTGCAATGAAGGCGGCGAATTTCTTGCCGATGAGCTGCTTGAGCGTATCCATGAGATTGCCAGCCGAAGCTGGATCCGCACCCTTGACGACAGGATCGGTATTTCCTGGGAAGAGGGACAGCGGAAAGATAGGAGCCCTGCAGCGCCTTTACCGGCAGAAGAGCGGCTGCTTTCAGACAGGGACGAGCACCTTATCGCCAGGCGCGACACCGATACCATTGAGCCGGAAAACCGATGGGGGTTCAAGCTTGATCAGCCGGAGCACCTCTACAACAGGGGAGAGGTCTACAACCTTGAGGTCCGGCGGGGCACCCTGAGTCATGAGGAGAGATTCAAAATAAACGATCACATCGTCCAGACCATCAAAATGCTCGAGGAACTTCCTTATCCACGCCACCTGCGCAATGTTCCGGAGATTGCGGGGGGCCACCACGAAACCCTGCATGGGACCGGGTATCCGCGTAAATTGACCGGCGACCAGATGTCGGTTACCGCCAAGATGATGGTCATTGCCGATGTCTTCGAGGCGCTGACTGCATCTGACAGGCCCTATAAAAAAGCGAAGAAACTCAGTGATGCCGTCCACATCATGGGTATGATGCAGCAAGGAGGTCACTTCGATCCCGATCTCTACCGGCTCTTTCTGACCAGCGGCATCTATCGCCAGTATGGTGAGCGGTACCTCGACCCGTCCCAGATAGACGATGTCGACATCAGGCCATATCTGGAGGCCTCAGCGACGCACACCAGCTGAGGGACGGGGACCGGCCTTGCCCGTGACAACATTTAACACCGCAGGCCCGTGTGAACGTGAAGATAGCAGTGGAAGCAATGGGCGTAATTGGGTACCTTGGTGGCCAACTTGTGGATCATAACGCAAAGGAACTCCAATGAGTGATGTCATACTGATCAACATAACCGGTCGGGACCGTAAGGGGCTCGATGCGAAATTCACCGGTATTCTAGCCCAATACAATGTCAATATCCTCGATATAGGCCAGGCGGTTATTCATAAGCACATATCCCTGGGAATTCTTGCAGAGATTCCCAGGGCCGAAGATTATTCATCAATTTTCAAGGACATGCTGTTTGAAGGTCATAACATGGACCTGGAGGTTGATATCAAAAAAGTCGAACTGGACAGTTACGAAAACTGGGTGCATGCCCAGGGAAAGGAGCGGCGGATCATTACAATTCTTGGCAGAACCCTGTCCGCCCGACAAATTTCCGCGGTGGCCTCGGTTATCTCTGAGAATCAACTTAATATAGACAGTATTACCCGCCTTACAGGCCGGATTTCCCTGAAAGAGCAGCAGATTAACCCGCGCGCCTGTGTGCAGTTATCGGTCAGCGGCACACCCCGTAATATCCTGGATATGCGCGGCAAATTCATGGAGATTTCCCAGAAGGATGGCATCGATATCTCTTTTCACGTAGACAACATTTATCGCCGTAACAGAAAATTGGTGGTTTTCGATATGGACTCGACCCTGATTCAGGCTGAAGTGATAGTTGAACTCGCCAAGCTTGCCGGTGTTGGGGATCAGGTTAATCAAATCACTGAGGCGGCGATGCGCGGAGAAATCGATTTCAAAGAGAGTTTCCGCCAGCGGGTGGCCTTGCTTAAGGGGTTGGAAGAGGAGAAATTACTGCACTTGACGAAGCAGTTGCCGCTCACCGATGGTGCCGACCTGGTGGTTAAGACCCTCAAGGGGTTGGGCTACAAGATCGGAATTCTTTCTGGCGGCTTCAGGTTTGTGGGTGAGTATCTCAAGAATAAACTCGGCATCGACTACGTATTTGCCAATGAACTGGATATCAAGGATGGTGTGGTGACGGGCCGCGTGGTCGGTGAAATTGTCGACGGCCAAAGGAAGGCTGAACTCCTGAGAAAGCTGGCCGAGCAGGAAAACATAGCCCTCGAGCAGACCATTGCTGTCGGTGACGGCGCCAATGACCTGCCGATGATCTCCATTGCCGGCCTCGGTGTGGCCTTCAACGCCAAACCGGTGGTCCGCGAGAAAGCTGCCAACGCGATATCCAGTGTCGGGTTGGACGGACTCCTCTATCTGATCGGTATCCACGATCGGGAAATCAAGCAAGAAGTCAAATAGCGGCCCATCACATTCCGCTTCTGTGACCCGCCCGAAACACCAAACCCCTTACCTCGGAAGAAGTAAGGGGTTTGTGGTAGAAAGGAATTCGGCGGCGACCTACTCTCCCACACAGTTGCCCATGCAGTACCATCGGCGCAGAAGAGCTTAACTTCCGTGTTCGGAATGGAAACGGGTGGAGCCTCTTCGCTATGAC
>JAHEER010000085.1 GCA_024640625.1 Desulfobulbaceae bacterium
CTGACAGCGCTCGCAAGTCTGGAGAAGTATGAGGTTGGCACCGTTGTGATGGTGGGGGGCACCGAGAAGACCATCAAGGAGATCATTACCAAGGATGGTAGGAAGATGATTTTTACAGATGACAGCTGGTTGATGATCCGCCCTTCCGGTACCGAGCCCAAAGTGAGATTTTATGTGGAATCAAGAAATCCGGACGGTACTGCTCATCTCGTTGAGGCCGCCAGAAACATGCTTCTGGAAGCCGGTCTGCTTGCCTGAAAAAGTCTGCCAACTACCTTTACTTATTGAAGGTTGCAAATCATCGGGCAAGTATTATTGTCGACTAGCACGATTTTAGATAACCGATAACTTTTTATGCAGGAGTAGGTGCGATGTGGTTGTACACCGATACGGTAACGGAACATTTTCAAAACCCCCGAAACGTCGGAGAGGTTGAAAACGCTGACGGAGTTGGTGATGTGGGATCGCTGGCCTGCGGGGATGCGCTCAAATTAACCTTGAAAATAGAAGATGACCGCATTGTCGATGCCAAGTTCAAGACCTTCGGCTGCGCCAGCGCCATCGCTTCGTCCTCGGCCCTGACCGAAATGATCAAGGGCATGGAAATAGCCGAAGCAGAAAAAATCACCAATGAGGATATCGCCGATTTTCTTGGTGGACTTCCCAAGGAAAAGATGCACTGCTCGGTAATGGGAAGAGAGGCGCTGGAAGCTGCAATAGCGGATTATCGGGGAGAAAAGCTGCCCAGCGCTGAAGGTGAGGTGGTCTGCGAATGCTTTGGCGTCACCGATGTGGAAATCAGCAGAGCGATCAAAGAGTCCAGCTTACGCTCTCTTGAAGAAATTACTAATTTCACCAAGGCCGGCGGCGGCTGCGGCAAATGTGAAGATAAGCTGGAAGCACTTCTGCGCCAGACCATTTCAGAAGGGCTCCAGATGGTCGAGATTGACAAAAAGCCCACCCGCATGACCACCCTGCAGAAAATCAAGAAGATCGAGGATGTGCTTGAACGGGAGGTGCGCCCCGGCTTGCGACTGGACGGCGGTGATATCGAGCTGATCGACGTGGACGGCGATTTCGTTATCGTCTCCATGCGGGGGCAGTGCACCAGTTGTGCAAAATCTGAAACCACGATTAAAGAACTTGTGGAAAAGAAGCTGCGGGAGCAGGTTCTTGAAACCCTGATAGTAGAGGAAGAGAAGTGATGGCTGCTGACAAGGTCGTCTATCTCGACAACAACGCGACTACCATGGTCGCCCCCGAGGTGTATGAGGCAATGGCTCCTTACTTCACCGAGCTCTACGGAAATCCCTCCAGCATGCACAGTTTCGGCGGCCAGGTTGGCGTAGCCGTCGATCGAGCTCGACAGCAGATTGGTGCCCTGCTGGGCTGCGAGGCTGCCGAACTCGTTTTTACCAGCTGCGGGACCGAAAGTGACTCCACGGCGATTCTATCCGCCCTGAAGGCCAACCCGGATAAACGTCACGTAATCACCACCCGGGTCGAGCACCCTGCAGTAAAGAACCTGTGCGAGAATCTGGGCGTTATGACCGGCACCAAATACCGGGTAACCATGCTTAAAGTGTCCGAGGATGGCATGGTCGATTTTGACGAATACGTCAAGGCGCTCACCGAGGATACCGCCATCGTCAGCATAATGTGGGCCAACAATGAAACTGGAGTCTTGTTTCCGGTGCCCGAGATGGCGAAAGCCGCCAAAGAAAGAAACATCCTGTTTCATACCGATGCGGTGCAGGCGGTCGGCAAGATACCCATAAATCTGCAGGAACTCGATATTGATTATCTGTCGATGTCAGGTCATAAACTGCATGCCCCGAAGGGGGTTGGGGTTTTGTATGTTAAGCGCGGCACGGCCTACGCACCGTTTATGACCGGCGGACATCAGGAACACGGCAGAAGGGCCGGTACCGAAAACGTTGCCTCGATTATCGGGCTGGGGAAAGCCTGTGAACTTGCCGCTGCGAAGATGGAGGAAGAGAACACCAGGGTCAAAGCGCTGCGCGACAAGCTCGAAAACGGCCTTCTGACCACAATTCCGAGGTCCATTTTAAACGGCAACAAGGAACATCGTTTGCCCAACACCACCAATATCAGTTTCGAATACGTCGAAGGAGAGGCGATTCTTTTGCACATGAACAGGTACAATATCTGCGCTTCCTCCGGCTCGGCCTGCACTTCGGGTTCACTTGAACCTTCGCATGTACTGCGGGCCATGGGGGTGCCATTTACGGCTGCCCACGGCTCCATCCGTTTTTCGCTGAGTGTCTACAACACCGAGGAAGAAATAGATTTTGTTCTGGAAAAGATGCCAGCCATTATCGGCCAACTCAGAGAAATGTCACCATTCTGGCCCGGAGAGTAAGACGACCAATAACTTTGGCACGCCGATTGTACCGAGTCTGTGCACTTCCTGAGTCGGTGTTTTTTTTGTGTTTATCCCCATCCTGCATCTAATTAGCCGCCTTGTTTCTCCTATCTTCTTAGAGGAGTTCCACAAATCTCTGGAACCAATGCTCCAGATTTTTCATAATCTACTGTATTCGCACATAAATAAAGCATGCCCATCAGATGATTTTTCTGTGTCGACAGTTTTTTTTTGTGTTATCATCACCCCTTGACATGGTTGACCGAACCGTTATAAGGTTCTTTGTATGCCGTTTTTTCTAGGCAATCCACCACATTAAACTCTTTGATGAAAGGGAGGTTTTCAATGGCTTTAGATCCTACGAAACATGCAGATTGGGAGATTGCACAAGATGCTGAGAAGGATATGTTGACGATCTACGAGATCGGCGAAAAGCTTGGTTTAACGAAGGAAGAGCTTCTTCCGCAGGGCCACTACATCGGCAAAATAGACTTCCGCAAGGTGCTTGATCGCCTGCAGGACAAGCCGGATGGGAAATACATTGACGTGACAGCCATTTCTCCAACCCCGCTCGGTGAAGGTAAATCTACCTCATCCATGGGTTTGGTCCAGGGACTCGGAAAGATAGGTAAAAGCGTGTGCGCTGCTATTCGTCAGCCTTCTGGCGGCCCGACTATGAATATCAAGGGCTCCGCCGCCGGTGGCGGTCTTGCCCAGTGTATCCCGCTAACTCCTTTCTCACTTGGTTTCACCGGAGACATCAACGCCATTATGAATGCCCACAATCTGGCAATGGTGGCACTTACCTCCCGTATGCAGCACGAACGGAACTACACCGACGAGCAGCTGGAAAGATTGTCCGGCATGAAAAGAATTGACATCGACCCGACAAACGTGGAGATGGGCTGGATCATGGACTTCTGCTGCCAGGCGCTGAGAAACATCATCATCGGTATCGACGGGGTCAACGGTAAGGCTGATGGTTTCATGATGAAATCCAAGTTTGGAATTGCCGTATCTTCAGAGGTTATGGCCATTCTTTCTGTTGCCAGAGATCTCAAGGATATGCGTGAGAGAATGGGTAAAATCGTTGTTGCCTACACCAAAAAAGGCAAGCCGGTCACCACTGAAGATCTGGGCGTTGCCGGCGCCATGACCGCCTGGATGGTCGATGCTTTGAATCCGTCTCTGATGCAGACTCTGGAGGGGCAACCGGTAATCGTACACGCCGGTCCTTTCGCCAATATCGCCATCGGTCAGAGTTCTATTATCGCCGACCGCGTAGGCCTGAAACTTGCTGACTACCACGTCACTGAATCCGGTTTTGGTGCTGACATCGGTTTTGAGAAATTCTGGAACCTCAAGTGCCGCTTCTCTGGTCTCAAGCCCGACTGCGCGGTTGTTGTGGCAACTATCCGTGCTCTGAAATGCCATGGCGGGGCCCCCGTTCCCGTCCCGGGCAAGCCAATGCCTGAAGAGTACAACCAGGAGAACGTTGAATGGGTCGCACAAGGTTGCGACAACCTTATCCATCACATCAAAACCGTCCGTAAAGCAGGAATCAGCCCGGTTGTCTGTATAAACGCATTCTACACCGATACCGACTCGGAGATCGCCAAAGTTCGTGAGCTCTGTGAAGCGGAAGGCGCCCGGGTCGCTCTCTCCAGGCACTGGGAGCACGGCGGTGACGGCGCGATCGAATTCGCTGAGACCGTTGTCGAAGCCTGTGAAGACAAGACCGAATTCAAGCTTCTCTACGAGCTGGATATGCCGATTAAAGAGAGGATTGAACTCATCGCCAGGGAAGTATACGGCGCCGACGGTGTTGACTACTCAGCAGATGCCAACAGGGCCATTGACAGAATCCAGGCCGATCCTGAGCTTTCTAAAATGGGGATGTGTATGGTTAAAACCCACCTTTCCCTCTCCGACAACCCAGCCCTCAAAGGTGTACCCAAAGGCTGGAGACTTTCCATCCGCGAGGTTCTTACCTATGGCGGTGCAGGCTTTATCGTACCGGTTGCGGGAACTATCAGTCTCATGCCGGGCACTGGATCAAACCCTGCATTCAAGCGTGTAGACGTTGATGTTGAGACCGGCAAGGTTGAAGGCGTATTTTAAGCAGGAATTAGTATTTTTAGTAAGAAAGGTGTAATATGAATCAGTTAAGATATAAATCATCATGTTACACCTTTCTTGAGACGTAAGAAGACATGGCTACATCATCAGGAAACAGTGCAAGAAGACGCTCCTCGATAAAAAAGACCGTCAAGGATCAATCCGGAGCAGGCAGAATTAAGGTTGGGGAGTTGCTGAGTAAAGCCGGATATATTACGGCCACTCAATTTGAAACTGCCAAGAAAGAAGTACAGAAGAACGGCACTCGCATGAGCGCCGTTCTTCGCCAGCTTGAGTACATCGACGAGAATACGGTATTCAATTTTCTCAGCCGTCATCACAACTACATACCCGCCGTCATCAAGAACGAACCACCGAGTCCCGACGCGGTAAAGTTGATGTCCTATGAACTGGCCAAGGAATATATGGCCTTTCCCCTGCGCCTGGCGGGCAATACCTTCCAGATCACCATGGCGGAGCCCTCTGACGCCGCTGCGGTCGAGGAATTGCAGGATGAACTGAAAAAGGAGTTGTCTGTTTGTGTTTCCACCGAAAAAGACATAGTTGAGGCCTATAAGAAATATTATGGCATCGACGACGAGGAAGCCCATTCCTTTTTCTCCTCGACGGCAGAAGAGGCTGAAGATGAGCTCTCCATTACGGAAGTAGACGATTTTGGCGCCATCGTGGCCGAAGCGGCCGATGACTTTGAGATCGAGAGCGGTAGGGAGGAAGACGGCCTCGACCAGTTCGCTGCCTCGGATGCGCCCATCATCAAACTGGTAAACGGCATCCTTGTAAAAGCAGTCCAGGACCAGGTATCGGATATCCATATCGAACCTTATGAACGTTCAATGCAGGTTCGTTATCGTAAGGACGGTTCCCTGTTCAAGTCGATGAACCTGCCCCTGACTATTAAAAATGCGATGATAGCCAGGGTGAAAATTCTGGCCGGGCTTGATATCACCGAACGGCGGGTCCCCCAGGACGGGCGGATTAAAATGAGGCTGGGCAAGAATCGCGCCGTCGACTTTCGTGTATCCTCACTGCCGACCCTGTTTGGAGAATCTGTTGTTCTGCGAATCCTGGACAAGAGCGCCCTCAACGTCGATCTCACCAGGCTCGGGTTCGAGCCCCATACCTTCGAGATGCTCAAACGTTGTCTGGCGCGCCCTCAGGGTATGTTGCTGGTTACCGGACCAACCGGTTCGGGTAAAACGGTTACCCTCTATTCTTCTCTCGATTCGTTAAATACCGAAGATATTAAAATTCTTACCGCTGAAGATCCGGTTGAATTCAGTTTCAAGGGAATAAATCAGGTCAATGTAAACCAGGAAGTCGGCATGACCTTTGCCGCCGCACTTAAAGCTTTTCTGCGGCAGGATCCCGATATAATCATGGTTGGTGAGATACGTGATTATGAAACGGCGGAGATCGGTATCAAGGCTGCCATGACCGGTCATCTGGTGTTTTCGACTCTGCACACAAATGACAGTGCCGCCACCATCGGCCGTCTGGTGGATATCGGTGTGCCCCCCTATTTGATCGCCTCATCGGTGACCATGGTTCTCTCCCAGAGACTCGGTCGTAGACTTTGTCAGAAGTGCAAGAAGAAGATGAAATACTCAGAGACCGAGCTGCTGCAGGCGGGATTTCGTGAGGACGAGCTTGAGGATCTGGTTATCTACGGACCGGTGGGCTGTCCTGAGTGCAACGGGCTCGGTTATCGAGGCAGGGTTGGCTTCTTTGAATTGATGGAGGTCACCGAGGAGGTGGCCAAGGCGATCAGTGCCGAAGTGCCCGAAGATCAGCTGCGCAAGATAGCCATCCAGGAAGGTATGACCCCGCTCCGAGAAGCTGCCTTGGATAAGGTGCGCCAAGGAGTGACCAGTATTAATGAAGCGATGCGCCGGACGGTGGCCCACGAGGAAAGTCTGCCCGCGTACCTCATAAATCCGGATGAAGAAATCTATGAAGATGGCGACATGATAATCCGGGAAGGCAATAAGGATATAGATTTCTTCGAGCTTATTCGAGGGTCTCTGACCGTAGTCAAGGGCGGCAAGAAGATAGCCGAACTGACAGAGCCCGGGGAGTACTTCGGCGAGATGGCCGCCATTTCAGGCGAGCCTCGATCGGCTTCGGTCATTGCCAAAGGACGGGCCACGATTAAACGCTACCCGGGCGACAAGTTGGAAGAGATCATTTACAAATATCCTGATATAGCAGCCAAGCTCTTTATCACCATGACCTCCAGACTGCAGAAATCAAACCAGATCACCGTCAAGCTGGCCGGCGGAGGGGCGAGAAAACCGGGGCCACCGCCGAGATAGCAGGGTTCCAGTCCGACTGTAGTCTTATTCCGCTATTTCACCATGCAACCATTGCAGGTAACCCTTTTCAGCGATGGGCGTCCCGGCCACGAAAAACAGTCGCTGGGAATCATCAGCGCGTTGCAGGCCTACGTGGAAGTTAAGGTGAGAAAAGTGGAGGTACCGGTACGCAGCATTTTCACTGAGCTTGGATCCCATCTTTCCTACCTCCTCAACTCCAGGCGCCGTACTGATTTTCCCGAGACCCAAGAGGAAGATCTAATTATTGGCACTGGCAGCCGGACCCATTTGCCAATGCTCTCCGCCGGCAGGAAGAGTGCAGCCAGAACAGTGACCTGCATGACCCCGGCCGCTCATCTGAGAGCTAAATTTGATCTTTGCTGTGTGCCTATTCATGATCAGGTGAATCCTGCGGAAAATATCTTTTTCACCGTTGGGCCTCCCACTATGTCCCAAGGTTCGAAGGCTCATGATCTCACCAGAAGTCTGGTACTCATTGGCGGCAGGGATGATAGCTCGCATAAATGGGACGAGGGACGGATTGTCTCTGATCTTGTTCATCTCATCGAGCGCTCTGAGAGCACGTCTTGGCTCATTGCGAGTTCACCGAGAACTCCAGCTTCGACCGAAGAGAGGGTGGCCCAGGAACTGGCGATGCTGCCGCAGGTCAGTTTCGTTCCCTTTTCAGAGACCGGCCCGGGATGGGTGGAGGAGATGTATCGTACACATGGAACTGCCTGGATAACTGCCGATTCCATTTCGATGGTGTATGAAGCCCTCTCAGCAGGTTGCAGGGTTGGCGTTATACCGGTAACCTGGCGTAGGGAAAATAATAAATTTCAACGCAGCCTCGACTATCTGCTCGACAAAAAGCTGATAATAATGCTTTCCCCCTACCTGCAGGGAAAAATTCATTGGCTCGATCAAGAGCCGCTCAAAGAAGCAGATCGATGCGCACGGGAAATACTCAGAAGATGGTGGCCGAAAAGCATACCGTAGTTCAGATTGTACCGGAAATGGATGAGGGCGGTGTTGAGGGTGAAACTCTTGATTTCGCCGTCTATTTAGCCCGCCAGGGACATCGGTCCATAGTTATTTCCGGGGGCGGACGACTTGTTTCCCAGCTGCAGGAAAACGGGGTCGAACATGTGCTCTGGAAAAACATAGGCTCCAAAAACTTTCACTGCCTGAAATACATCCCCAAACTTAAACAGTTCATCATCGGGGAAAATGTGGACATTCTCCACCTCAGATCGCGGCTTCCGGCCTGGATTGGTTATTTTGCCTGGAAATCTTTGGCGGAAGATACCCGTCCAGCCTTGATCACCAGTTTTCATGGTTTCTACTCGGTCAATTCCTACTCGACAATAATGACCAAGGGGGAGCGGGTTATTGCCGTTTCGGACGGCATAAAGGAACACATTCTGGAAAATTATTCCATAGATCGTTCCAAAATCAGGCTCATTCACGGAGGCTATGATGCTGCCGTATTCGACCCGGAACAGGTGAATGGTGAGCGGGTCGAGAAATTAAAAAAGGAGTGGGGTATCGGCGCAGATGGGCGGCCCGTGATCATGCTGCCGGGTCGACTGACTTTCTGGAAAGGCCAGGACGTCTTCATTGATGCGTTGATTTCTATAAAGGACCTGGATTTTCTTGCCTTATGTGTTGGTGCTGCTGAGGAGAATTCCTCCTTTGTAAGAAAATTACAGGAAAAAATAGAGAGCCACGGACTGCAGGATAAAATCAAGTTGGTAGGCCACTGCAACGACATGCCTGCGGCGCTTTCCCTTGCCGATTTGGTGGTATCGGCTTCATCGACGCAACCAGAAGCCTTTGGCAAGGTCGCCATAGAGGCCATGGCAATGGCCAAGCCCATTATTGCCACCAGGCATGGGGGTAGTCTGGAAACAGTTAAAGACAACGAAACCGGCTGGCTCGTCGAACCGGGAGATTCGCAGTCACTGGCAGGTATAATGAGGAAAGTGCTCGGCAAAAAAGAGCAGTTGCCGATCATCGGTAGGAACGGAAAAAGCTGGGTCGAGCAGAATTTTACCGCCACCAGAATGTGTGAGAAGACGCTGCAGCTTTATGAGAACCTGCTCGAAGATAAGAAAAGAAGGCGGGAAGGCGAGATTCTGACGGTTGTACAGATGCTTCCGGAATTGGAAAGCGGCGGCGTCGAGCGCGGTACGCTGGAGATCGGCAAGTACCTGGCCGACAACAATCACCGCTCCATCGTCATTTCGGCGGGGGGGCGCATGGTGCAGCAGCTGGAAGAAGAGGGTAGCCAGCACATCAGCTGGAAGGTCGGAGCCAAAAGCCCGCTGACCATAAAGTACATGCTGCCGCTCAGAAGATTACTCAAAAAGGAAAAAGTCGATGTGCTTCACCTGCGGTCACGCATGCCTGCCTGGGTAGGCTACCTGGTTTGGAAATCTTTGTCGAAAAAAGACCGCCCGATACTGGTTACCACTTTTCACGGGTTTTATTCTGTGAATAGCTACAGTGCAATAATGACCAAGGGAATGGGTATTATCGCCATATCAAAGAGTATCGAACAGCATATCAGGAAAGCGTATGGTGTCCAGCAGGGTATCGAGCTTATTTTTCGGGGTGTAGACAAGGATAAGTTTGATCCGGAAAGGGTTTCGGCCGGGAGAATCGAGCGCTATCGGCAGCTGTGGAACATCTCAGGGAAGAAGCCGGTGATCATGCTTCCCGGGCGCCTCACCCGGCTCAAAGGGCAGGATATTTTCATCCAGGCTTTGGCTCGTATCAAAGAGTTCGATTATCAGGCATTACTGGTGGGTGACATTGAAGATAATCCTGGATTCGCCTCTGAGCTTGCAGAGATGATCAAAGAATTACGCCTGGAAGACAATATTTCCCTGACAGGGCACTGTGATGACATGCCGGCGGCGCTGATGCTGGCAGATGTCGTCGTGTCGGCCTCGTCGAACGAACCGGAGGCCTTCGGCCGCACCACCATTGAAGCGATGGCCATGGGAAAACCAGTGATAGCCACCGCACATGGAGGGAGCCTGGAAACGGTTACACCAGGCAAAACCGGCTGGCTGGTCGATCCAGGATCGGCCGACAAACTGGCGCTGGCCCTTGAGGACGCCCTCACATCACCGGAGAAAATCAGACAGTATGGAGCCGCAGGAAAAGCAGCGGTGAATTCCACCTTTACCATGAAAACCATGTGCCAGCGAACGCTGACTTTTTATCATAAGCTCATTGCTGCCCAGCGAGGCCTCACCAAAGAAGCGGCCGCCTATTCTACCAGAGTGGGATAAGCAAAAGCGTCGTAGTGGGCTAATCGTAGGCCGCCAGCAGCGCAGCGCTCATAAAGAGATAGAAATGACCCTGTTGTGAGTCAAAGAGCAACGAATTCATTATGCTGCCGGCCAGTAGGGCGAGCACCACACCGTGCAGAAGCTGCCGGTCTTTTTTTCCAAGTCCTTTTGCCTCCTGAATCTGCAGAATGATAACCAGGAAAAACAGAACAAGACCGACCGCTCCGAATTGTACACCAATAAAGAGATATTCGTTGTGCGGGTTGTCTGTCGGTGCAATCCTGCTGTTCTTTATGGCTTTACGGTGAACTGATTCATAAGAACCGGTTCCATGTCCAAACAGAGGCTTCTCTTTCATCAGCCGCACACTGACCGTCCACCAGTCGAATCTCTGCCCGATCGATGTCCTTGATTGTCCGGGTTTATAGTTTGAGATTTCACTGACTGCCTCATTGACCCGCCCAGAGAAATTATCCGAAGTCTGATAAGCTGTGACCAGCAGGGCAGTAAACAGGACAATGGCCAGCGCCCATTTCACCAGACTCAGCCGCTGATAGAGATAGAGCAAGGTCAAACAGCAGAACACGAACATGCCGGTGCGGCCCGGGGCGATATATAAAAGGTTGATGACCGCCGCAGCGCAGACGCTCAGCCACACATATTTGCGCCACCCTGGAGCCGCAGACTTATGCAGAGCCCAGTAGGCGAGCACCGCCATAAAAAAGCTGTGGACAATGTGATACACGAGTGAGTAACCGTAGCGTTTGGTATCGAGCAGGTCAAAATAGCTGAAGTAGGAGATAGCCATCAAGATAATGCAGCCGGCTAGAAAACTTAACTGAGCACGATGACGCTGGGCGCTGCCAAGGCTCAGCAGCGAATAGACCACCGGCATGAGCAACAGTTCCCGGTATTTTCTTAGCGTTGCCAGGCCGTCAATGGGAGCAACCGGAGAATAGGTAATTGCCGCAGCCATCAGACAGAAAAGCAGCAGGGCAACCAGGCAGGAAGGATTGGCCCTGAACAGTCGGGGAAGATCAAACAAGCCACCGGATAGTATCCAGGCCGCTGCAGCCAGAATAGAAAACAGACCAAGCAGGGAGGTGGAGAGGGGAGTAAAAAAACAGGCGAGACACAGCGATACCGTGCCAACACTTCTCAGTCTCTTGATTGTATGTTCTGTATTTACCGGGCTCACCTATCTGGGTGTGGGCAACTCTGCGGTAGCAGGGGATTGATCCCCAGTTGTCAATGATACTGCATATTGTAAAGTAGTTCGTATTCTCCGTGCAGGCTGAGCAGCTCGTCATGGGTGCCGTCTTCGACAATTCTTCCGTTTTTCACCACGATGATACGATCGGCGTTTTTGATTGTCGACAACCGGTGGGCGATGACAAAGGTCGTTCTGTTTTTCATCAAATTCTCCAAAGCACTCTGCACCTCGCGCTCCGATTCGGTGTCAAGCGCCGAGGTAGCCTCGTCGAGAATAAGAATTGGCGCATTTTTAAGAAGTGCCCGGGCGATTGATATACGTTGCCTTTCGCCGCCGGATAATCGAGCCCCCCCCTCACCGATAATCGTCTCGAAACCCCGTGGCAGTTCCTTGATGAAATTCAAGGCGTGGGCAGCCTCGGCTGCTTTAATCAGATCCGTTTCCGAACGATCTAAACTGCCGTAGGCGATGTTGTTTCGAACGGTATCGTTAAACAGAATGGTCTGTTGGGTAACCATGGCAATCTGGTCGCGCAGGGAGCGCATGGTCACCTGGCGAATATCGCAGCCGTCAATCTCTATGGCTCCTTTACTCACTTCAAGAAACCTCGGGATCAGGTTGGTCAGGGTTGTTTTTCCGCCCCCGCTGGGACCGACAATGGCCAGCGTTTGACCGTTGGGAACCTGAAGGTTGATATCAGTGAGTGCTTCGGTACCGTCTTCGTAATGAAACCCAACACCTTTGAACTCAATACTGTTTTCAAAGGGCGGCAGCACGGCAGCGCCAGCTTTATCGGAAATGGCAGGTACTATGTCCATGATAGCAAAAACCCTGGTGGCGGCTGCCAAGCCCTGCTGGACGGTTGAATTTACCTTGCCGATACGCTTGACCGGATCGTAGGCGACAACCAGCGAGGTCATCAGGGCAAAAAATTCTCCCACGGTCATCACTCCGTTAATTACCAGTTTACCGCCAAACCAGATGAACATGGCGATGGCGATCCCGCCGATGAATTCCATCAGGGGATGCTGTACACAGCGAAACTTGGCGTCTTTAACCGTTACCTCAAAAAGGGTGTTTAATTGTTTGTTGTATCGATTGTTTTCGTGCTGTTCCATGTTGAACGCTTTGACGATTCTGTTACCGGTGATCGTCTCATACAACATGTTCGATACCTGGGCGGTTTCCTCCTGACTCCTGGTGCTCAATCGGCGAAATATTTTACTGAATTTGATGATGGGATAGGCGGCTACGGGGAGAACCAAAAAAGAAAAGAGAGCCAATTTCCAGTTCAGGTAGAACACCACGCCCATGAGGACAACGACCGAGAAAAAGTCCCTGAGAATTCCAACCAGCGCACTGGAAACTGCCTGCTGCATAAGCGTCACATCCGATATTATTCGAGATATGAGCGTGCCGGTGGGATGATTGTGGAAGAATGATAGAGGCTGGATATGAATATGTTCGAAGATTTTGGCTCGGTAGTCCATGATTACCGAAAGCCCCACCTTCTCCAGGAGGAAATGATAGGTGTAGTAAAAGAGGCCTTTGATGCCGAACACGAGGACAAGGATGATGGTCAGTGAATAGAGGTAAAAATCGTTTTTGGCAATGAATATTTTGTCGAGAAAATCTTTCACCATGTAGGTCTGGGCGCCGGTGCAAATAGCCACACCTGCCATGGCCACCATGGATATTAACAATTTGGCCCGGTAGGGTTTGAGGGCCCGGTAAATTCTTGCGAGAATCTCTTTGTTGGTCGTGATCATGATTATTTATTCGGCCAGGATCTTTTGCTCGGATTACTTAAATGGTACCAGTTGTTTCTACACCAGCGGGCGATAAATGACAAAGGCTTAGTGGGGACCCTTCCTAAAACCGTCTTTTGGCTCAGTATCTAAATTATGTCTAAGATACTATTGTAGAAATATCGACCTTATAGTCGAGGTAAAACTTTGGTATGGTCTGCTCACAATTAAGATCAGGAGTTGCAGGGAGAAAACAATGGAGAAAGAGCGCCAAAGTGTCAGAGCGAAGGGTCATCGTTGCCTGCAACTGCGCCGGATCATCATAGGCAGAATATTCAAGTCTTATCCACCTCAGTCAACTCGAAAGAAAGAGGGTAGCGCGGCATGCTGGAAGTGATTCCACCTACCAGGTCTTCTGAATATTTATTAAATAACAAATTATATCAGTAAGATAGAGATTCATATCAAATAGGCCAGGTTATATTGAAAAACCACTACACTAGTAGTATACTTTCCAAGTTTGCTGAAATTACTAACAATTCGATGATCTTGCACAGGATTTCCCCTGATGGTGCATATTCGAATACGGAGTTAATCAGAGAAGGGAACGAACCAGGAGCACCACTATCCATGTACAGATTTCTAATAGCCGCGCTAATTTTGGGACTTACTGCAGTGCTTCCAGCCATCGCTTCGGTGGAAGTTAAGGAGCTTGACAACGATATCGATGTGGTCTGGTCATCCTCAGACGGGCTGAAAATGGAAATCTACTATTCCCAGAGAAAGGATGGCATCTGGCAGGAGCCGGTTCGGGTGACCGATAACCACTATGACAACATGTACCCGGTAATTGACCGAGACAGCAGCGGTAAACGGTGGATTTTCTGGACTGCCTATGACAATGGCAGGATGGAAATTCATTATACCTCTGGAGATGGCGAAGAGTGGCAAACCAGTGAGTTGCTTTCCTCAG
>JAHEER010000196.1 GCA_024640625.1 Desulfobulbaceae bacterium
TCCTTGACCACCACCAGGTCCATCAGATCACGCTCGAACACCACGCCCATGAAGTCCTGCACCGAGATGATCCCGGTCAATTCCCCCTGGGCGTTGGCCAGCGGGAAATTGGTGTGATGGGTCTTTTCGATGAAACGGGCGAACTGGCCGAGGGTCATGTGTTCGGGGACGGTCTCCACGTCGCGGACCATGACTTCACCGACCTTGAGCGACTTCATGATGTTGCGCTCCTTGCCCGCCTCCAGGTCGATACCGGCTCGCGACAGCTCCACCGTTTCCAGGCTGTCCTTCTTGAAGTGCCGCGCCACGGCCGTGCCGATGACGCAGGTGAGCATGATCGGCACGATGACCTCGTAGCTGTCGGTAATCTCGAACAGCAGGAAGATCGCCGTCATCGGAGAATGGGTGGCCGCGGACAGGAAGGCCCCCATTCCGACCAGGGCATAGGCTCCGGGAGCGATGTGGACCTGCGGCAGGAACATGCCCACCACGTGACCGAAAAAGCCGCCGATGACAGCGCCGAGATAGAGGCACGGGGCGAACAGCCCGCCGGGCAGACCGGAGCCGAGGGTGACAGAGGTTGCGACCGCCTTGGCGACAATCAGGATTCCGAGCAGGTACCAGGCCGGGCCCGCCCAGACCTGATCGCCCATCAGGACCGTTTCGATAAACTCGTAGCCGTTGCCGAAGACCTGGGGCAAAACGAAGCCGATCACGCCGACCAGCAGCCCGCCGACCATCGGCTTGAGCAGCTTTGGCATCTTGAGGGCGGCGAAGCGATCCTTGATGCGGAAATGGGTCTCGATGAATAGGGCGGCCAGGGTGCCGATCAACAGTCCCAGGAAGACGTACAGGATCAGCTCCCAGTAGTTATTCACCATGTAAACCGGCGCCGTAATCTCCGAGTGGTTGCCAAGCAGCGCCCGGGAAACCACGGTCGCCATACCGCTGGCGATGACGATGGAGGTGAAACTCGATAGCTCGAAGGCCGACAGCAAAACGATTTCCTGGGCAAAGAAGACCCCGGCAATCGGCGCATTGAAGGTCGCGGCCACGCCGGCTGCAGCGCCACAGGCGACCAGGACTTTCAGACGGTCGCCACTCATCTTGAAGAGCTGTCCGAACTGCGAACCGATCGCCCCGCCGATCATGGCAATCGGGCCTTCCTGTCCTGCCGAGCCGCCGGTACCGATGGTAATCGCCGAACCGAACCCGCGGGTGAAAATCGGCCGCAGCTGCAGCTTGGCCCCACGCAGGTTGACCCGTTCGAGAAAACCTGAGAAGCCCCCCTTGAGATCCTTGCCGAACCAGTACCAGAGCGGGATGACCAGCAGGCCGCCGAGCACCGGGCACAGCACAACGACCAGGCGGGTCAGACTCCACTCTTCCAGGGAGTAGCCGAACAGCTGTTCGCTCTGTTCGAAAATTCCCCAGCGGATGATTTCGATGGTTTTACGGAAAGCGAAGTTGCCCAGACCGCCGAGCAGGCCGATGATGACGGCCAGGATGATCAGGAAGGTATTTTCACTGATGCGGAAGCTGCTCTGCAGCCTGGCCAGAACACGGCGCAACCGATCAAAAAACCTGTTCGATAGAAAAGAAATCTGCAGCATCGGTTTATGCAAGTTCAGGGCAACAAAACGTCGCCGTAGTTCAAGGGAAGAACAGCCCATCTGAGTGAAAAGCCTGCGAGGTGGCCATGTCAGTCTTCGCAGGCTTGTGGGGCGACGTTAGCCGGTTTGCTCAGAGCAAACCCTTTTCCTTGAGGTCCTTGGTGACCGTCGCGACGAAATCGACGATCAGTTTGCCCAAGTTGCCCTCAACCATGGTCTCCAACTGTGCCGACCAGATCAGCTCCCCGCTGGCAGCATTGTAAAGGTTTGCCTCGACCGTGACAATCTCGAACTCGCTCACAGTTGCCGGTTGATAGACCACGTCATAGCTGCGCGCATAATAGCTACCATAATTCCGGTAGTAGGGGTCAGGGAAATATCCGTCACCGCCATAACCTGAGCCGTAGCCGGGACGAGATACATAACCGGGGTTGACGATCTGCTCGGTGCGTTTGCCAACCGCCCGGGCCATCAGGACTGAATCGGCACCATTCATCTTGACCTTGGCAGCAATCGCATCCTGATTGGTCTCAGTACTCATCGGCAAATCGGCGTAACTCACCACGCCGGCAACGCCGTAGGAGGCAAGCTGCCTGCGAAACTCGTCCTCGAAAATCCGTCGGGTGCTCTCCTGCTTGGCTATACCGATTATGTAGACCTCCTGAATCTTTCCGGTGAAATCAGGGCTTTTCCATGACCCTGTGACGACCGTACTGGAGCATGCGCTCAGTAACATGACAGCTGAAACCATAGCTAACCGGAAGATGCATTTTTTCATGGGGGATACTCCTGGGAAAATAATTTTCTTAAGAATTCTAACGTATTATTTAACAAGCACCAGCCGATGCTGTTTTCTAAGTGATGGCAAAGTTTATCAAGGTCCGAATCGTCACTATGCAGTTTAATGATTTCCTCCCGATTGTTGCACAAGTGGTTTACATTTGATAAATATATAAATTGTTTAATGTCTGCAGCATATTGTGACTGCAACGCAAAGGAATCAATGGAGAGTGATATGCCTGACTACCTGAAAGAGTTCATCAAGAAGGAATCGTCGGTCGGCATCCTGCTGATGATCGCCACGGTACTGGCGATGCTGTTCGCCAACTCGCCGCTGCATGTGGTTTACGACTATTTCCTGGATACCCCCTTCGAGGTACGCCTCGGTCGAAACATTCATATCGCCAAGCCGCTTTTACTCTGGATCAACGATGGCCTCATGGCGGTCTTCTTCTTCCTGATCGGTCTGGAGGTCAAGCGTGAAGTTCTGGTCGGCCAGCTCTCCAGCCGGGCGCAGATCATCCTGCCGGGAGTCGCGGCCGTTGGCGGCATGATCGTTCCGGCCCTGGTCTATGTGCTGATCAATGCCGGGGATGCCGCGGCACTCAACGGCTGGGCGATCCCGGCGGCCACCGACATCGCCTTTGCCCTGGGAATCCTGGCGCTGCTCGGCGACCGGGTGCCGGCCTCACTGAAGATCTTCCTGCTGGCCCTGGCGATCATGGACGACCTTGGTGCAATCGTCATCATCGCCCTCTTCTACTCGGGCGACCTCTCCACCGGCATGCTGGGCATGGCGGCCATCTGCCTGGTGCTGCTGATGATCTTCAACCGCCTGAAGATCGAGAACCTCGCACCTTACCTGTGGGTCGGAACCTTTCTCTGGATCTTCGTCCTCAAATCAGGGGTGCACGCCACCCTGGCCGGCGTGGCGCTGGCCTTCGCCATCCCCCTGTACAGCAAGAAGAACCCTGACTATTCCCCTCTGGAATATTTCGAGCATGAATTGCACCCCTGGGTGAACTACATGATCCTGCCGGTGTTCGCATTCGCCAATGCCGGCATCCCGCTGGCCGGCATGGGCATCAGCGACCTTTTCCACCCGGTACCGCTCGGCATCATACTCGGATTGATCGTCGGCAAACTGGCCGGCGTGTACGGCTTCTCGGTCATGGCCATCAAGCTCGGCATCGCCCGGATGCCGGAGAATGCCACCACCCGGCACCTGTTTGGGGTCGCGGCCCTGTGCGGGGTCGGTTTCACCATGAGCCTCTTCATCGGCGGCCTGGCCTTTGAGCATATCGGCGTTGGGGATGCGGAGGCCTACCTGATGACCCACCGGATCGGCATCCTCACCGGCTCCCTGATCGCCGGCATTGCCGGCTACCTGATCCTCAAAATGGCAAAGCCTGCCAGCCAAGTGGCTGCGAAGAAGCCTCTCGCTGCCGACGATCGGCAGGAGTGGAAAGAGTGGTGAACAGGACCTATTGAATGTTTATTCCGACAAACCGCCAAAAAAATATTTGCCAGGAATCCTTAAATTTACGGAACTATATCCAATA
>JAHEER010000197.1 GCA_024640625.1 Desulfobulbaceae bacterium
TGAATATTATTTCCGGGCTGCTGCGCCCGTCGGAAGGGCAAGTTCTTTTTGATGGGAAAAATATCTCTGCCAAGTCGCCTCAGGAACGTAATATCGCGCAGGTTTTCCAGTTTCCAGTCATTTATGACACCATGAGTGTTTTCGACAATCTGGCCTTCCCATTGCGCAACCGTAAAAACCCAGTGGCCGAAATCCGCAAACGGGTCGAAGAAGTCGCCGAGATGCTCGAATTGCAGGATGACCTGCACAAGCGTGCCGCCAACCTGAGCGCCGATGCCAAGCAGAAAATCTCCCTCGGCCGTGGCCTGGTGCGCAGCGATGTCGCCGCCATCCTGTTCGACGAACCGCTCACGGTGATCGACCCGCATCTGAAATTACTCCTGCGGCGCAAATTGAAGCAAATCCACGCCCGCTTCAAGTTGACCATGGTCTACGTCACTCACGACCAACTCGAGGCGTTGACCTTTGCCGACCAGGTTGTCGTCATGAACGAAGGCCAGGTCCTGCAGATCGGTACGCCGCAGGACCTGTTCGAAAATCCCCAGCACACATTTGTCGGCTATTTCATCGGCAGCCCGGGTATGAATTTTATGCCTTGCCGGTTGGAGAGAGGCGCGCTCACCGTCGGGGCCCTGCGCTTTCAGGTCTCCTCCGGCGCCGAAAATCTGCAGGGCACTCTGCAACTGGGGATTCGTCCGGAGTTCCTGCAACTGCACAACGAGATGACCCGGGGGGCACACAAGGTGGCTGTCAGTACCGTGGAGGACCTGGGAAATTGCATGATCGTGACGGTCCGGTTCGCCGGGCAAACTCTCAAGGTCAAGATTCCGGAAGGGCAGTCGGCTCCTCCGGACGTCGGCTATCTGACTTTCCCCCCCGAATGGCTGCGGGTTTACGCCGACGGCATACTGATTGAGACCCGCTTGCAAGCTCAGACAGGTGAGGAGGCGGCACAATGAACAAGTGGGAAGACAACAAGGCCTGGCTCATGGTCATCCCGGTGTTCCTGGTCGTGGCCGTTTCCGCCATCCTGCCACTGATGACGGTGGTGAACTATTCCATTCAGGATATTTTCGGCCCCGGGCAACGCGTCTTTGTCGGTACCGAGTGGTACCGGGAAGCCTTGCTGGATCCCCGCCTGCACGAAGCGCTCGGCCGACAGTTGCTGTTTTCGTCCCTGGTTCTGCTGATCGAGATCCCCCTTGGCATCCTCATCGCCCTGATGATTCCCAAAAAGGGCTGGGGAGCCTCTCTCAGCCTCGTGCTGGTGGCCCTGCCTCTGCTGATTCCCTGGAACGTCATCGGCACCATCTGGATTATCTTCACCCGCCCCGATATCGGCCTGTTCGGCGCGGCCATCAACAGCATGGGGTTGCCATTCGATCATACCGCCTCCCCCCTGGATGCCTGGATCACGGTGATGTTGATGGAGGTCTGGCACTGGACCCCACTGGTGGTGCTGCTGGCCTACGCCGGCCTGCGGGCGATCCCCGAGGCCTACTTCCAGGCCGCGCGGATTGACGGCGCTTCGAACTGGGCAACCTTCCGTTACATCCAACTGCCGAAAATGCGGGGCGTGCTGACTATCGCCATCCTGTTGCGCTTTATGGACAGCTTCCTGATTTACGCCGAACCCTTTGTGCTGACCGGGGGCGGCCCGGGAAATTCGACGACTTTTCTGTCCATTTACCTGGTCAAGCAGGCAGTCGGACAATTCGACCTGGGGCCGGCGGCGGCGTTTTCCATCATCTATTTCCTGATTATTCTGCTGTTCTGCTGGCTGTTCTATCAGGCCCTGATAAAGGTCGGCACAGGAGATAAGCCATGAAGCTGCAAAAAAGAACCGTTGGGCTGGTTATCTATTTCGTCCTGCTGTTGCTGCCGATTTACTGGATGCTCAACATGTCTCTGCGCACCAATGCAGACATTATGAAGGTGTTCACCTTCTATCCCCATGAGCCGACCATCGCCAACTACGTGAAAATCTTTACCGATGAATCCTGGTACTCGGGGTACCTGAACAGTTTCTACTACGTCAGCATGAACGTCGTTTTCTCGCTGTTGACCGCACTGCCGGCAGCATATGCCTTTTCGCGCTACACTTTCCTTGGCGATAAGCACCTGTTTTTCTGGCTTCTGACCAACCGCATGGCACCAGCGGCGGTCTTCCTGCTGCCGTTCTTCCAGCTCTATTCCACCTTTGGCCTTATCGACACCCACTTTGCCGTGGCCCTGTCCCATTGTCTGTTCAATGTTCCCCTGGCGGTCTGGGTGCTGGAGGGTTTCATGTCCGGGGTGCCTCGGGAGATTGACGAAATGGCCTATATCGACGGGTACAGCTTCCCGCGTTTTTTCCTGACCATTTTCATGCCGCTGATCCGCACCGGCATCGGGGTCACAGCGTTTTTCTGCTTCATGTTCTCCTGGGTTGAGCTGCTGTTGGCGAGAACCTTGACGACGACCGAAGCCAAGCCGATCGCGGCCATCATGACCCGCACGGTCAGCGCCTCGGGGCTTGACTGGGGGCTGCTGGCGGCGGCCGGCGTCCTGACAATTGTGCCGGGGGCGCTGGTTATCTGGTTCGTGCGCAACCATCTGGCCAAGGGCTTTGCCCTCGGCCGGGTTTAACGAGGTAAGAACATGGCCCTGGAATGGATGGCATGGACCATGCCGACAGCAATTTTCTTCATTACCATCGTCTGTATCCTGGTGGCTATGACGATCTGGCAGGTCAAGTCCCCCAGCGGAGAACGCAAGGGGTTCCTGCCTATCTCGACAACTCCGGGCGATCGCCTGTTTATCGGCCTGCTCGGCAGCGCCTATATACACCTGCTCTGGATCGGCTTGACGACCTTGACGCTCTGGATCGCATTTGTGATCGCGCTGGCCTGGATGGTGATATTGATGCGGTGGGGATAGCCAGAACTCAAACGAGAGTTCATCTTTGATCAGTGCTCAGGGCCTTTGCACCGACGAAGAGACCCGGGCGACCGGGCATATCAACGAGAGGCCCATACAAGGAGAGGCGACGATGAAAGACGCAATCCGCAGGAAAAACAGGCGCGTGGGGCTCTTGATCAGTCTCACGGCGGGCCTGGCGATGTTGTTCGCAACATCCGCCAGTGCCGACATGGCAGCTGCCAAGAAATGGATCGACAGCGAGTTCCAGCCGTCGACCCTGTCCAAGGCCGACCAGATGAAGGAAATGGAATGGTTCATCAACGCGGCCAAACCCTTCAAAGGTATGAAGATCAAGGTGGTTTCGGAGACCATCCCGACCCATGAGTACGAGTCAAAAGTCCTCGCCAAGGCTTTCCAGGAAATCACCGGCATCGAGGTGACCCACGACCTGATCCAGGAAGGTGACGTCATTGAAAAGCTCCAGACCCAAATGCAGTCTGGCGAGAATATCTTTGATGCCTACATCAATGACTCAGACCTGATCGGCACCCATTACCGCTACGGCTACGTTGTCAACCTGACCGATTGGATGGGTGGTGAAGGTAAAGACGTGACCCTGCCGACCCTTGATGTCGACGATTTCATGGGCAAGTCGTTTACCACTGCTCCTGACGGCAAGCTCTACCAGTTGCCCGACCAGCAGTTTGCCAACCTTTACTGGTTCCGCTATGACTGGTTCAATCGCCCCGAACTGAAAAAACAGTTCAAAGAGCTTTACGGCTATGAACTGGGCGTACCGGTGAACTGGTCGGCGTACGAGGATATTGCCGAGTTCTTCACCGAGCATGTCAAGGAAATCGACGGCAAAGCAGTTTACGGGCACATGGATTACGGCAAGAAGGCCCCTGACCTCGGTTGGCGTTTTACCGACGCCTGGCTGTCGATGGCTGGCGCCGGCGACAAAGGCCTGCCGAACGGCAAGCCGGTCGACGAATGGGGTATCCGGGTTGACGATCAGAACCGCCCGGTCGGTTCCAGCGTCAGCAGGGG
>JAHEER010000198.1 GCA_024640625.1 Desulfobulbaceae bacterium
TGGTCCATTGGCAGAAATATGGCCGGGCCATGGTTGGATAATGGGAGCCGTATGATGCGAGAGTATCACGTACGGTTCTGCGAGCGGCTGAGGGTGAAATTCCCTTGGTCTACTCACCAAGGTTAACCATTTGAGAAAATTATAATAATCCTGATCCTGTTTAATTTCTACAGGGCGCTCATGCATTGCCTCCTTTTATCTTCTCCAGTTCCGCCATTGCTTCGGCTACTTTGGGGTTCGACATCATTCTAGCGAACCCAGCTTTGCGCTTTTTGATACAGGCTTCCACGTCGAATCCGACAAGTTCGTTAATAAGATCGTCACAGACCACAAGGCCGCCTTTGTCTTCCTTGCCCTTCCTGTCATACGGCTCGGTCTCAGCTTCGGTGTTGTATAGCTTGGTGATTGGGTCGTCTTCACCAGCGATGTAGTCATAACAGGCACAGCGCACTTCATCGTCACTGACCTCGACCTTGAAAACGACCGTCGGATCAGGATTCCTGGCCCCTTGGACATCGATCTCTACGTCTTTGCCAGCGAGTAGCTTGTTGACCAGCAAGGCGCGGCTGATGAGTTTGACGGCCCGTTTACCGGTGTGATCGGCTCGGCTGGCTTGACTCGATAGCAGCTCTCTGGTCGGGAACGGCTTGCTCCAAAACTTATCTTCAATCAGTTTCAGGTGATAAGGGTCAAGGCTGATGGCGCTGCTGATGCTGCTCCAGTCGAACTGAGGCCATCTAGGTTCTATGTTCTTTCTGGCGCGGGTTCGGAGCGTCTTGGTGAAGTCGGCGCGGATCAGTGTGGTTCCTGCCATGTTGTCTCCTGTTGCACGGTTTTGGGTGCGGTTAGGGTGCCGATTGGTGGTGCCTGGCACCCCATTTCACATTACTAACCAAGACTATAAAAAACGGCTAAAATCCTGTCAAATATAAGGATACAGCTATTGTACAATACTGCTTTGGACTAGATAGGAATAAGTGTAAAGGTACAGGAAGAGGTTACAATTTCTGAGATTGAACTGATTAACAATATTTTTTTGGGCAATCTCATCACGCTTCCGATGAATCGGGACCGATGATTATAGGTGCAGGAAGGTGAAACGTCATTTAAGTTCAGAGTAGATCGGTCGCTTTAATTTTCGGCAGAACAGGAAAAAACGATAATTGAGCGCACAACTTTCTCCCAATACTGCTAAGCATGGAGGGTTCCTATGCATCGAGTCATGATCCATCCAGCATCTTACGAAAATTGTCAAAGAGCAGTAAATAGAGCCTTTGAGCTATTCCCCCAGCAAATAAAAGGGAAAAAGGTAGTAATCAAACCTAATGTTCTTCGTATCTCCAAAGCTGACGAGCACATTGTCACTCATCCATCAATACTCCGAGCCGTGGTCGATAAAGTCGAAACGCTATCGCCGTCGGAGCTGATAGTCGGCGATAACCCCGGTCTCTTTGCGTATGGCGAAAATAAAACCAGTTTTGAAACAACAGGGTTATTAGACGCAGCCAAGGGCTATTACAGAAATATCGGCGACTTCTCGATGCAACTTGATTTTAACCCTGAGTACCTGCCCCATGTCGGAGTTTCAAAGGCGATCATGGAGGCAGACGTACTGATTAGTCTGCCAAAATTCAAGACCCATGGTCTTACCGTCATGACTGGAGCCATCAAGAACAGCTATGGGATTTTACCTGGCGCGCAGAAGGCTCGGCTGCACCAAATTGCTGGTTCCCCGGAACGGTTTCACGAAATGATTGTTGATGTATACCGGTTACGGATTCCTGATCTATTCATCATGGACGCCGTTATCGGAATGGAGGGAAATGGCCCAGCGTCACCTGATCTCAGGAATATCGGTGTCGTGCTCGCAGCTGATAATGGGGTGGCGATGGATGGAGTGGTAGCACGAATGATGGGGCTTGATCCCGGAGAGTTGCGTTTTCTGCTGAAGGCTAGAGATATCGGTCTTGGAAATTTTGATTTAGACAGTCTTGAGCTTGACGGAGACATTCCAGTAGTGCCTGATTTTATTTTGCCTCCGTTAAGCGGCCAAAAAATTGCCGGCAGCCCGACCATCAATGAAAGAATGCAGGCCAAAATGCGGCTACTTCCCGAGGCCAATTCAGAACTTTGCACTGCCTGTGGGGCTTGCATAGATCAGTGTCCAGCATCCGCTCTCTACATGGCTGAGGATATTCCCCAGGTTCACAGGGATCTGTGTATCACTTGTTTCTGCTGTCAGGAGATCTGTCCGGAAAAAGCTATGACATTGCAGTGACTGTATATTTGATCTAACCGATCGTTGCCTCATGCTAAGGTGTTCTTCGGAAACATCAAAGACAGAAACGTTGAGGCTCCTTTGAGCTTCCTGTAAACCTACCGATTAAATAATTCTGACAAATTCAAGGTAATGCTCTGCCCAAAATCAAACCTTACAGAATAGTGCAGATTTTCAGATTTTCTTAAAAGATTAACATTGCCACTATGAGCCTTTTCAATTGCATTAGAGAGGCTCCCCACAACCAAACAGGAAACACCTTCAAACACACATAAACGTTATTGCACTAGCAAAAAATATGCTCCGCCCACTTTGAACGGGACACAGAACTTAATAAATTGTCGCGATCAACCGCACTGACTTACGTTTGTCATACTGAAACTGCCATTTGGTTTACCCGAAACTGTTGCACAAGTGCCTGCTGAGGGGCCACTATCTATGATCATGTCCAGGGAAATGGACCCGTCCTCGCCGACAGAATTAACTTTGCCATGAGCGCGGTTCCCATCTGCCAGAGTCATAGAAAACTCGCAGTTCGGGTTTATCTTTAACGTACTGCCGTCAGCATAATTGTATACGCCAGCATCGCGTTCACAATATGGCAATAAACCGCTCCCGCCTACAGTCCCGCCGTCATCCGAGCTGCCACTGCACCCAACCAGTATCAAAGCAAATAAGACAGCAAGAAAAATAAGTTTATTCTGTTTCATACCTACCTCCTTGAGTTTAATGAATAAAAAATTTGCCAAGTTAATTTCTTCATCGCTCTCCTATCGGTAATACTATGGTTTTTCAAAGAATCCTTTCTGGCATGAGTCTTTTGCTTTCAGCATTGTAAAATCTACTTAATTAAGTCTGGAAATTTTGAATTAGTAACCAGACTCTGGATTAAATTTTGTATAGCTGGCATCATTGCCTGGGCTGTTTGATTGCAAGCAGTCTCTCCATACCAACTGGTAGTATATTTATAATTTTCACTAATCGATAAATCCTGTCCGTTTGTAGATGTAACCGTTAATTGAATATCCCAGACACCTTCTGCTGAGGAAAAATCAATATGATCTAAATTTCCAGTTAATGTAACGGGAGCATCCATAGAGTAAGCTTCTGCGATCTGCAGTTCATCAATAAGCGCATCTCTTATGAAATCAGAAAACGGTTCTCCGTCCGGTGTTTTTATTGGGCCGACGGCCCTGCAGTCTATGTGATTCAATCCTGGTATAGTTGAGGTAAATTCACCCACATTAATTTTTTGGTCTTTGTATGATCTCAGTACAATTACACTGTCGGCAGATATTGCATACCGGTCAATGGCATACGTTGAGCACCCTCCGATTGTCATGGCGATCATCAATAAAACCAAAAGCCTGCCCATATCTCACTCCTCATGGTTGATTTTATAAAGAATTACCTTCTGCTTATTAAAGGAATATACAGATCAAGTTGATGTATTATAGCAAGGATCGTTAACCCTATCAAACAAATGATTTTATTTTTGTTAAAAAGTTGGCTTTTTCCCTTGTATTTCTAAGGGTTTTCAAATTTGACGGCCCTTTTTGTCAGGAAGTTTCGCAAAGTGAGTTTTATCTATTTTTCCCTTTGATTTGCCAAGACTGGACGTAGCTGATGCTTTGATTGACCACATGATACGCATGAAAATAATCCA
>JAHEER010000086.1 GCA_024640625.1 Desulfobulbaceae bacterium
AAGTGGTGAAAACTGGATTCTGCTCTTTTACCGTTCAACTGGAGCAAGATGTCACGGTGAATTGACCGAAGTGCTGATGTAATGCGCTGTTTAATATATACAGATTTATGGCAATATAGCTCTAATGCTTTCTATACTCTCCTCAGAATTGGTCAGTAGTTACAGTTTCTCATCCCAAAAGTTGGTGGGATGAGCTATTTTGTATCCGAGAATTTTTGGCAATAATAAGTGTTTGAATGACCCATATTCCGCGCATGGAGTTGCAGCGACTTTATCCTGTATTTTCAAATTGCGGACTACCAGGAATCTACCCAGATGGTAACGATGGCAAAAGGAGGCTTGTCCTTTCATCTGTTCAATCTCCGGAAAATGCTGAATCACCGCATTACAGTGCTCAGTATTACCGCAGTATTGGCCTTTTTTGTTTTGTGGCAGGCGGGTTCTCTGGTATGGAAGTTGTGGCTCCTCAATGAGGAATCACCACAAGCAAGAGCCCTCATTCCGTTGTCCCCCAAAAACACAGAACCGGATTCACTACAAAATATACTACGCTATCCTTTGATCCAATCTGCATCGATACCAACAACACAGGGCGCTGCTTCAATTGACGCGCCTAAAACATCGTTGAAGCTGAAATTGGTTGGCCTGATGTATTCCCTGGATAAAGATCAGGCCCGCGCAATTATCGAGAGCCCGGTGGATGGCGCACGTAGCTTCGCCACCCGTGAACGGGTTACCGACAACGTCGAGATTTATAGCATTGAGCCAGATCGCGTTATTTTAATGCATGCCGGACGGCAAGAAGCCCTGATGTTGAATCCCGAACAAAAACCGTCCAGCAATCCAACAGACTCCGGAATTCAGCCGATAAATGATCCAAACAATAACCAGGCGTCCAACGAATCATCAATTGGAAACCAGACCAGTGCTGAATCACAACCAGTGTCCCGTCAAAATTTAGCAGGCGTCCCGAAAGACATGGATGATTTGATGCGTGATTTTTCGGCGACACCGGTAATGGAAGAAGGAGAGTTGCAGGGTTTTCAGCTAAAAGCTCTTAAAAACCCAGAAATTATGAAACAGTGGGGCATTGATCCCAATGATGTGATAACTGCTGTGAATGGTATCCCTCTCAACTCTCCGGGCAGAGTAATGGTCCTGTTCGACAAGCTCAAGAAACAAAGAGAATTTGAGATAACCCTGAACAACGGTGGTAATAGTCGTACCATAACCGTCGATTTGTATTAATAAGATTTGATAACTGGAACAATAACATGGGTATAAATTTCCGTTTGATTACCGCAGTTATAGTCTTTTCAGTCTTGAGTTTCCCCAAGGCCATAACGGCAGAAGAACAAATTACCCTTAATTTCAAGGATGCCGACGTCACGGCAGTAATTAATACCGTTGCCGATTTGACAGGAAAAACTTTTATTATCGACCCCAGGGTTAAGGGCATGGTTAATGTTGTTTCCAGTCAACCCCTATCGAGAGATGAAGTATTAGGTGTTTTCTTATCCATACTGGAAGTCCAGGGTTTTACCACCGTGACGGTCGGCAAAGCCATCAAGATTGTTCCCAACACGCAGATCAGGAACAGCCCGCAAAGGGTTGTCGATAAAGTCACCGTTGACCGCGATGAGGTCATTACCCACGTTCTGCCCCTGCAATATGTCAGCGCGGAGGAACTGGTGCCGATCTTGCGCCCATTGATGGACAATAATGGTCACCTGGCCGCCTACCCGGCAAGCAATAGCCTGATTTTTTCAGATAACGCCAGCAATATTGAGAGGATGCTGGCTATTGTCCAGCGAGTCGACAAAAACACAGAGCAGGAAATAGAAGTGATCCCGTTGCAGTATGCCCTCGCCTCGGAGATGGTGCGTCTGCTGGAAAAACTGTGGCCGCAAAGTGCTGAAGATCCGACGCAAAGAATCTCAGTCGGAGTGGACGAGCGCAGCAACAGCATCCTGATCGGCGGTATCTCCGGAAAGCGCCTCGAAATCCGCGCCTTGATTTCACATCTCGACACCCCGGTGGAATCCGGTGGCAGTACCCAGGTGATTTACCTGCGCTATGCAAATGCTGAGAATGTCGCTCGCATTCTCAATGGCCTTGGAAGTTCCACAGATACCGCCACAGGTGGGGAAAATGCAGGCGCCGGTGGTAATAACGGCCAGATTCAAGCTGATATGGAATCGAACGCACTGGTGATCACTGCCGCTGCATCCCGCTTCAAATCGTTACGTGCTGTCATTCAGAAACTGGATATGCCGCGCGCACAGGTGCATATCGAAGCCATCATCGCAGAGGTTTCTCTTAACACCGCAAAAGAACTGGGCGTGGAATGGTACATGGATGGATCCACCAGTACGAACAGGGTCTGGCCAATTGGTGGCACCAACTTTCCGGATGATGGCGGCACCCTGGGGAATATTGTTGGATCTATTGCCGAAGGCGCCGTTCCCGTCTTTGGCAGCGGCTTAAACCTCGGCATAGGCGGGATTACCACTGGTGGTATCCGCTTTGGCGCGTTGTTGCGCGCTTTGGCATCTGATGGCTCGACCAACATTTTGTCAACGCCATCCCTGACAACGCTCGATAATCAGGAAGCCGAGATTATCGTCGGACAGAACGTGCCTTTCAAAACCGGGTCTTACCAGACGGAGGGATCGATCGGCCAGCTCAACCCCTTTACAACGATCACACGCGAGGATGTGGGTATTACCCTCAGGGTCAAGCCACAGATTAATGAAGGCGATGCCATTACCCTGACGATCGAGCAGGACATTTCCAGCGTCAGTGCAAACCAGGCCAGTAGCACCGATATAACAACCAATAAACGCTCCATCAAAACCACGGTCCTGGTGGCTAACGACAACATGATTGTGCTGGGTGGCCTGATCGATGAAGACGTGCAGGAATCCCAGTCCAAAGTCCCTGTGCTGGGCAGCATACCGCTCCTGGGCCGTTTGTTCCGATACAATAAAACCACCAAGCTCAAACGTACACTGATGGTGTTTATCCATCCGACAATTATCAGTAATCCGGCCCAGGGGCATTCGATCAGCCAGTCAAAATATACCTATTTGCGAGAGCAACAGGATAAGCTCTCAAATCAGCTGTCTACCATGAAGGATCTCGAAATTACACCTCAGCTGAAAGAGTTCCCGGAACCCCCGGTAGTGACCGACAAAGCGCAAGCCGACCCTGATTCTGAAAGCAATCCAGACTCTGAGTTTGATGACAAAAACCAGTGAGATGAGATCAGACATCTTGATCCCTTATTCCTTCTCTCGCCGTTACGGTGTCGCCGTCGTTAAAACCGACCCGCTGACGGTGGCCTGTCACCCGGACGCCAAGGCCCTGGGACTACTCGAAATCCAACGTCAATACGGCAGCGAGTTTCAGTTGGAAGAGCTGGCCAAAGAAGATTTCAACGAACTGTTGTCTTCCCTCTACGAGCAAGGAAGCGACCAGGCCGCCCAGTTGATGGCGGATATTGGCGGCAATAATGAGCTGGCTTATCTCGCGGAGGTTTTGAACGAGCCGGAAGACCTGATGGACAGCCAGGATGACGCGCCCATCATACGTTTGATTAACGCACTGCTGACCGAAGCCATTAACGAAGAGGCGTCCGATATACACATCGAGCCGTTTGAAAAGAGATTATCGGTACGCTTTCGTGTCGATGGGGCACTGCGTGAGGTTTTGAGCCCACCGATCAAGGTCGCCCCTTTATTGGCATCGCGGATCAAGGTGATGGCGAAACTGGATATTTCGGAAAAACGTCTTCCCCAGGATGGCCGCATCTCCTTGAAAGTGGCGAACCATCCGGTCGATATCCGTGTGTCCACGCTGCCTTCCGGCCATGGTGAACGGGTCGTTATGCGCTTGCTGGACAAAAAAATCGGAAGACTGAACCTGAAAACCATGGGTATGGCTGAACAGCCCCTGGCGCTTCTCGACGAACTGATTCACAAGCCCCACGGCATCATCCTGGTAACCGGCCCAACCGGTTCCGGCAAAACCACTACTCTGTATGCTGCCCTGTCAAGACTGAACAATGCCGAACGCAACATATTAACGGTTGAAGACCCCATCGAATACGATCTGGATGGTGTTGGTCAGACCCAGGTAAACAACAAGATCAATATGAGTTTTGCACGCGGTCTGAGAGCCATCCTGCGACAGGATCCCGATGTCGTGATGGTTGGCGAGATTCGCGACCTGGATACCGCCCAGATTGCGGTGCAAGCCAGTTTGACTGGTCACCTGGTGCTCTCCACTTTGCACACCAATAGCGGGATCGGCGCAATTACCCGCCTGCGGGATATGGGTGTTGAGAGTTTTCTACTGTCATCCAGCCTGCTGGCCGTTGTCGCCCAACGCCTGGTGCGTGTTCTTTGCCCGCATTGCAAGCAAGCCTACACCGCCTCCGAGGAACAATGCCGGGTAATGGATGTGGACAGCCAAAATCCCCCAACGCTATTCAAAGCGGAAGCCTGTGGACTCTGTCAACAAAGGGGTTATATGGGACGCACCGGTATTTACGAGGTAATAGCCATCGATAATACATTGCAGAATATGATTCACGATAACGCCTCTGAACAGATTCTTCGTAATCACGCTTACTCGCTTTATCCCAGTTTACGCCAGGATGGTTGGCGACAAGTGCTGAACGGCACAACGTCACTGGAAGAGGTTCTTCGCGTCACCAAGGAAGAATAGAGCTCCATGCCCGCGTTTGAATACAAAGCGCTAAATGCGATTGGCAACAAAGAGCACGGACTGCTGGAAGGCGATTCGGAGCGACAGGTCCGTCAACAAATTCGCGAAAAAGGCTGGCTGCCCCTGGAAGTTATAGCGGTCAAAGAAAAGGCCGCGCAGAACTTTAAAACATTCAGCGGCTTTTTCCAGCGGGGGCACCGGCTCAGTACCGCGACACTAACACTGATCACACGCCAGTTGGCGACACTTATCGCCGCCGGCACACCCGTTGAATCGGCGCTTCAATCGGTTGCGCGCCAGAGCACCCAGCGTGCCTCAAGCCGGGTCTTGCTGGCTGTTCGCGCCAAGGTGCTCGAAGGCCACGAACTGGCCACGGGCCTGGGAGAATTCCCGCAGACGTTCTCGCAGCTCTACCGGGCAACGGTATTTGCCGGTGAACAGGCAGGAAAGCTGGACAAGGTCCTGGAGCGTCTTTCCGATTACCTGGAAGCGCGTAATCGGGTGCAACAAAAAACCAGCCTGGCGCTGATTTATCCGATCGTACTGTCCGTGGTGGCCATTGGCGTGGTCATAGCACTGCTTACCTATGTTGTACCAACGGTGGTGCAGGTATTTGAAAGCACCGGGCAAGAATTGCCCACTCTGACCCGCGGCCTGATCGCAAGCAGTGATTTTATTCGGGCTTATGGCCTGTTTTTGTTGCTATTGCTGGGCACGATTGTCGTGGCCATAAAGATGTTGCTAAAAAACCCTCACTGGCAGATGCGCTGGCACCTGTTTCAGTTGCGCATTCCTCTGGTTAGCGGTCTGATCAAAGGCATGGAATCCGCGCGCTTCACCCGTACCATGAGTATATTGCTGGGCAGTGGTGTGCCCGCCCTGGAATCGCTGAACATCGTAAAGCAGGTCATACACAACAGGGCCATGATAGAAGCGGTCGATATAACGGGTCAAAGGGTGAAAGAGGGCGCTGGTATTGGCCAATCGCTGGCCAATACGGGGCTGTTTCCACCACTGACGCTGGAGCTTATCCGCAACGGTGAAGTCAGTGGCCGGTTACCGGAAATGATGGAACGCGCAGCCATTAACCAGGAGCAGGAAATTGAAACCAAGACCGCCACTGCCCTGGGTTTGTTCGAACCGTTATTGATTCTCGCCATGGGCGGTATCGTGCTGGTCATCGTATTGGCAATACTGATGCCCATTTTTGAAATGAACCAACTAGTCAAATGAAATAGAAGGGTGTTTATGAAACAGAAACTCCAGGGATTTACGCTCATCGAAGTCATGGTAGTCGTCGTTATTCTCGGCATTCTTGCAGCGATCATCGTGCCCAAGGTCATGGATCGTCCGGACACCGCACGCATGGTCAAAGCCCAGACGGATATTCGCGCCATCGAGAGCGCCCTCAACCTTTACAAGTTGGACAACTTCAACTACCCAACCACGGAAGAGGGCCTCGAGGCCCTGAATCCCAAGTACATTGAACGACTGTCCAATGACCCCTGGGGCAACCCCTATTTGTACTTAAGCCCGGGATTACATGGAGAAATGGATGTCTACACGCTGGGCGCCGATGGTCTGCAGGGCGGCACAGGTAAAAATGCCGATATTGGAAACTGGGATCCTGATAAGGGTTGAAAGTAGGGTTAACAGGCCCCTGATCCCCGTGCAATCGAACAATCAACAGTTCCATGTTTCTTTCAAGGGAGAAGGCTTTACTTTGATCGAGTTGTTGGTGGTGGTGGTTATTATCGGAATTCTGACGTCCCTTATGGCCTTGTCATTTTCACCCAACAAGCCGTCTGCCCAAAGGGAAAGTCGTCGTTTTTACGAGGTGCTCGAAGCGGCCCGTGAACAGGCCGTGTTGTTCAACCAGGATCTGGGCCTGGAATTAAGGGGGAACCGCTACCGGGTATTGAACTGGCGGGCGCAGCAATGGTGGTTCCTGGATACTCCCATATTTTCCGAATACGACCTGCCCGATAACCTTTCGCAAACCTTGTGGCTCAATGGGCTGGAATACAAGGACGTATTGGCTGACAGTGACAAACCGCAACCGCAAATCCTGTTTTTTGCCACCGGCGAGGTCACGCCATTCGAATGGACCCTGAACGATCCGGCAGATAAAGACCAGTGGCGGCTGTTCGCCAATCCGGTGGGCGTATTCGACCTGGAACTGGAGCCGTTACGGTGACGGGCGTCAAGGCCAGGATCAAATCTTTGATGGGTTTTACCCTGATCGAGCTTATGGTCGCGGTGGCCGTACTGGCCATTGGCATGACGGCGGTACTGCACTCCACCAGCCAGGCCGCGCATGCCGGGGTATTTCTCAAGCAAAAGACCATCGCCCATTGGGTGGCTGGCAATCGGGCCGCTGAGCTTTCGATTAACCAGGAGTGGCCCAGTCCCGGTGTCACCAACGGCACGGAGACCATGGCCAACCAAACCTGGCAATTGGAGACCGAGGTGAGGGACACCGGGGTTCCCGAACTCCGGCTCGTTACCATACGCGTTTCGCTGGATGGTGATGAAAAAGCTTCCCTGATTGCATTTCTGGAAAAACCAATGTGAATATCGCGACAGCCTTCAGCCCATGCAAGGCCAGATGGATCGCCGCCAGACAATCGGGCGTAACCCTCCTGGAGTTGCTGGTCGTCATTGCTGTTTTTTCCATCATAAGCGCAGCTGCATATAGCAGTTTGCAAAACAGCCTCAAAGCCGAAGAAAACTTCAACGCATCCATGAAGGATTTGGAGGCCGTGCAAATGAGCCTGGCGCTGTTTCAGCGGGACATCATGCAACTGAGCCCGCGCGACGTCCGTGACGCCTTTGGCGACAAGGAGTCCGCCATTGCTTTAATCAATGGACGGGAGCTGGTCTTCACCCGCGACGGCAATTTTTCATCCCTGAAACTCGATCAGGCCGAGTTGTTGCGGGTATCCTATTCCTTGCGGGACGAACAATTTATTCGTTCACACTGGCGCCATCTTGACATCACACAAGGAGACCGTCCGTTAAGCGCATCCCTTTTAAGCAATGTAACCAATCTGCAAATACGTGTTCTCGATCAGAATAACCTTTGGCATCTGGACTGGCCCATTTCGAATAACGCCAAAATACGCGCCGTAGAATTAACGATCGAATTGGAGGGTTGGGGTGAAATTCGCCGCCTGTTCCCGGCTCCGGTCTGATCAACCCACGCTGCCTGGAAGGGGGCGCGGTGTGGCCCTGATCACAGCGGTGCTGGTAGTGGCCATCGCCTCCATTATCGCCACCGCAATGATGAAACGTCAGAATTTTGACACCCAGCGCACCGCCAATATCATTTACCGCGACCAGGCGATCGCTTATGCACTGGGAGCCGAGCACTGGGCAGGAATCGAACTCAGCAAAGATGCTAAACAGAACAATTACGACTATTTGAAAGAGAACTGGGCTTATGAATTGCCCCCTTTGCCCATTGATGGTGGGTATATAACAGGACAACTCCAGGACCTGCAGGGACGCTTTAATCTCAATTCGGTGCTCGACCCGTTACAGGCAGAGCGCTTCACCCGGCTGTGTCAGGCCGTCAATGTCGATCCCGGCTTTATCCCCGCTCTGCAAGACTGGATTGATGAAGATACGGAGGAGCGTGTTAATGGCGCTGAAGATGAAAGTTATACCCTGTTGAACCCTCCTTACCGGGCCGCCAACCGTGGTCTTGCCGATATCAGCGAGTTGCTGCTGGTCAAAGGCGTCAGTGTCCAGGATTACAATGTCCTTATGTTTTACGTAAGTGCGTTACCGGGAGGCGTTGAAATCAACGTGAATACTGCTTCGCCCTTGCTGCTGCAAAGCCTGACCTATGATGTCAATCCGCCTGACATAGAAAGTATGGTTGTTGCGCGCGACGATAATCCCTATCAGGACGTTGATAACTTTGTCGAAGAGAAGATTTTTGCCGGAAAAGAAATCAAAGAAGACTACTTGACCGTGAGTAGTCAATATTTTCTACTGACTGCAAATGTTATGCTGGGCAATGCACCACTGACATTACAATCTGTGCTTTACCGGTCACCAACCGGGATAATAACCGTTATACAAAGAAGGTTTGGCCCCACGCGGGAGGGGATTCTGACTCAAACGGACAACAACCTCGTAGCGGGCTACCAGAATTAGAGAACATGACGGATACATTGATAGTACAACTTTTGCCACCGGTCAGTTTTACCGATGACGACGAACACGGGGATAGTGATTGCGCCGCGCAATGGTTGCGCCTGTCGGACGGGGAAGCCCCTGCTGCTTCGAGTCCCGAAAAAGGGGAATTGTCCGTCCTGCTGCAACAACCACCCGATGATTGTCAATGGATCGTGCTGATACCCGGTGAGAATGTACTGACAACCACGGTCAACCTGCCGAAAAAACGTCGCCGCCAGGCCTTGAAGGCGTTGCCTTTTATGTTGGAAGACAGCATAGCCTCCGATGTGACACATGAGCATGCGGCCGTCGGCCCCGATAACTCTCAGGGCGGGACCCTGGTCGCCATTACCCGCAAACAGCAACTGCGTGACCTGCTCAAAACATTTACCGATGCCGGCATTACGCCTGACAGGATGCTTCCGGATTATGCGATGTTGCCGGAAAAACCGGCTACCTGGCAAATTATGGTCAACGGTGACCGCGCACTGGTTCGCTGCCCGGATGGCACGGGTTTCTCGACTCCCCTATCCCGGTTGGGCTTATTACTGAACACCGGATGGGACGCCGAGAGTGACGATTCCACCAGGTCAATACACTGGTTCAGATCGGCTGATACAGCCGTCCCCGTACTGCCCGACAACTGGCAAATCAAGGAGCAGGTGGTTGCCAACCCGTTGCAACAGCTCGCTGCCGGCGCATCGAATGCGTCGCTGAATTTGTTGCAGGGCGAATTCAAGGTGCTACAGCAGGGTAGCTGGAACTGGCGCCCCTGGGCAACGGCAGCCGTGTTAGCTTTTGTTGTTATATGTATCGGCTTGCTGCAAACCGGCCTTGAGACAGCTCGTTTCAATCGTGAAAACGAACAGTTACAGACATCAATCATGGACTTGGCCAGAGAGGCACTGCCTGAAGCCAAGCTGATTCGAGATCCACAGACGCAATTATTGATTGCCTGGCAACAGCTTAATAAGTCCGGCGCTGGTGGTGCAGAATTTCTGCCATTGCTCAGTCGGGTTTCCTCTACCATCAGCCAGCAGCCGGTTACCGTGACTGGCATCAACTTTAAAGATGGCACCCTGACAGTGGCCTTGCAGGGAACCAGTTTGCAGCAACTGGATGAGCTGCGCCAACAGATTGAGCAACAAGGGCTTAGTGCCTCATTGCTCGATGCCGGCACTGATTCCGACAGCGCACACAGTAACCTGGTCATCAAAACCAGAACCCCACAAGCGCCAGGGAGTGCAGGCTGATGGAACTGATCGACGTTCTTGCGAACCGCTGGCAGGGTTTACAAACCAGGGAACAGAAAATACTACGCTACAGTGTTGTTTTTCTCGGCTTGCTGTTGTTCTACCTGTTGATCATTGATCCCGTTTATTCCGGCCGCGACGATGCTGAACAGAGACTGCGCTCTGCCCAGGAAGCTTTTTCTGTCGCGCAACGGCAGGCTTTCGACCTCAAGGCGTCCTCATCAAACCCCGGAACCTCAGATTCCGGATCCCTGTTGACCCAGGTCGAGAGCAGCGCCCAGCAACAGGGCTTGCGCAATGCGCTCCGACGCCTGCAACCCAGCGGCAACAATCAGATCCAGGTGAGTCTTGAAGGCGCTTCCTATGATCAATTGATGCAATGGCTGGGCAACCTGCATCAGCAGGGCGTCAGGGCACAACGGGTGGATATTCAGCTGGATCGCAAAACGGATCTTCTTGGCGTACAGTTACTCCTCGCCCGCTAACCACTCCGGGGCTAATTTCCATTGATTTTCTAATACAGGTTCTATTGCGCATCATGCAAAAATGGTTGTTGTTCATCGTCGCCTGTATTGTTTTCGGCTTCAGCTTACTGGCGCACTTGCCGGCAAAATTGCTGATTCCGGAACATTACGGCAAGCTTCAATTCCTGGGCATCGGCGGCTCTGTGTGGCGGGGCGAGGTCAAACAGATCCTGTATTCAGGCAAGGCGCTGCCCGTTCAGGATTTGAACTGGACAGTCAAGCCGACACTGCTGCTTACAGGAACACTCGAAGCGAATGTTTATGAACAACAGACACCCAGGAATCGCGGGAATATCGGATTGAACCTGCTGTCGCGGCAGCTCGAGCTGCAGGCACTGCATTGGGAACTTCACGGCAGTTCGCTTGATTCATGGTTTCGGTCGGGGGTGAGCTTACAGGGTCATTTTGTGCTCGATCTTCAAACCCTGCGACTTCCGGCAAACACCTTCTTTCCCAGCCAACTCGAGGGGCGGCTCGACTGGCAAAACGCAGAAATGCAATTTGAATCGGAATATTGGCATATCGGTTCGCCGTTTATGCAGTTTTCTGGTGAAGGCGATGCCATTAACGGGGTCTTGACGAATTCGCAACCCATGTTGCCCGGTGACAGTTCGTTTCAGTGCAATTTGGAAAGCTGCCGGGTGGAACTGAGTCTTCGGCCGACGCCTGACACGCCGCAATCACTGCGCAATGGCTTCGTGCTGATGGGGCTTCAACAGACCGGAGATACTTTCTCCGGGCAAATCACGTTGCCGCTTGAATAACCCTTAAAACTGCGAATTTGCAGGCAAAAAAAACCGGGCAAAGCCCGGTTTTCTTTTACGTCCTGTCTTTCTGGAAAACGAGGTGGGCCAGCGGCCCACCTCGCATACTTACTAGTCAAACAAGGCCATGATTTCGGCAACTACCTCATCCCATGGCATCTCATCTTCTTCAACCAGGTATCCGCCCTGCTTGGTATGCTGGAAGAACGATGCCAACTCAGCTGCTTCATCTTCGTTGATCAACTCGGTTCTGTGACATGCACCACAGGCTCTCGAGCTGGGACCGGTTACATAACTCGGCACATTATTGATACTTCTCACCCATGTTTCATTCTCATACGATGCCGACAACACAGCGGGCAACGATTCGGACTGATCCACCGGGTTAAAAGTGCCTTTCACGTGACAAGCTTCACAGTTCTTGATCGAGAAGTTGGGGAAGGTATGCTCGATATGAAGCCCATAGAGTTTTGCTTCGACCTTATCCTCGAAGTTTACTTCATCCGTATCGAACGCCTGGAACGAGTGGATCGCATGGACATAACTTGCGAGCTCGCGCGACTGCATTTCCAGGTGGCTACCGCCACTGCTGGGAACGTGACAGTGCTTGCAGACTGTGATGTCGCCACCACGGTCGCCGGAATGGAACGACGTGGCCAGCGCATCGTGACACTTATTGCAGCCCTCTACTTTGGCAACGGCATTAGCGCCCTTGAAGTAGTCGTCGACGGTCGCATTGCTCTCCAGATCCAGGGTCTTGGACACCGCATTGGTGGCCACGGTCGCATCGTCAATCCTCAGAGTCGGCCGTATGGATACTTCCAGCTTCCTGATGACACCGTCGTGGATCATTTCCCCAATTGTCGGATCTGACGCGTAAGCGGTCGTATCAAGGACTACATGCCAGCTACCCTGCACGCTGTCGGCCTCTTCGGTAAACAGCGGGTTATCCGAACCGATGGTTTTCTCCATACGGTTGCCGTTGGCATCCCTGCTGTGACTGGAAACGATAAACTGCTTGGTGCCGTATCCGTAGAAAGAAACCAGAACCTGAGGCGCGGTTATCTGATCCGTGTTGGCCGAGAACTTGATATCAACCATGCCGTCATCCAGCGACAGGCTGGTGATTTCGGCTGTATAGAGCTCCGAATACTTGTCGCCGTTTTCGTCATAGATTTCCGAGTCGTAGCCGGTATGGAGTTCGGCGAAGGTCGGAGCGCTGCCATTGCTGGAATGACAGTTCAGACAGTTAGCGCCCATGTTGTGCAAGCTTGCCACACCTTCTTCTTCCCAGATATCTTCCATCGAAGGAGCGCGCTTTTCATAAAAGGTCAGATCGTTATATTCGTCAGGACGTGACTGGATTCCGTGACAGCTCTTGCAGGTTTCCGCCACGAAGAATTCATCGGCCGTGATCTTGTCCATCTTGCCTTCGTGACAGGTGATACAGTTGCTCATTTTCTGCGGATAGGGGAATTCCATGGCGTGCGACATGTGCACGTCGTTCATGATCCTGCGCGTATACGCGTACTCAGGCAATTTGGCGCTATCACCATTGCCCCAGGCTACCGGGTCATCGACGATCTGCTGCCAGTCTTCATGACCACCTGCCCTGTCGTCCATATGGCAAACTTTGCAAGACGAGAATGTTGGCAGGCCGGCAACGACTGCTTCCCTATAGCCGTGCTTGCGATACGGTGTACCGTGGCACTTTTCGCAGCCTTCGACATTGGCATAGGATTCATATTCATCCGCATCACCAAAAGTCATGCCTGCACTGGCCAAATCATCGTAAAGATCGATATGACCGCCCGGTCTCTTTTCGGTGTCAAGAAGTCCCTGGGCTATATAGCCATAAGCCTGGGCGTTCGATTTCTCGGGTGCATAGGAAACGCCCGTGGCCGTTAATTTGTATACGCCTGGCTGACCTGCAACAGCGACCGGATTGCTAAATGACGCGTTCATCGCGTTGGGATAGCTTCTCGTCGCGGAGTCGTAGCCCTGAACATAGAACCGCTGTTGCTCAAGGGTCGGCAGACCGTTGGCGTCGATAAACGGCAGGCCGCCTTTCATGATGCTGACTGTCATGGTGACGTTAAAGGCACCGCCAGCAGCTACGCTTTTGACTTCGGTGATTTCCATTGCCAGCTGGCTATCATCCAGATACTTATCGTAAATTCCCTGGTGCCCTTCCGTGCCAGCGTTGGCGTGACACACCGAACAGGATTCCGGCTCAATGGCCTGGGTCAGATCCTCACCTGGAGGGCCTGCAGGGCCTGCAGGGCCTTGTGGGCCGGCGGGGCCCTGTGGGCCGGTAGAGCCGTCATCGCCCGAACATCCGACCATAAGGCCAACCGAGACGAGCAAAGCGAGAATCATCAAGAATCTCGTAAAGGTCGATAGTTTCATACTCATGTTATTTTTTACTCCTCACTGTGCTAGGGCGCTCAAAGCCTTTGGCCTGTAGGTACATTACCTTGAGAGATCAACCGGATAGCCCCGTACTGATTGGGCCTACTGAACTTCAGG
>JAHEER010000023.1 GCA_024640625.1 Desulfobulbaceae bacterium
TGAAAACGATTGCCACGCCGGAAATGAATCTGGTGACGGTGGAAGACCCGGTGGAAATGGTACATGAAGAGTTCAACCAGATCGCGGTCCAGCCGCTTATCAATGTAACCTTTTCCACCATTTTGAGACATATTCTGCGCCAGGACCCGGATGTGATCATGATCGGCGAGATCAGGGACAATGACACTGCTGCCCACGCAGTCCAGGCGGCGATGACCGGTCACCTGGTGTTCTCCACCCTGCACACCAACGATGCCATATCTTCCATCGCCAGACTCAAGGATCTCGGCCTCGAATCATTTCTGATCAGTTCCACCCTGCTTGGAGCAATGGCCCAGCGTCTGGTCAAGACCATCTGCCCGGACTGCTCGGAGCCTATTCAGGTCGAGGCTGATCTGCTTTACAAGATGGGATTTCCGGTGTCAGGCAGCGACCCGGTCACCCTGCGACGCGGTGTCGGATGTCGTGAGTGCAGGAACACTGGTTATAAAGGCCGCTCGGGCATCTTCGAGATTTTTCCGCTGTCGACCAGGCTCAAGGAAATGATCGCCGCTGGCGAAACCACCGAAGATATGCGCCAGGTTGCGATAAGAGAAGGGATGACTACCTTGCGAGAGGATGCCTGGAGGAAAGTAAAGCTGGGAATTACCACCTACGAGGAGGCCCTCAGGGTCACCGCTGAGTGACGCCGCCGGACAGGGAATTATGGGCGTTAAAATAGTTTGCCGCAATAAAAAGGCGTATCACGACTATGCCATCGAAACCAAACTTGAAGCCGGCATGGTGCTTTCCGGCCCGGAGGTGAAATCTCTGCGCGCCGGAAAGGCTAATCTCAAGGATGGCTATGTGCAGATTAATGAACAGGGCGAGGCGATCCTGCATAATGTCCATATTTCTCAATACAGTCACGCCACCCATAATCCCAATGACCCGCTCAGGGTGCGAAAACTTCTGCTGCACAAGCGGGAGTTGAAAAAGCTGATCGGCAAGTTGCAGGAGAAAGGGCTTGCCCTCATACCACTGTCGATATACTTTAATGATAAGGGCAAAGCGAAGGTTGAATTAGGCCTTGCCCGCGGCAAAAGACAGTACGATAAACGGGCTGCATTAAAAAAGAAGCAGTCCGACAGGGAGGTCGAGCGCGCCATGCGCCGCGACCGTGATAGTTGATCTTTTACAATCTGGGGGCGAAACGGTTTCGACGGGGATGTGCAAGCTCGTCGTTGCATGCCGAGCGTTCTATTAGCTCGTAAATCCAATAGAACCTAAATATAATCGCAGACGATTATAACTACGCAGTAGCAGCTTAATACCTGTCATACTGCCGTCCCGCCGGTTTTTGCCCGTAAGACCGGATCCGGGGCGTCGACTCAACGGGCTGGCTGGCTGATGGTGTCTGTACGTCAGTAGGTGAGATTTTCGCAGAATAGCGCCAGGTCCGCTCTGTTCCCGCGGCATACCCGGTGCGAACCTTCAAGTCGGGAACTAAGCATGTAGATACGAGAGGGGAGCATTTGCGGACGCGGGTTCGACTCCCGCCGCCTCCACCAAGTTATTGAAATAAAATAAAAAAGCCAAATCATGATAGTTCAAGGTCTGGCTTTATCCGATTCTTTATCCGTTGTGTGAATGACAACATTGATGAAGAAGAGGAGTTTGACCTTGACCAATTCACACACAGCAGTCCAAGCGCAGCACACTTCAAGTCCGAGATACATTTACCTTCATCCATCGAGCGGGTATACCTTCCGTCTTTGTGTCCCCAAATCGTTGTGGAAGTACGTGGGACAATCCGAGTTCCGCTATTGCCTTTGTAGCGGATCGATCCGGAAAGCAGCACACAGGGCGCAGCAGAGAGCAGCATATATTCATGGGTTATGCAACGACATAAGACTGAAGGCGGCAGCACATATGTCTCAGGCAATACCCGATACGAATTAAATTAAAGGGATCGTCAAGAGATACATCCGACAGACACTCGCACACGACGAACAGCTTCGCAGTGGGTTGGATGTAGATTCTGAACTGGAAGTTCTCACTGGATCCGGCATGGGCCTTGCAGAAGTTATATCCATGCAGAATCTGGTCACACGCTGGTTATGCCAGAACGATCACTCTATCGTCCTGAGATCATCCTGCATGGTCGAGAATTACTTATCAGAGGTAGTGGATGAGGATGAACAGCAGACCCTCGCTCGCGAGCTTCTGAAGGCATTCCAGAGTGTTCTTACTGTGCGAGAGAACGATACATTCGAACCCACCAGTAAACATGACGGGGATGCTTCCACAATAGACACAGTAGTAGTTGCAGCGTTGAAAGCGTCCCGTAATACATCTTCAGCCACCATATAGAAGGCAGGAAGGTCCTACGCAGAATTTCCAGTAGCGTTGTGCCTTCAGCCTTCAATTCCTTCATCCTCTTATGTGGCCAGCCCTGATATGGGATCGGTGCCAGCTTATTCACCGGTATCATCCATGCTGGTACTTTTTCCCTATCCCATGGTGTGAGATGATGGAGCAGCGGCAGAGCCGAGCACAGAAGAGGGTAATCACTGCGCATCCGTTCCCAGTCAAGCCTTTCACCAAGGGTTTCGACAAAGCCGACAATATCCGCCACATTGATGAGTTTGAAGGGCTCGTAGGTCAGCGGTGCTCGTAACCCGTGCTGATAAAGATAGTAGAGCATTTCCTCATCTGAGAAGGTGAAGGCTGCTTCAGTACCGATGGCGAACTGCTGTCTCCCCGCATAAAGCTGATCAAAATCAACGTCGGGATAATACGGGGGACATTGAGGGTAGAGCCCACGGTGAAGCTCCACACATACCGATGTTTTTCCAATTTGATAATAGAGCGGGGGCAGATGGAAGTGATCTTTCGGTATTACAGCTTTTTCCTGCCTGAATCCGTGGGCTTTTAGAAGATCATGTGCCCGATCTACCTCATGCCTGCTGAGCAGCAGGTCAATATCCCGCATCGGCCTTGAGGAGGGATCAGGATAGATAGTGTAGGCAAGGGCACCACCTTTGAGCACGAGGCAGGGAATACCTTCCTGCCTGAATAAGTCGAGCACCTCGAGAAGCACCCGTGTGCGGGCCTCGGCCAGTTGCTGGTGACGCTCCAGAACAACATGTAGACTACGCTTCACCCATGCGGGATAAATACTGCCGGATTCGAGCAAGTGCTTTGCGAGAAGAGGAGTCACCCCTTCCTGCTCGGCCTGAGTGAGCAGCAGCCGCCAGTCTTCAATGTCGCCACTGAGGTGGCGTAATAAAGCGTGCTGCTCGGCATGACCATAAATGCGGGCGCACAACTCGAGGAGAGGAAAGCGCATTGTCAGTTCAGGAAATTCGAAGCACAGAATATCGATTCCACATCTTCGAACCGACTATAAGTGAGCGAATACGAGTGGCAGTTCCTCACCGTTTCCGCCAGAACCGGTACACCAAGCCCTTCAAGATTCCTGGCGTTTACGTGAGACTGCATGAGCAGAAAGCAGCTCTTCGCTGGCGACAGCTGTTGGAGCGTCATCGTCGCCCCCTCGACGTAATGTGGGAAGACGATATGTGTCACCAGAGGCTCCTGTGGAGTAAATGTCTGGTTGAGAAGCCGGTGTGGAATCATCATCTCGTTTTCAGAAACAATGATCTGATCATGGTAATCGTGCAGGTTCATCCATGAATTTTGGTTAAAGCTGGATTTGAGGCTGATAGGCCGGGTAACAGGGGTCACCGTGCCATCTTCTGCGAGAAATATCAATTCATCGGTCAGGTACTGATACCCATGAGCCACCAGCCAAGCCGTCAGGGTGCTTTTACCCATTCCGCTCTGACCCGGCAGGATGATGCAGGAGTTCCCTCGGATCACCGCACCGGCGTGTAAAGCGTGGCTTTCCCTGTTGGCATCGATGCAGTGGTAAAGAACTTCGTTCATCAGGATGACCGCCAGGTGATAGGGGTTTTGACCAAAATAGAGGCGCTTATCGTCTTCCCAAAGAGAAATCATTGGTCGTGATCCTGAGTAGATCAGATCATAGCGTTTTGGCTCCTGCTCGGCCACCACACCGGGAAAGTCGAAAAACAAAAATTCGGCCAGACGATAAGCATCGTTATTGTTGCACTCGATCTCGAAGGATTGACTGCCGAAGCCGGTTTTCAGGGACTGGCTCTGATTACTCATATTCAAAAGTAATCACACCATTTGACTCAAGAGTTGAGAGCACCTCGATAACTTCCTGATCGATTTCTTCCCGTTGGTCTGGGTAGTGCTGCTGGAGGTAGTCGATGATTTGGGCAACGGTTAAATCATCGCCACATAGCTGCAGGACTGCCTGGGCGGTGTTGTTCAGATATAATGCCTGCTCGTCTGTCTTGCTGTAGAGGAGCAGTTCGTCCTCGAATTTCTCTGCGGTGTAGGACTCGCTGATTGTCGGTTTTGTGTTTCTGTCCATCGTTATTCTATTTTAACCTGTTTCGTGAAATACTACTCAATGTCAAATATTTTGGAAAGAACAGTAGCACTGGAATGGCCGATGAATTTGATCATGCCCCAGAAAAGAAATGGCGGAGTGACTTCCAAGATAACGAACAACTAGGTCACATAGACCTATCGAAGACCTCTGTTGCATCCCTTATCGTTTTATCGAGCAAATGAGCATATCTCTGCGTCACCTCCAGACAGCGATGTCCCAGCAACTTCTGAAGGGGTTAGATATAAACCTATCTCAAATTAAGTTGACTGATAACTTGGACAGAGTGTTCATCGGTAAGAGCCATTTTCCAATCTCTACCTGCAAGATCTCTATCCGTTTGAAAGCCATGATTTCATTGACTCGAATGTAATCATTCTTTACAAAGTATGAGAGAATACAGAACAAAGGCGAAATGAACCGAATAGACTACAATACTTTAATGTTGTCTCCTTCTAACTACAAAGCAATTCTGACTATAGCCCTCATCCTCGCCATGATGTGTGGCTGCAGTTCCAAAGAATTGCACAACCAGAATCTTCCTCAGGCAAATCTTCCACCGGCATTCAAGGATACAGACAATAACTATTGGTGGAGATGCCAATTCAAAATCGTGTGGCCGGAAAATAGTAGATTAAACTGGGGTATGGATTTATTACTTGCTCATTCGGTTATTTCTCCCATTCTTCAAAATCATAATGAAGATATCTCATACTGGCGCTTCCACCGAAGAGCAGCGCGTGATAATGCGGGGCACCAGTTCTCCTTCATATTCTTTAGCAAACCCGAAACTGCTGCTAACATTTATGGGGAAATCAAACAGAGTTCGATAGTGCAGCAAGCTCTAGAAGCGAATCTTGTTGAAAGAGTGATTACGGGCGACCCCAACAAACCCAGATTTCCACACATTGAAGATACCAGCGATCCCAATTGGCCAAAAGATATTCAGAAAAACTGGCCTTCCTTCATTATGGGTGTCAGTTCGCTATGGCTCGGGCTTATAAATGAAGCCATGCAAGAATCAACAGATGAGCAGAGAAATATCAATCTCCTACTAGATGAATATCGTGAAGTCGATGCCCAGATCACCCAGATGTGGAGAAACGAGGGGCAGCACGCACTCCTCCACCACCTCAGTGCTGTCTTTGGATATAACCCATTGTTTGTAAGGAAGATGATTACTTTCTGATCTTTCCATTTTCCAGCAATTTAGAAGAAGGTCAGATTCTGAAGACTATACATGAATGATATTGAAGTCTGAAGACCCTAATAATCTAAATTCCTCTGCTTAGGTACTGGGATATTTTTTGTTTTGGGATGGGTTTCCCAATATTTATATCCAGATTTATTTGATTTATTGGTTTGCCTACCATCACTATTTTTTGTCCTCCGGCTCGTCTCAGTTTGTTTGATCATATCATGGCGAGTAACTCTATTTGGGTCAGGAACTGTATCGATAGTAATTGTTGGCGGGTTATTCTCTGTATATTCTTCCTGCCACTTCTTTTTTGACTGTATTTTAAGTTTCTTGGCTTCCTGTTCAAGATATGGAAAGTCATTCAGTAGTTTGACTGATACATTGTAAGCCTTCTCATATTCCCCGAGCTTATACATGAAATAACCAAGTTCCTTTAATATCCATCCTTCATAGGATGTATTTAAGGCTTTTAGGTAATCGTCTTTGGCCTTTTCATGGTCTCCAGACTTAGTGTGGTTTCTGGCCCTATAGCAATATAACTTGGCTCTAGATTTTGGATCATCAGTGGATTCCAATTCAGTATTAATTGCTTCAACCAACTTTTGCGTATCTGAAGAAGACGCATGCAGCGCAGGGAAGGGCAATAAACCAACAACAATCATTAGAACTAATAGTCTTGCGATCATATTGAGCTCCACTTGGAAGTGTACTTAATCATCATCAAAGTTGGTGTTTTAAACTCATTTTGGGGAATTAACCTTAGCAAGCTTGGATCAACTTTTCCCGTTTTTCCTGGACCCTCTTAATTTCTTTTCCCATAGCTATACATGACAACATTAGTTCAAGGCGCCCAATCAGGTAAGGCGCGTGGAGCAGCCTTGTAGCGCTGTGAGCAGGCACCACAGCGAGCAGCACAGCATGATGGGATGGATTTGACTAATGTCGTGGTGTATATCTCCCTGCTCTATCACAACCATCCCCGACATTGCATAAATACTCAATCAACCATCTTTTCGGTCTTTGATGAGAGATGTAGCGATTATTCCGCCAAGACCCTAAACCCCGCAATGCCGCCCCATTTGCCAGCCAGGAATTCCGCTGGTGCCACGAGCGGAATGGTGATAAGGTGACTACATTAAGTTGCCTGGCTGGTTCATCCTTTCAATGCAGTGGTGGATAATATGGCTATTTCTTCTTACAATAATGCCAGTCATTAGAGAGTCGGGCCTCGTCGAGTGTGCCGACAGAGGAGCCTCACCCCAGTACAAGCCTTCTCCAGTTGCCCCATGTGAGACTATGCATCTTCTTGATATTATTATTACAAACGAAAAGCACACCAATCAATTCACTGGCTAAAACACTTTTATGAGAATTGCAATACAATATACCTTCGCTATTTTATCGCTCACTTTTTACGGTGGCCAGGTCTGACCCTACATGGCGAGCCTGTCCCCCGTGTACCTGGGGACAATTATTTCAATCGGCTTCCTGACCCTGCTGATCGCCCGCTGGCTGCTGGTGAGCAGAGTTGTCGACAGTGCCGATCAGTTCGAGCAGCCCAAAAGAACCTTTGTGCTCGAGTTCTTCATCTGTGTGTGCGCCGGCTTCCTGATCATGTCCTACCAGTACATTTACCTGCACTTCCCGCTGGAAAGCACCGTCTCGCTGCTCATCGGCTGCATCATCGCGGGCTTTTTCATCGGCCTCAACTCTTCGCTTATCAAGGAGAGAGAGGTAATCGCCAGGGCCTCCGAATCAGGCGAGTATAAATTCCGCTCGATACACTATTCGCCCATAACCCTCAAGTTTACCTGGATTGCGGCCACCACCTTCGTCTTCGTCTGCCTGGTGCTGATCATGGTCTTCTCCCGGGATGTCGAGTGGCTGGCAAACACAGCCAGCGACCAGGGCTCGATTATGAATGCCCAGCTGTCGGTGATTTATGAGGTGCTGTTCATCATGGGCGTGCTGATGATCCTGATCTTCAACCTCATCATTTCCTACTCGCAGAACCTGAAACTTTTGTTCAACAACCAGACGGTCATCCTCGAGAAAGTCCGGCAGGGGGACTTGACCAGCAAAGTCCCGGTGGCCACCCAGGACGAGTTCGGCGTCATCGCCGAGCACACCAACCATATGATCGACGGACTCAGGCACCGCTTCGAACTGATGCACTCCCTCAAGCTCGCCGAGGAGGTCCAGCAAAACCTCATTCCAACCCGGGACCCTGCCATAGAGAACTACGACGTGAGCGGGATGTCCATGTACTGCGACCAGACCGGGGGAGATTATTACGACTACTTCACCCTGCCGCAGGGCAAACTGGGCATCGCCGTCGCCGATGCCTGCGGACATGGGATCGGAGCTGCGATGCTTATGACCACGGTACGGGCATTCATGATCTCCGCGGTGGAAAATTATACAGATCCGGCCCGCCTGCTCAACGAGGTCAATAAATGGATCACCAGGGACTGCGCCGCCAGCGGCAACTTTACCACCATGTTTTTCCTGGAGCTCGATCCGCAGACCCATCATCTGCGCTGGGTGCGGGCCGGGCACGAGCCGCCGCTCCATTATCGGCGCCGGGAAAACCGGGTGACCGCCCTGGAGGGGGACGGGATCGTACTTGGGATAGACGAGTCCTACAACTTCGAAAACCAGCTCACCGAGGTCGACACCGGTGACATCATCCTGATCGGCACCGACGGCATATTCGAGACCAGAAACAGTGAAAATCTGCTTCTCGGGTACGATAGAGTCTGCGACATTATCACCCAGGACAGAGAACAGACGGCCACTGCATTGCAGAATGCCATCGTCTCAGAGGTGAAAAGTTTCCGAGGCGAGGTCGATCAGGAGGATGATATCACCCTTGTCGTCATCAAAGTGGATTAAAGGGTTGGCCACGCACCCCTGTCCAGTTCCCTTGTTGCGACGATACCCCTTCATTTTCCATCCGATTTGTCTGCTAGCGTGTGATATATGGCTGAGGACAGTCGTTTAGCATCACGCTCTCACAGAACAAAGATAAGCCCTCAAACCTGGTTGACCTTTCATTATTCACTGCCGGCCATCCATAACCCCGATTTTATGATTATGGTGTGGCGTCAGAGAGTTGTTTATAGCATGTAACGTACACAGGAGTCATGGATGTCGAACCCCATACTGAGAGCTGCCCATGTCTCAAAGCATTACACGATAGGTGAACGCCGAGCGGTGGTGCTCAATGACATTACTTTGGCGCTTGAGCCGGGAGAGTTTACCGTTATTTCCGGGGCCAGCGGCAGCGGCAAGACCACCCTGCTCACTATACTTTCAGGACTGGACAAACCAAGCATTGGGAGGGTATGGCTGGCCGGCAAAGACATAACCGATCTCGATGAAAATGGCTTAGCCCCGCTCAGAAACAGATTAATTGGCTTTGTTTTTCAGGCCTTTCATCTGGTACCGTCCCTTACATCGTTGGAAAATATCATGTTTCCCGCAGAACTTAACCGCGATCCGGATGCCGTCGAGAAGGCATCGCACCTCCTCCAGCGTGTTGGTCTGTGGGAACGGCGTCACAACCGGCCCGAGCAGTTGTCCGGTGGAGAGAAACAACGTGTCGCCATCTGCCGGGCCCTGGTCAATAATCCCCGTCTTATTTTCGCCGACGAACCTACCGGTAATCTGGATTCGGAAAATTCCCGTGAGGTAGTTGAACTCCTGCTTGAACTGCAGCAGGAATTCAACACCACCCTTCTGCTCGCCACCCACAGCAGGTCAATCGCCGATCGAGCCGACCGTATTCTTACCCTGCACGACGGGCGATTGGTAGATGATGGTTTGCCTTCATGATGATTCACTATCGCTTTCTCTGGGAGGAACTGCGCTACGGCGGCAAACAGGCTCTCACCTTCATCATCTGCGTCGCCCTTTCCATCGCCACCCTGACTGCTCTCAACAGCTTCAGACGCGATGTTCATGGGTCTCTGATTGACGAGGCGAGAGCCCTCCAGGGCGGGGACATCGTTATCCATGCCCACCAGCCCCTTTCTGAAAAGCTGCGTGCCACAGTCGATGCACTGGAACGGGATAACCGTCTTTACCAGCAGAGAACCGTTGAATTCTATACGGTTGCTTTATCAGAGACAAAGGGCGACTCGTTATTTTCCAGTATCAAAGCCGTTGGGCCTGGTTATCCCTTCTTCGGAACCATCACACTTGACTCTGGACGACCGCTGGGAGAAGCACTGGAGCCGGGCACTGTCGTCGTTGCCCGGGAGGTGCTCGACAGACTTGGCCTGATGATGGGGAATCGCCTGATTATTGGCGACACCGATTTTGAAATCGTCGACGTCGTTAATTTTGAGTCCATGCGGCCGGTCTCATTTCTCTCTTTCGGGCCACGTATTTTCATATCGATGGCAGACGTGGATCAGCTCGGCCTTCTTGGGCGGGGCAGCAGAGTCGAACACGAGATACTGCTCAAGCTTACTGATCCGGCAGAGGCAGACGAGCTTGTCAAAATCCTGGGCGCCTCCGCCACGCCCAGGCTCGAACGGGTTGAGACGGCCAAGAACGCCCGCTCCCGGGTGAAGATCTTCTTCGATAATCTGCTCTTTTTTCTCTCCTGCATCAGTATCCTTACCCTGATGCTCAGCGGTATCGGGATGCAGGGCTCACTCTCTGCAATACTGTACCAGAAGCAGAAAATCATTGCGGTCACCAAAGCCTTTGGCGCCTCAAACCGCTTTTTGCTGACCCAATACCTGATCATGGTCTCCTGCATGGGTGCCTTTGGCTCCATAATAGGAATTGGACTGGGATATGTAATTAAACGTCTTTTCCCGCTGCTCTTTGGGGATCTGGTCCCGCAGGGTGTCGGCTATGCCTTTCACCCGGTTGACACGCTGGAGGGAATAATACTCGGCATCCTGGTGGTCACGGTGTTCACCCTGCTTCCCCTGCATCGGCTGGGTACCGTCAAGCCGGTGATGATATTCAGGCATGAAACCGAGGCTGGAAAGCGAAGTACAGCCGCACTGCTGACGGGAATAATCTGCGGTCTGTTTCTGTGCCTGCTGGTTATACGCCAGATCGATGACGTCAAAATTGGCATTTTCTTTGTCATTGGTCTGGTGCTGCTGATCGGCGCCGTCTCATTGACAGCCTCCGCCTGCCTCTGGCTGCTCAAGCGGGTTACCCTGCCAACGCTGGTCCTGCGCCAGGCGGCAAAGAGCCTCTATCGCCCCGGAAACGCCTCTCGCTCCATCATTGTCACCCTCACTTCCGCCATTTCGGTACTGCTGGTAATCTTTCTTCTGAAACTCAACCTGTTTGCCACCTTCATAGAGTCATATCCGGAAAACGCGCCGAATCTCTTTTGCATTGACATCCAGCAGGATCAGAAAGACCTGTTCCAGACTGTGGTGGGTGAGGATGTGCTTTTATTTCCAGTGATCCGGGCCCGCCTCTTGTCGATCAACAGCCAGGCGATCGATCCGCAGCAGGAACGAGAGAGAAAGACAGACAATCTTGGCAGGGAATTCAATCTCACCTATCGCAATTCACTTCTAGATGATGAAGTCATTACCGAAGGCGGCACACTCTACGGTCTCGGCAAAAATTTACCCACCGGAGTGGTCGCCGTCTCAGTGCTTGACTCCATTGCCGAAATTGGAGAAATCGATCTCGATGACCTGCTTCGCTTCAATATCCAGGGGGTCGAAATCGATGCCCAGGTGACAAGCATACGATCAAGAACAAAATCCCGGCTCTATCCATTTTTCTACTTCGTCTTCGAACCGGCCACCCTCGAAGCGGCACCCCAGACATTCTTTGCAGCCATGCACCTGCCCAAAGAGCTGATCCCCGACATGATTACCGCCATCGTCGCCCAATTGCCCAATGTCTCAACCATCAATGTGGCGGATATCGCTGAACGTTTTGGCCAATTGATGAAACGGCTGTCGGTCATCGTCACCTTTTTTGCCTCCTTTTCGATCATGGCCGGCTGCCTTATCCTGGTTAGCACCATTTTCGCGACTCGCCTCGATCGCATCAGGGAAACGGTTTATTATAAAGTGCTAGGCGCTGACAGTAGCTTCGTGCTGCGGGTGCTGACTTGTGAACAGGCGATGCTGGCCCTGCTCAGTTCAATCGTGGCCGTGGTATTCGCCGAAGCAGCAGCCTGGCTGATCTGCACCACTGTGTTTAACATCGTCTACCAGCCCCATTGGCTGGTTGCTGCAATGACGGTAGTCAGTTCGATTCTGCTGGTAGTGATAATCGGCTTGGCGAGTTCGATCGGCATCATTCAGCAGCGGCCGGCAATGTATCTGCAACAGCAAAATAACACGTAATGGTGAAAACGATGCAACCGTGTGCGTTTATAAAACACCTGCTGATTGTAATGAGTGCGCTCGCCCTGCTGGCTTCATCCTCCTGCGAATCCTCCGGGCCATCCGAAAAAAGGGTTGCAGCAGGCGATGAAATAGACGATCCCAGCCACGGAGTAATCGTTGCCATGGGCGACAGTTTGACCGCCGGGCTCGGAGTTGCTCCGACTGACAGCTACCCGGCTCAGCTCGAACGACTGCTGGTGGACCGGGGGCTCAATTACAAAGTCATCAATGCGGGTATAAGCGGAGAAACGAGCAGCGGTGCCCGAGCCCGTATCGACTGGGTGCTCAAATTAAACCCGGATATAGTGATTCTGGAAACCGGCGCCAATGACGGTCTCCGAGGCATTGACCCGACCCTGGTGGAAAAGAATATCGAAGAAATTGTACTCAGACTGAAGCAGGAAGAAGTAACCATAGTGCTTGCCGGTATGATGATGGTGACCAACCTGGGGAAAACTTATGTCTCCGCCTTCAATGATCTGTACCCCCGGCTGGCGCGCAGGCATCAACTTGTTTTTATGCCGTTTTTCCTGCAGGACGTCGCCACCGATGCAGCTAAGAACCAGGAGGACGGTATTCATCCCAATCGCGCCGGGTATGAAATTATCGCTGCCAACCTGCTCCCCTATGTGGAGCAGGCTATAAAATTAAACTCCCCATAACCGGCCGCCAGCCCATGCAGAGATCAGGTAATCCTCTATATTACGGGCTGGGCGCCCTTGCTGTTTCTTCAGAGAGTAACCAAATCCACTGGTGGATTTCTCTTGCAACCTTGATACGTTCAATCCACGATAATGCTCTTTGCCTGCATTTCAGTGGAGGTACCCCTTTTTAGAGGAGTCCCACTTTAGCAACTTCTGCCGGCGCCGACAAAAGAACCAGTTCAGGACCCGTCAAATATGACAAATAAACATCATATCTAATAGTTGCGGATGAGTGGACGGTAAAGCAAGAAAAACACCACGCTCGATTGACAGGCAGGAACGCTGTGGATATGCTTTAAACGTTAGTGTTTACGCCTAATTTGCGCCCGTAGTAAGGGGCCAATCTGCACGTCTGGTCACCTCGGTCAGAGGTCGCCTGCGGGGGTAACGTGAAAATGTCAAATACAAGGTAACGTTTGATCTTATCGATTTACGGGAGTCACTATGGCTGACAGGAAGGCAGTGAGGTTATTTCAGAGAGCGTTCGTGTTTCGTCTCGGCCGGGTCGTCTTGCTCACTCTGGTACTAATCTCTGCAGTCTACGGGATTGTTGCGGCAGTCTATGCCACCAAGACAATTTTCAAAGTAAAAATGAACTATGCCGTTGTCCTGGAGAAACTGGGCGGTAAACGTCAGGCGGTCACCGATATCGGCTGGCATGTCCGGTTGCCCTTTTTTACCAGGATAGAGCAGGAAGTTACCCTGATGAATCAGACGCTTTTCCTGGGGGGTAGCAATGAGCCGGCGCGTATCATCTCCCAAGAGAACATAGCGCTCTGGACCTCCGCCCTACTGACTTATCGGATCACGGACCTGAATACCTGGGCCATAGAAAACCTCAAGCCGATGACTCTACTGCAGGGGGACTACGACGGCATTGTCAAGGATATCATGCAGGCCGAACCGGTGAACGAATTGATCAGTGATCGGCAGCAGGTGAAGGAGAAAATATTCAGGGCACTGAAATCCCAGCCCATCAACGAAGGCGGCCCCTCCTTGGAGGAAAAATACGGCATCGAGATCATCAGTTTCGTGCTCAAAGAAACCCGATTTGGCGATAAATTGGTGGCGGCGACCGAGGAAAAGAAACGGCGGCAATTGATCGCTGAAGCAGAAAACTATGCTGCCGACCAGGAAGCCAGCAGGATCCGCAAGCTCTATGCGGCCTACCTCGAGGGTATCAGTTCACTGCAGAAAGAAATTGGCAAACCGGACGGATCCACTGACACATCCCTTTTGCAATTTCTGGTGCAGCAGAAATGGGCCTCGGCATATGAAAAGAACCAGACCGGGCAGAACACCGTGGTTATTCAGAATACGGATAAAATCCCCCCAGTTACTCTGCCCCTTCCCGAACCCAAGACGATTCCGGAAGAAGCTGAATAAGCGAGGTAAGCGACGCTGATGGCACGACGATTAACTAAAAAGGTCCGCTATATACGGCTGCCTGAAAAGCGAATTGCAGAAGTAGATGCAATTGTGGCGTCCTGGCCGCATGAAACCAAGGAATTCATGCGTGCCCGTCTCAACCAGTATAAACCGCGCAGAGGTGTGGTGAGGCGTCTGGGCGGCCTGTTTCGCTGGTTTACCATATCGCCCCGTAAACGCGACCTGGCAATCCTGAAAAACCCCGAAATTCTCACTGACTGGCAGAAAAGATTTGAAGTATCCGGCCAGACGGTACCGCGAAAAGCCTGGAATCACATTCTCGAAAAGGAACTCAGCGACAACGATCATGCCTATATGCTGGCCTTGCTCGAGCGCGAACTCTCGGATGTTCACCTACCCGATGAACTCGGCGAGCTTTTTGAAAAGATCTACCGGGCCCATATCAGAAAGGAGTACACCACCGATCCGGACGTCCCGCAGGCGCCGATAATCCTGTTCATAGGAACCAGCGGAAGTGGAAAGACCGCAACCGCCACCAAGGGCATCGAACAGGTGTTCTTCGACAGTGACGTCCGCCCCGAGGTCGATCTCGACCAGAAACGAATGAATGTCATGGCCGAAGCGCCTTTCTGGAAATCTCTCGAGGAGGTCGAACCGGAACTGGCCTCGGAAATTGAGCGCAGAAAACGTCTGCTCAGATACGAGCGGCTGGCGAAAATTCCCGTTATCAGCCATCTGTTCCGCAAACAGATTGGTAAGAACCTCAGTGATCTGGAAGAGCAGAGCCTGGTGGTCGATTATGCCCGGATTACCCCCAATGATTTCCAGACGGCACTCTCCGGAGAACCGGGTAATTATCTTCGACGGGCCTTCGGAAACCCGAGGCTGACCTGTATCAGACATCTCGAGGAAGCGCACAGCGCTTTCGCCAGGAAAGAGAGCGGCAGGTCAAGCGGCGGCGGGCCCGAGCGTCAGCAGGGTACCCTGGTGGACAGCTCCAACATCATTATTGACGAGATCATCAACGGTACCAGAGACTGCCTGCTCATTGCCACTTCCGACCAGCCGGAACTTTTCGACTCGGCTATTTACAGAAGATTCGTGGAAAAGGGACTGATCATTGACGTCTCCGAATACTGGCTCAAGAAAGCCAACATGAAGGAGATCATCCGCATTGAGCTGATGCGCAACAATATTCGGGTCAGCACGGAAGAAAATGTGCCGGAATTTGGCAACATCCAATGGATCGATCCCGAAGACCTTAATACGGCGGTCGGTAAATTCTATCGCGTGTTCAAGGATCGCGCCCTCCAGGTAACGCCTGCCTATGTGCGCAAACTGGTTGGCTATATCATCAGCCTCAAAGGGACGTTCAGCGCCGATTTTCTGGACGATCCTTTGCTCGTTCGCCACGCCTTTGAAATGGTGGCCAGGAACGCGTTCGGCGACCTTTTCAAGAAGGTGGTCAACAGGATAGACCGCACGGCCCACTGGAATGATTATGTCGGCGATATTAAAGATACCTTCTCGGAAATGGCGAATAACTGCCTTGTCTACAACGTCAACGAAGAAAAGGGTGTGGTTCTCAACGGCCCGCCAGGCAGCGGTAAAACCTTTCTGGTGCGGACCTGGCTTAGTGAGAACAAGAAGATTCACGATATCAGCACCAATCCCAGCGCCCTGCACAACCCGGCTGATCCCATTGACGGCACTGTTGAAAACCTGGTGAAAGTGTACGATATCGCTAAAATGATCGCCCCGGCCGTGGTATTCTTTGATGAAGGCGATGCACTCGCTCCCCGGCGCAGCAGCAGCGGCGGCTCTCCTTCCGATCGTCTGACCAACAAATTTCTCAATATAATCGATGGTGAACAGCCCCTTTCCAAGGTCTTCACCGTCCTGACCACCAACCGTCTCGATCTGCTCGATCCCGCGCTTATCAGATCCAAACGTCTGAAAGTACTAGAAGTGTCGGGCCAGCTGGCTAAACGTGACATAAACGAGATAATCGATGCCACCATTGCCGGTATACCGCTGGAACCGGGCCTCACTTCCAGCGAAATTATCAACGCGGCCAAGGGGATCTGCAATACCCCTGCGGATTTTGCCGCCTTTGCCGAGAAAGCTTTGTCGCTGCGCAGTACCGAGCTGATGGTTTTGAGGAAATTCAGGCAGATCTCCACACTTTCCCCTGAAAAGCAGGAACGCTTTCTGAAATTCAATTTAAAAACGCTCACCGGCATTCTGGAGGCAATCGGCGACAGCGATACCCTGTTAAAGGCTCTGCGTGAATCAACAACCCAGTTTCTGCAGAATTACGAAGAGGCACTCACCCTGTTCGCCAGCGTCGGCAATGAAGCCGACTATCCGCTGTGCCACTCCCACCTGCGGCATGCGCGCGAAGAGATGTCGCAGAGCCCGACAAGAAAAGGCAAAGTCGAACTCGATGATTTCCTTGAAACCGAGCTCAGCAAAGAGCCGCAGAAAGGTTTCATCGTCGGTGTCGGAGCCAATGAACTGGATGGCGTGCTGTTGCCCATAGCCACCAGCCTCACTTATAGCCCGTCGGCAGAGAAGGTGCTGGTTACCGGTGCTGTATCGGCCTCAGGGGACAGCTCGGCCCAGATGGAAATGGCCGTGCAGATGACCCAACAGTCGGCCCAGGAAGCTTTGACACTGGTGAAAAACTATTTCCAGGCCCTTGTTCCCCAGTACAGTATGGCAAAACTGCTGGGTGAATTCCTCGCCAAGCTTACCATCCACCATCAGCTTCTCTCTGCCTCCTATAACGTGGGAGGCCCTTCTGCCGGCTATGCCCTGGCACTGAACACGCTCTCGGCAATTCTGCACATACCCATCTACCACGACTTCGGTATCACCGGTGCCCCGTGGACCAAAGGGGTCACCAAGGATGAAGTGGGAGGATCGGTGATTATCGGCGGACACAAGAAGAAAACCGAGAAAGTACTGCAATATCTGCGGCGTATGTATATGCCCCGGCAGAACTACAAGAGTCTCGAGAACGAGTTTTTGATCGGTTACTGGAGCCAGAACAAAGATATCCTGGGGGTTACCCATTTTGGAGACCTGGTGCCGGAAACCATCTGGCTTGGAGAGGACTATGAAGAACTCCTGCTCGAGCTGATTGATTGCCGAATCCAGTACAAATTACATAGATATCAGAACAACGAATTGGATGAAACGGGCAGGGAAAATATTATTCGCCTTAAATCTGTCCTCAAACAAGAGGCCGAAAAGGAAATCAAAAGAAAGATAGGAGCGATCAAGAACTACCTGAGCAATCCCGACCACGACCCATTGATTTCGCTGGATTCAATCTTCCAGGAAGAACCTAAAATCGTCACCGAACAGGTCAAGAAAGTCTTCGGCGTGCTCGATCCGCTTACCCGGCGCTTCAGAAAACAACCGGCTGTCCGCTGAGTTTATTGCTCCTGCAGCAGGAACCATGAAGTGTACCTCTCCCGAGCACAATCAATCGCTCCCCCAGGGAATAAAAAATTCCGGAAGAAATGAGTACAAGAACTAGCATATGCTGGTTTCGCCAGGACTTACGCCTCAATGACAACCCCGCCCTGCTGGCGGCGGCTGACAGGGGAGAGGTCTTGCCCGTGTTCATCCTGGATGATGAAAATAGTGATAAATGGCGGCTCGGCGCCGCCTCGAGGTTATGGCTGCATCATTCTCTCAAATCTCTGAATAGATCTCTTGAAGGGACGCTCAGTATCCACCGCGGTCGGGCGGAAGAGATAATTCCCCGGCTCTGCCGCGACCACCATATAGATCAGGTGTTCTGGAACCGCTGTTATGAACCATGGCGGATAGAGCGAGACGGAAAGTTAAAAAATCGACTCAAACTGCACGCAGTTGAGGCTCATAGCTTCAACGGTTCCTTATTGTGGGAACCATGGCAGATTCTGAAGAAGGATGGAAGCCCCTACAAAATCTTCACACCATTTTATAAAAGAGCACGTACCCAGGAACAGGGCACCCTGGAAGAACCCCAGCAAGCCCCCCCGAACCTGTCTCTTTACCGCGCCGACCATGGCGGTATCACGGTGGAAGACCTCAGACTGCGGCCCGACCATCCCTGGTGCAGAAAGGTAGAGCGGCACTGGAGGATGGGCGAGGAAGGGGGGCTTCTTGCCCTGGATACGTTTCTTGAATCGAGACTGAGCAACTATCGCACCGGCAGGGATTTCCCGGCCGTAAGCGCCACCTCGAGGTTGTCGCCGCATCTGCACTTCGGAGAGCTTTCACCCCGCCAGGTCTGGCAGCGTGTCAGTGAAGTCGGCTATGACGACAATGTAGAGACGTTCAAATCAGAACTGGGATGGCGTGAATTTTCCTACTACCTGCTCTACCACTTTCCCCACCTGCCCACGTCGAACCTCAAACCGCAATTCGACCGGTTCCCATGGTGGTTGAACCAGAAATGGCTGCACTGCTGGCAGCAGGGGATGACCGGGTATCCGCTTGTAGACGCAGGTATGCGAGAGCTTTGGCAGACCGGATACATGCATAATCGAGTCCGTATGATTGTTGCCTCTTTTCTTGTCAAGAACCTGCTCATACATTGGCGTCATGGAGCCGACTGGTTCTGGGACTGCCTGGTCGATGCCGACCTGGCCAGCAACAGTGCCAGCTGGCAGTGGGTGGCAGGGTGCGGAACCGATGCCGCGCCTTTTTTCAGAATATTCAACCCTGTTTCCCAGGGCCAGAAATTCGACCAGAACGGCGCCTACACCAGGCGCTTCGTGCCGGAGTTGCAAGATCTACCGGACAAGTTTCTTTTCTGTCCCTGGAAGGCCCCCTCATCGATTCTCGAGCAGGCGGGCATCCGCCTGGGAGAAGATTATCCCTATCCTCTCGTCGATCTGCAGCAGTCACGGAAGAAAGCTCTGGACTCGCTGAAACGCGTTTCATCATCATCTTAGCCGGAAAGCCGAAAGACTCCCGGCAGAAGAAAGCACGCCATTCATACCAGCATCAGAATGTCAGGGGGCCGAACCCGCTGGTATTGTGCACCTGCAAAAATAAAAAACTGGTGGTAAATGGACACGGATTGCCAGCAGTTTATAGTGTGATGATCCCATTTGGGCAAACCCAACTACTTAAGGAGTATAACATGACCTCTCCATCATTATTTGATCAATACACCATTGGTGATCTGCATCTCAAGAACAGGATCGCCATGGCCCCAATGACCCGCGGCCGCGCTGGCGACACCCGGGTTCCAAACGAGCTGATGGCAGAATACTATTTTCAGCGTTCCTCGGCCGGTCTGCTGATCACCGAGGCTACGGTTATTTCATCCCGGGGCATCGGCTGGATAGGCTCCCCCGGCATCTTCACCGAGGAAATGGCCGCCGGCTGGCGGCTCGTAACCGATAGGGTGAAACCCACCGGCAGCCATATCTTCCTCCAGCTCTGGCACTGCGGCAGGGCTTCTCACAGTGACTTCCACGATGGTGAGCTGCCGGTTTCGGCTTCAGCCGTCAAACTGCAGGGTGATCAGATTCATACACCGCGCGGCAAAAAAGATTATGAGACACCCCACGCCCTTACCATTGAGGAAATCGGGAAAACAGTGGCGGACTACCGCAGGGCAGCCGAACTCGCCCGTGATGCCGGCTTTTCTGGCATTGAAGTGCACAGTGCCAACGGCTATCTGCTCAACCAGTTTCTCGATTCACGGACCAATAAACGCGACGACCGCTATGGCGGAAGCCTAGAAAACAAGACCCGCTTCCTGCTCGAAGTGCTCGCCGCCGTTACGGAAATATGGCCTGCGCAGCGGGTCGGCGTCAGGCTCTCCCCCAACGGTGTGTTCAACGATATGGGAAGCGAGGATTTCCGTGAAACCTATCTTTACGTCGTCAAGCAATTAAGCGGACTTAACCTCGCCTACGTCCATATCATGGACGGCCTCGGCTTCGGGTTCCACGAGAAAGGCGAACCAATGACCCTGGCCGAATTCCGCGAATTGTACCAGGGTACGATCATAGGCAACTGCGGCTACACCAAAACAGATGCCGAAGAACGCCTGGCTGCCGGCCACGCCGACATCGCCGCCTTTGGTCGGCCATTTATCTCCAATCCCGACCTGGTGGAGCGCTTGAAAAATGACTGGCCGCTGACCCCGTTTGACGACATGTCATTGTGGTACACACCAGAAGCTGAAGGCTATACGGACTATTCTCCCTATTCCGGGTAGCAGGCCTACCTCACGGCCCCTGCAGCCGGGGACACAATACCCATTGTGTCCCCGTGATTACCCTACAAAGCCGACGCCATTGCAAGAGTCACTTATAAGGGTGAGACCATTTACCCATACCACAGGCCGATTGAGCTGACCGAGGCTGATCTTTACGACAAAGACTGCGACTATTTGGTAAAGACATTGAAAAGCCCTTTGATACTTGAGAACGATCCGGACATATTCATCCTGGTCGGCACCATGTATGAAAAAGGTATCTGCACCAGAAGAAATGTTCAGCAGGCTTACTCCTACTACAGGAAAGCCGGAAAACCCGGTATGAAGAAATACGCCGATCTGAGACGAAGATCGGGCTGAACTCCGCAATCGCCTTCCTTCCATCGTTTTGCCGCCTTCAGGCAATGTAACAGCGACGGTCTCTCTGCCGTTAGATTTTGCACCACTATGTGGAATTTACTGGCTTTTTCACAAAACGGTATTACAAGCAAACAATGTTAAATCACACTATCTGCCTCCAGAACAGGTAAACAGGACCAAGATTCATGCTTCACAGATCCGATCATCGCACGTTCATAACACTTTTGGTAATGATCCTGCTGGCAGTGTGCCTCCCTTCGGCCCTGTATGCAGAAGAGGCTCCCGCCGCCGACAAAAAGCCCGCTGACGACCAGCAAGTGGACCTGATCGAAGCCTATAAATGGTCCAACTCATTACCCAAAGAACTGATCGATTTGCAGACCGCTGTCGATTCTCTGGCAGATATTAACGATCTCCAAGAGCAGCTTCCGGAAGTCACCACCCTTGTTGAAGAACTCGAATGGGACGCGGTGGCGCTTAAATCGAATCCCAACCTTACATTTTATTCTATCACCACTTTTGAGGGAAGGCTCAACAAACTCAACATCAAGCTCAGCAGAATCAACAAACCGCTGCAGAAAAACATCATCGCACTGGAATCCTGGCATGACCACTGGCTCGAACTGGATCGTAAACTTCAGAGGATAAGTTCTGCGCTGGATAGCGAATTTGAAGCCAGCGATACATTCCCAGAATTTTATCGCTTGTCGGAAATCCTCAATATCGGCAGAGATCTGATCAACACCAACCTGCGCTCCAACTTGCTGGCCGGGCATGAAATCGGCAAACTGCAGACCAGGATTTACAGCCTGAGCATCATTGGATCTGAGCTCATCGATGAGATGACCGCCTCGGGCACGGAACAGACATCCCCTTCGATGATGTCCAGAGATTTCTATAAACTCATCGACAGGGGACAGATTAAAGAGGGTTGGGAGAACTTGGTAATTTTCTTTAAATACCAAATTCAATATTTCTTCCAAAACCTGCAATTCGTTGCAGTCTGCCTGCTGATCTTTCTGATCCTTGCATTTTTCATCCAGTTCTCAAGGAATCTGGCAGGGGAGCCGTCGGCATGGTCCATTTTTGCGGCCCGGCCTTTCACCACCTCCTTGTTCATTTTCTGCCTGACCTTCATTTCCGTTGTCACGATAAGTAATGACATTGACCTTCCACCGGACTGGAGGACCCTGATATACCTGCCTCTTTTGTTCGCCGTCGCGGTTCTTGCCGAAAATATCTGCAAAACCAGCTGGCAGACCAGGCTTCTCAGGCACCTCATTTTCTACATCGGCCTGACGCTCCTGCTTACCCTCGTCAATTTGCCGCATCTGCTGTTCTACCTATTCGTCTTTTACATATCGATTGGGCTCCTTGTCTATTATCTCATCTGGATCATACGCCGCCCCCAGCGCCCGAGAGGCGATAGGGCATTGTGGTCAGGGCTGATCCTGGGACTTTTCCCTGCATTTATAATAATAGCCGGTATCAGTGGTTATGATCAGCTGGCAGTGGTTATTTTCGGTAGAATTCTCGCACTGATTGCCGCCACCCTGACCATCAGATTAATGATGCTCCTCATCTCCGGGCTTCTGGAACTCATTCTGATCAATGCCCCCTGGCAGTTCATAAGAAACAACGCCGCCACCATCGTGCAGCAGGTAACCCCTCTGCTGGCACTGCTGCATCTGATACTCTGGATTGCCTTCGCCTTGGTTATTGCCTGGGTCTACCCCACACTTATGGATGCGTTCGCGGCCTTGGTATCGTTGAAATTCTCCATTGGAACAATTACCGTCACACCCGGTGCGGTGATTACCATCGTGCTGATCATCTACATAACACTGCTTGTGTCCCGCGCCTTAAGAGCATTTCTGCTCCAGGAGGTGCTCCCCTACCACAGAGTTGAGAAAGGGGTACAGCTGTCGATCGCCAGACTGGTGCACTATGCCATTCTTACCGTTGGCTTTATCGTTTTACTCAGAGTTCTGGGATTCGGCCTCAATCAGATCACCATACTGGGCGGCGCCCTCGGTGTCGGTATCGGCTTCGGACTGCAGGCAATCGTCAACAATTTCGTCAGCGGGCTCATTCTCCTGTTCGAACGCCCCATAAAGGTGGGGGACATGATCGATGTCGGCACCCAGGTCGGCGAAGTGAAAGAACTGGGCCTCAGGGCAACGACCGTTCAGACCTTCGACAATGCGGAAGTGGTGATTCCCAATTCCCAGCTGATATCCGGCAGTGTGACCAACTGGACCCTGGCGGAGAAAAAAGTGCGGGTCCGGGTACCTGTCGGTGTCGCTTATGGAAGTGATATTTCAAAAGTGTTCGAGATTCTCATGGGCTGCGCTGAAGCCAATCCTATCGTCTTGAGCAGCCCTAAGCCTGTAGCGCTTTTTCTGTCTTTCGGGGCAAGCTCCCTGGATTTCGAATTGCGGGTATGGATCGCTAATTTTAACGACAAGTTCCTCGTTTTAAGCGAACTCAATCAGGATATCGAGTCGGAATTTCAGCTGGCCGGTATCGAAATCCCCTTCCCGCAGACAGACCTGCATCTGCGTTCGGTCGATCAGCAAGCTGCCGAGTCGCTCTATGGGGCTCAGCGCCCCTTAAAAGATGGACAGGCTCCGGGCTCATCCAATGTCTGACGGGGCATCGAGGTCCCATTCAACAACTACTGTTTCAGCGCGAGTTTAGAAACGGTATCGAATAAACACGGGCGGGCCGTCCGGCAGCAAAATAAACGCCATCAACCTCCCAGCCATAGAAATGCTCGATTTCAGATCGAAAACCGCTCCCAGCGGAGCAGCCGGTCAATGACCGCACCGATGATGAATCCTGCTGCCAGATTGGAGGCCATGGTAATACCTGCGATCAACAGAATTACGAAAAATTCTTTTCTCCGGCGCATGTCGATGACTGTCAGTCCCAGGTGAATCCCCGCAAAGATCAGCAACACGCCAAGTATTGACAGGGGAAGCAATCTAACGATATTGAGCGTATGCTCCCCGAAGAATATGGCAATCAACAGGAAGAGTGCACCGATGAACAGATTTGAGCCACCGGTTCTAGCCCCGAACCGGTAGCGTGATGCCAGCCCGCCGGCGCCATGGCACAAAGGTATGCCGGCCAAAAAAAAGCTCACACCGTTGGCCAGGGCCATGCTGATGCACAATCTGCGGTGACTTACCCGAGCGGCCTCAGCGCCGAAATACTGCCTGGACAGGTCGGCATTGGCAATCACCGCATTGCCGACGGTCATCGGTATCTGCGGCAGTACCAGGATAACAAGAGCAAAGCTGAAATCCGCCGCGGACGGCAGGGAGTAAGGCAGCAGCTCGGGCAGATTCAGGCCGATTGCGGTATCTTCCCAGCCCTGGCGGCTGCCGGCCAGCAGCCCTATCACCATGCCCACGCCTATGACCACTACCGCTGCCGGAAGCCTCCGGTTGTCGAGCAGCAACAGGCAGAGCAGGCCAAATCCGCCGCCGAGCAGGATGCCGACGGGGATAAACCCTACCTGCTGAATCTGTAGATACGGCTCGGTGACCCCCTGCAGCCGCTGCAATGTGGAGGCGCCAGTCATCAGGTGCACACCCATGGTTAGAAGGAGCATGCCGGTGGACAGCTGGACACCGCGGACAACGGCCTTGGAGATATAGCGGGAGATAACATCGATAAGACCGGTCACCCCCAGCACCAGCAGGATGGCGAACACCCAGAGGCAGGAGGCCTGAACCTGGGTTGCGGTGACCGAAGCAGCGATAGCATAGCCGCTGATGACCTTCATCGGTTCCACCGGACTGGTAACGCGAAAGTACAGACCGCTGAAGATGTAGTAGAGACCGATGGTAAAGAACATGCCGGTGGGATCGAGCTGGGTAATGACGATCAACCCCATCCCCAGCGGCAGGAGCGTGCCCAAATCGCCCAGAGATCCTGATATTTCAGTGCGATTGAGTTTCAGCCACGTCGGCATGTCTTTTTACACCTCGTTCACTCCTGATGGATCCGTTATGCACAACCACCATACTCGATTTTTTTCAAAAATATAAGCGTTATAAGAGCGTTACCTGCATTTTCGAAGAAGAGCAAATTTTCCTTCCCAAAGGATAGGTCGCAGGAATTGCGCGAAGTGTGAAACCCCGAAGAAAAATGATGATGCCGAGGGGCCGGACAAGCAGCCGTAGGGACAATATCGATGTTCAAGCCAGTGGCTTGCCGTATTTCTTCTTCTGCGTCTTCATGCGCTTCAATTCAACATCACCCGGCACGACTATCTCCGGCCTCATCTTGAAGTCAACGCTTCTTTTGCGGCCCCGGTACTTAACCGAGTTGAGGATCAGCTTCATGGTCTCGCGGCGGGCCAGATGCTTGTCATCTGACTTGATGATCCACCAGGGGCACTCCCTGGTATGGGTTTTCTGCAGCATGATCATCTTCTTCTTGGAAAACTCATCCCAGAGATCCTGCGCCTGCAGATCGACCTCCGAGAGCTTCCACTGGCGCAACGGATCATTGCGGCGCCGCTCGAAACGCCTGGCCTGTTCATCTTTGGATACCGAGAAATAGAGTTTCATCAGGATGGTCTGCCCGGCATCGAGGATGAAATTATTCTCATAGAGCGTGACCTTGCGCAGGAAGCGGCGGTACTGATCATCGGTGCAGAACGACATGACCGGCTCAACCATCGCCCTGTTGTACCAGGACCGGTCGAAGAGAACTATCTCGCCAGCTCTGGGAAACTGCTCGATGTAGCGTTTCATGTGCAACTCGGTCTGCTGCACCGGATTGGGTTTACCCAGCGCCACGACCCGGTAGTGCTTTTCGTTCATGTACCTGGTAACCCTGCGAATCGTCCCGCCTTTTCCCGAGGCATCGCGGCCGTCAAAGAGGATGATCATCTTTTTCCCGGTGCGCTCGAGATGCTCCTGCATCTTGATGAGCTCAGCCTGATACGGTTTGAGTTCCTCAGCCTTGTAATATTTGATTAAAGAAGACTTGATAATCTCCCGCTTATGCTTTTCCTTGAGGATCGAGTAGATGCGGTCATGGTAGTAGCTGTCCACTTCAGGATCGCTCGGTTGGGAATCCAGGCTTTTCAGCACCTCTTCAATGGGCTTGCCACTGCTTTTGTTGTCTTTTCTCATCTGGTCAAGCTAAACGTAGTTGTTATTGTAACGGCCAAGCGCCCTATCCACGACTCCTGGGCTATCTGTGCCAACGCCCTCACTGCGCCTACCCACCCCATACTCGGCAGCGAGAAAACCGACGAAATCATTCTTGGAGGTCAACTCGGTAAGCATCGCCAGAAATCTGCGCATCAACCCCTGTTTCTGCTCGTTATCCGCTATCGCCCAAATACTTAATGGTGCTTCCAGTACTTTGCTAGCTATTATGATCTCGCTCTTTGACATGCATATCTGTCTGGTAAAGCTTACCAGCCAGAAGCTACCTGCCAAGTTTCAGATAATACTTAGGAAGCGGTATTGTTTCTGCGATCCGGTCGAACGTTATTAACGGCTGGAATGCCCTGCAGCGGATCTTTTCAAGCCCGGCTGCAGGGCAGGCAATTCGATGTATACCCGCTTTATTCAGGGCTACTGCAGCATTTCACTGACGGCTTTGCCATACTGTTGACAAGCTTTGACGCCCTCGTCGGTTTTGACCATTTCCTCGGTCAGATTCAAAGGCCCCAAGGTGGTCATATCCATCTTATAGACATGCTGCATGGTCTCATAGATCATGGGAGCAGATTCACCGCTATGGGTATGCGACCCGAAGGCGCCGCCGATCTTGCCGGTCAGATTGGCCCGCTCAGCAAGGAACAGGAACTGCTTCATGTTGTTGGTCATATCTTTGTGATAGGTGGGGCAGCCGAACACATACCCGTCGTAGCCGATGATATCGGCGTCACTGTTGACTTTGGAAATGGAGACAAGGTCAACCTGACAGCCTCCCATTCTCATCCCCTCGGCGATGAATTGCGCCATCTTTTCTGTGGTTCCGGTCCTGCTGAAATACGCGATCAATACCCTTTTCATAGCTTCTCCTTGCGTTGTAATAATAGATATGGCGGATATCAGGACCAGGCCTGCACCAAGCCGCATCCCGCTCAATAAAGCTCTATCCAGTCACAGGGATCCTTTCGACTGTTCATTTTTTACACATGGATATGGGGGAACGCAAGATAAATAGCGATTAATGCTGAGAATTAACCCGATTATGGTAGGCAGGTAGGGTAAGAAACTGCTGTGACGGGCCGGGACAATGCGCCCCGGCCCTGAAGAAATCAATCGATATCGAAAGCTAAATTCTCTTTAACCGAGTAGACCACGTCCTTTTTCTTGCCGCTCACAAAATAGGTGAGGACTGCCTCGACTTCAACTTCTTCCACGTCGGTGTCGAAGTTCATCAAGAACTGCTCTTTCTTAGTCTCCATCGGCTGCAGAGTGAGATCTACTATCTCCTTGATCTGCCAGGCGCCGTAGCGCATCCTGCCAGCCATATCCCGGCCGATCTCGAAATACTTCTTCTGGTCAGAGAACATCACCTGCTTCTCCGGATCCGTTTCTGCCAGATTTCGCGCGGTCACATCCAGGACCACTTGACCGGACCAGAGTCAGCCGTCGGGAATTCGGTGGCCGGCTCTGTTCTCGATGAAGACCGTCACCACGGCACTCGGTACCCATTGTTTTTCGTCCTTGACGTCCTTGATCTGTCCAGGTAAATGGCGATACGGATTGATCTGAACGTCGAAGCCAATCCCCTGCTTGACGGTATCAAGGTCGCGGCCGCCGGGAAAATAATGCCCCTTATCCATGTGGCATTCCTGGCAGGTCTTACTGCCGCCCTTGGCCACATAGGCGTTCTGGTAGCTGCCCGACAGGGTGTTGCACTGGATGGTTTCACCGTCCGCGGCCGTGTATATGCCATGACACTGCATACAGAACGCGGCCCGTGTCATATCAATACTCTCCAGCGTTTCGTGGGCATCGCCCGCATCCTCGCCATGGGGCCCATAGATCATCCCCTCCTCCCTGGGGCCGTTCCAGCCTGGTGCCACGGTGAGCGCTTTGAGGTTATGGCAGGAAAGACAGCCCACCTTGAGCTTGGCCAGTTCTTTTTTAGCCGCCTCGCCGGCCGGTGTGTCTTTCTCCTTGGTAGCGGTGACGATCATATCGGCTATTTCCACCGCCAGCTTTTCAGAAGCGAAATTGATTACCGGGGCATGACAGTCGAGGCATTTGAGCAGGTGCCCCTTGGTCACCTCCGTTTCCCATTCCTTCTTAATGCCGATTTCAATAAAGTTGTGAATGCTTCCCAGTGAGGAAACCACTGACTGGGCATGCCAGGACTGCGCCCATTGATTATGAATTTCTTCGTGACAATCCATACAGGTTGATTCATCGAACATCGACACGAGCTCATCGATCGTGTCCACCTCCGTGTCCATCGCCTGCAGGCTTATCGGTCTCCAGATAAGCGCGGCGCCGAAGAACAAAAGTAGCAACAATCTAGTTTTCCTCATATCCCCTCCCTTTTCGATTCAGTGAACTGTCTCTGTTGCAGATCCGCCTAGTCACCTCCTTTGACTCTGAATGTTTTTTCTCTACAGCACACCCTTGTGTACTGCTCTGTGGTAGAGGGATTTCTATTATTACCTATAGACAAGGATATGTACAGCGAAAGATTGTCAGGCAAAGCACGCCTATTCAGCGCACCAGGTTGGACGGCGAACAGCCCCTCAGCAGGGTTAGAGGGTTACGGCGCTGAAGGTGTCACAGGCCTGGACACTGCCTGCCTGCAGCCCGGTCCTGAACCAGCGGACCCGCTGCTTCGAACTCCCGTGGGTGAAGGAGTCGGGCGTCACATAGCCGCGGGATTGCTGCTGCAAGCGGTCATCGCCTATCATGCTGGCGGCGTTCAAAGCCTCCTCCACGTCCCCTTGTTCCAGTATGTGCCGGGTACGATCGGCATGGTTGGCCCACAAACCGGCAAAGCAGTCGGCCTGCAGTTCGAGGCGCACCGAAAGTTTGTTGTAATCGGCCGGGGAAAGACGCTGGCGCATCGAATGAACCTTATCGCTGAGGCCCAGCAGATTCTGAACATGATGACCAACTTCATGGGCAATTACGTAGGCCTGGGCAAAATCCCCCGGCGCTCCCATCGTGGTTCTCAGATCCTGATAGAAACTCAGGTCGATATAGACTTTACGGTCGGCCGGACAGTAGAACGGCCCCATGGCCGCCTGGGCAAAGCCGCAGGCCGACTCCACCGCGCCGGAGAACAGCACCAGGGTAGGTTCTTGGTACCTGGTGCCGGCCTGGCTGAAGAGTGCTCCCCAGGTGTCCTCAGTATCCGCCAGGACAACGGAAACAAATTCGGCAAGTTCATTTTCAGCCTCGCTCGGTGTATAGCTCGACTCCTGCATTGAAGGGGTGTTCATGTTCCCTCCGAGTTGCAGCATAAGGGCTGGATCTATGCCAAAGAACAAACCGACAAGCACCAGCACCAGGAGTCCTATACCGCCCCCCTTGGCTTTGCCGGAAAGTTTTACCCCTCTTCTGTCTTCGATATTGCCGCTTCTGCGGCCGTCTTTCCAACGCATCTGAACTCCCCCGGAATAATAATCCTGTTCCTGTGTAAACGTATCTTATCAAGATATGTCCTCATATGGGTGATGACAATAGTGGTCCAGCGCGGTCATGTCAAACATCACAGAGGCAGGTAACCGGTGTGGGGTTTCGCCAGTCCTGATCGTTGCTTCTGGCGGTGAAACGTGGTACTTGTAGCCAATCCAACACCGTGCTGAATCCCATCCCCTAAATCAGAGGCAAAGATCATGGCATATTTACCGATGCGGCTGCTTTCGATCGTTATCGTGATGCTCTTTCTTATCGTCTGCCAGGATCCGGCGAAAGCTCGTGACTGGACGGAGATACTGGCCGCTGCCCGGGGCCAGACCGTCTATTTCAACGGCTGGGGCGGGTCCGAGGTGATCAACCGCTATATCTCCTGGGCCGCGGAACAGGCGGGACAACGCTACGGCGTCACCGTCAAGCATGTAAAAGTCGCCGATATCGGTGACGTGGTAAGCAGGATATTGGCCGAGAAGAGCGGCGGCAGGACCAGCGGCGGCAGCGTTGATCTGATGTGGATAAACGGCGAGAACTTCCACGCCATGAAGAATAACGGCCTGCTGCTCCCGTCCTATACCCAGTTGTTTCCCAACTACCCGTTGGTCGACACCGAAAACAAGGTGTCCACGCTTTTCGATTTCACCGTGCCGGTGGACAATCAGGAATCGCCATGGGGGATGGCCCAATTGGTTTTTCTCTATGATTCAGAGATAGTGACCGACCCACCCGCCGACATGCGGGAGTTGCTTCAGTTCAGCCAAAACAATAAGGGGCGTTTTACTTATCCGGCCCCACCTGACTTTTATGGTACAACCTTTATCAAACAGGCCCTGCTCGAATTGACCACGGACCGCGAACTACTGTACACACCGGTTAACAGCGCCAGGTTCGAGGCGGTCACCGCCCCACTCTGGGAGTTTCTCGACTCGCTCCACCCGCATCTGTGGCGAAGCGGCAAGGCCCACCCGAAAAGCGCACCGGAGATGAAACGGCTGCTTGCCGACCGGGAAATATTCATTTCCCTGAGCTTCAACCCCGCTGAGGCGAGCAACGCCATCGCCACCGGTGAACTGCCGCCAAGCATCAGAACCTATGTGCATGACGGCGGTACCATCGGCAATACCCACTTCCTGGCGATTCCTTTCAACAGCAGCGCCGCGGAGGGGGCTATGGTAGTGGCTAATTTCCTGCTCTCCCCCGAAGCTCAAGCCCGCAAGAGCGATCCTGCCATCTGGGGCGATCCGACGGTATTGGCGCTTGCCAAGCTGTCCCCCGAACAGCGCAGCCTGTTCGAGGCCATTCCCCTGGGTGCCGCAACCCTCAATCCTGAAGAGCTCGGAGCGGTTCTCCTGGAGCCGCATGCCTCCTGGGTTGCTGCCATCGAAAAAGAGTGGCAGAGCCGTTATTCAAAGTAGCGGTCTCGACGATGCCAGGTCAACGCAGCCGGCTGAAAATATTTCCCGCTCTGGCTCTGGCCATATTCCTGCTGCCCATCCTGGCCGGACTGCTGTTCACCTGGGCGCCGGCTTTCGGCTATCTCTCTGCCGCCGGCAGCACTCATTTCAGTCTGGAACCGTTCGCCACCCTCCTGCGCCACCCAAGTCTGCCCGGAGCGCTGCGCTCCACCCTGATATCCGGTGTGGGAGCAAGCCTGCTGTCGCTGGCTCTGGCTCTCTGGATAGCTGCGACGCTTTACGGCACAAGATTGTGGTCTGTTATCGAGCTGAGCCTGGCCCCGCTGCTGTCGCTTCCGCATGCGGCCTTTGCCATAGGTTTTACCTTCTTGATCGCGCCAAGCGGTTGGCTGATCAGGGCGGTATCTCCCTATCCGTCGGGATTCACCTATCCTCCCGACTGGATAACGGCCGGTGATCCATGGGCCGTCAGTCTGACCCTGACCATGCTATTCAAGGAAACACCTTTTCTGCTGCTGATGATTTTCAGCGGCCTGAGCAGACTCGATGTCAGAAGAACCATCATGATTGGACGCAGCCTTGGCTACCGCCGGCTGAGAATATGGACCCGACTCATCATCCCACAGCTTTATCCCATGCTCAGGCTGCCGCTGCTGGCCGTGCTTGCCTACTCACTTTCGGTGGTCGACCTGGCCTATATTATCGGCCCCTCGCTGCCCCCCACCCTGGCAGTGCTCATCGACCGCTGGTTCAATGCCCCCGAAATATCCAGCAGGCTTGTCGGTGCTGCCGGTTCACTGCTGCTTCTCTTTGTCACACTGGCGTGCATCGTTTCGGCCTTGGCACTTGAATACCTGATCAGCAAGGTCGGCTCCAGAAAAATACTGGACGGCAGACGCCAGTCCCCCTTCGAAGTGCTCGTTCCCACCGGCTCCCTGTATGCGCTGGTCCTGCTCGCCGTTAATCTGTTCAGTCTCTTGGCGCTGATACTCTGGTCCGTGGCCCACTCCTGGCGCTTTCCCCACTTCTTCCCCACCCGCTTCAGCCTGACCAACTGGAGCACGCCACTCCGGCAATTGCTGGAGCCCCTATCGGTCAGTGCGCTGGCGGCCCTTCTGAGCTGTCTGCTGGCCATCATCCTTGTCGTGGGCTGTTTTGAGAATGAACAGAATCTGGCCCGGACCAGGATTGCCTCGATAAGCCAGCGTTCCCTGTGGATTATCTACCTGCCCCTGCTCATACCCCAGATCAGTTTTTTATTCGGCATACAGGTCGTACTGGTTATCTTTCATCTCGACGGCACCTGGCCGGCACTGGTCTGGGTTCACCTTGTATTTGTACTGCCCTATGTCTTTCTGACGCTGGCCAACGCCTACCGCAGTTATGACCAGCGCTACAGCTATGTGGGCATGACGCTCTGCGGTGGTCCGCTGCGGACCTTATTCCGCATAAAACTAATCATGCTGGCCAAACCGATCCTGTTCAGCATGGCCGTCGGCTTCGGCGTTTCCATTGCACAATACCTTCCCACCCTGTATGTTGGAGCCGGCAGATTTGCGACCATAACCACTGAAACCGTAAGTATTGCCAGCGGCTCGGACAGACGGGTCATGGCGGTTTACGCCCTGACTCAGCTGCTGCTCGCTCTGACTGGATTTCTCACCGCCATCGTGCTGCCCGCCGCTATGTTCAGAAAAAGAAAGGCTATGCAGAATTGAGCCACCCATGTCACTTGTTCTCGACTCGATTGAAATATGTCTCCACGAGGCGCCTTTGTTCAAGCCTTTGAGCCTGACAGTTCCAGCGGGTACGATAGTCACTATCATGGGACCGTCTGGTTGTGGCAAATCCACTCTGCTGGCGTCGATCTGCGGCATGCTCGACCCTGGTTTCTCACTGTCGGGAACAGTCTCGCTCAACGGTCGCTGCCTGAACGGAATCGACATGGAGCACCGCAGGGTCGGCATTCTTTTTCAGGACGATCTGCTCTTTCCCCATCTCGATGTGTTCGGCAATATGGCTTTTGGCCTGCCCGCCCGGATGAGCCTCGGACAAAAACGCGAGCGGGTCGACCGCAGCCTTGCCGCTGCCGGTCTCGAGGGGTTCGGAGGCCGTGACATCGCTACCCTGTCGGGCGGGCAAAAAGCGCGGGTAAGCCTCTTGCGGGCTTTGCTGGCCGAGCCTGAAGCCATTCTGCTCGATGAACCATTCAGCAAACTCGATGATAATCTGCGCGGTTCCGTCAAGGAGTTCGTCTTCGAGCAGATTGGCCGCCTGAACATTCCGGCTCTTCTGGTTACCCATGACCGCAGCGATTCAGCTGATGGGGCATACATCGAGCTGAACTAGGGACCATCATGCTTGACAGATACAGCCTTAAAATTGTCAAACCACTGCTCGATTCAGTGGCCCAATATCTTCGTAAAAAAGGAGTAAAAGCCGATCAGGTTACCACGGTATCCTTTGCCGTGGGACTGCTTGGGGTGATCTTGATCGTCGGTCACCACTATCTGGCGGGAGGACTGCTGCTCCTCCTCAATCGCCTGGGGGACGGAATCGACGGCACCCTGGCCAGACTGGGCGAAAGCACCGACCGGGGAGCCTTTCTCGATATCTGTTTGGATTTCATTTTTTACTCGGCCGTGGTTCTCGGCTTTGCTCTGGCCGAACCTGACCGCAACAGCCTGGCCGCCGCGTTTCTGATATTCTCCTTCGTCGGCACCGGATCGAGCTTCCTGGCCTATGCGATAATGGCCGAACGCCGTTCACTCGCGGATCAGCGCTTGCCCGACAAAGGGTTCTACTACCTCGGTGGGCTGGCTGAGGGTACGGAAACCATTATTTTTTTTGTGCTGGTCTGCGTATTTCCCCCTTTGTTCCCCGTCCTGGCCTGGCTGTTCGGCGCGATCTGCCTGCTTGGCACTGCAGCTCGAATCGTATACGGCTACCGGACCCTTGATTGAAAGGGGACACGATGGGTATTGTGTCCCCCTAAGCTGCGTCCAGCCGATCACGATATTTGCGCAGCAACCCCCGGAACTGATCATAGGTTAAACCGAGAAGCGCGGCGCTTTTTTTCTGATTGTACCTGCTTGTTTCCAATGCCTGCCTGAGCAACTGCCGCTCGTAGGCGGCGACCAGTCCTCGGAAACCGCCGGTTAAATCTTCTTCTCTTCGGGACTGTTTTTCAGTATCTGAACCGACTTTCTGTGCCAGCGGGTCAGGGAGTTCATCGAAGGGCGAGACAAAGGGATCAAATTCGATCCTGTCAATCCGGCCCGAGCCTGCCCGATAGACAGCCCGCTCTATCACATTCTTGAGTTCGCGCACATTACCGTGCCACCGATGACTCTCCAGCGACCGTTTCGCTTCGCCGGAGAAGCGGAGCACTTCATCGATGCCAAGCTCGTAGAGCATCCTGGAGCCGAAATGTCGAGCCAACAGCATGATATCTTCCCCCCGGCGCCTAAGCGGCGGCAGGAACAACACTTCGAAAGAAAGGCGGTCGAGGAGATCCTGCTTGAACTTACCCTGGGCTGCGAGCGCGAGCAGATCGGCGTTGGTGGCGCATATGATCCGGACATCCACTTCAACCTGAGCAGAACTGCCCACCCGTTCAAAAAAATAATATTCGACCACCCGCAATATCTTCTCCTGGGCCTGCATCGGGATGGTGCCAATCTCATCGAGGAAAAGGGTGCCGCCATTGGCTGCCTCAAAACGGCCGATGCGCCTGCCCTCGGCTCCGGTAAAGGCACCCCGCTCATGGCCAAAGAGTTCCGATTCGATCAAAGTTGGAGACAGGGTCGCGCAGTTCAGGGTCACCAGGGGCCCCTCCCAGCGCCTCGACAGAAAGTGCAGCCGGCGTGCTGCCAGTTCCTTACCGGTGCCGCGTTCGCCCAGGAGCAATACCGGCCGGTCGACGGGAGCGACCTTAGAGAGCCGGTCCTGAAAATCGAGAAATATTTCGGATTGGCCAAGCGCCTCTTGGCGATCCGATGGGATAGCAGCCACGGAAGGGTTCTCAGTTTTTTATAATGGTATTTTTCACTATATTTTATATAAAAATACTATTTATTAGTATAAATAGCCATACTAAAAATGTGCTATATTCTGTAATATTCCTGTCAATGTATTGATATACAACCAAATATTCTATTTTTTACAAACTGGCATATGTTCTGCAAAACGGAGGCAAAACCCATTACCGATTATGGAGGTTGCCATGAGTGTATTTACCAGATTCAGAGACATTGTCAGTTCCAACATAAATGCAATGCTGGACCGAGCCGAGGACCCCGAGAAAATGATCAAGCTGATGATCCGGGAAATGGAAGATACCCTGATCGAGCTCAAATCTGCCTGCGCGGGAGTAATCGCCGCCCGCAAGAAATTACAGCGCAAACGTGACGACATCGATGAACGGGTCGCACTCTGGTCGCAGCGGGCTGAACTGGCGGTCGACAAGGGAAGGGATGATCTGGCCCGCGAGGCACTGGTCGAGAAACGACGTTTTTCCGAATTGGGTGAGTCGCTGGAACATGAAATTATCGAGCACAGCAGCCTCATCGAACAGTACCAGAAGGACATCGGTGAGCTTGAAACCAAGCTCGCCTCTGCCAAAGAGAAAAAGCGGATACTCATTCAGCGGCACAAGAAGGCAACGCACAGCAAGCGGGCCCAGGAGGATATCCGTAAAATGGACAGCGCTGAAACCATGGCTCGCTTCGAGCATCTCGAAAGCCGCATTGACAGGATGGAGGCTGAAGCGGAGCTCGTCAATTATGGTAAGAAGAGTGGTGTTGATGATCAGTTCGCAGGCTTGGCAGCCGATGATGAGATAGAAAAAGAGCTTGCCAAGATGAAGGCCGCTGCATACCATGATCAGGCAGACAGTGACGACCAGAGTCAACCCTAAGCCACAACCACACCATGCATGCCGTATTTATCGTAGCCATCGTCTTCGGTTCCGCTGTCATCCTTGCCGGACTGCTGTGCGGCACCATTCTGGTGATCATCAGGATGCGCCAGTCAGGTTCGGGCAAGGCCAATCAGGGAAGTCAGGACGAAGCATTAATGGTTCAGGAATTATACCGGGGCCTGGAAAAAATGGAGCAGCGAATCGAAGCGCTCGAGACCATTCTGATGGATGGTCGTGATAGAGGAGATAAGAAATGACAACCTTCGGCACAAGTAAAAATGGTCTGTATCGTTCCAGACATGGGGTCATTCTGGGAGTCTGCAGAGGAGTCGCCGATTACTTCGACATAAAGGTATTATGGGTCAGGGCAATCATGGTGATCATCTTCCTGTTGAGCGGCTTCTGGCCGGTAATCGGAGTGTACCTGGTGGCCGCCCTGCTGATGAAACCCGAGCCCGCCCAATCATTTGCCAGCGCTGACGAGAGGGACTTCTATGACAGTTATGCCCACTCACCCCAGAGTGCGGCGCACCGGCTGAAAAAGAAGTTCAATGATCTCGATCGCCGCATCCGGCGCATGGAAGACAGCGTCACCGGCAGGGAATTCGAATGGGACCGCAAGTTCAATTCGACGCCTTGATTCTGAAAGATCACTACCAAAGGTGCTTTTCCTAACCGGATAAGCACCTTTTTTTGTGGCTAGCGGGCAGGCCGCCGGCTCTCTCAGCTTGAAAGTTCAGAAGAGGTGTTGAAATAGAGTGGCACCATGGCAAACCACTCAAATCGCTCATCAAAAGTAATTGCCATGCCATTATCGTCGATGCGCACAACCTTTCCGGTCATCGAGCCCAGGATCATCTGGCTGTGCCTGCCGTTGAGCACAATTTGAACATCAAATCCTGTACCCGGCTCCGCCCTCTCTTCTGTTTCCACATAGAGACCGGCAATAGAGATATCCCTGATCGGACCGCTGATCGTCACATCGCCGGCTTTTAAATTGCACACTGCTTTGGATACCACATCCATACGGAATGCAGCACGACGATCTTGTGGACGTTTCATCTACCTCTCCCTGATCTGAAAAAACTCTTACTTACACCGGTCTCGAGATTCTCAACAAGATTCTAGCTCGATCGACGCTGCAAATCAATAGCATCGGTAAAAAATGAGGAACTGGAAAAATCCGTGAGAAGCGGGCCCATTATTCCTCGGCAGTCCTAAACAGCGCCTCAAGATAGACCATCTCGCCTTCACCCTTGATCTTCACTTCATAATCCAGGCTGTGAAAGAGCTTTATCATCCGCTCGTTATCCTTGGACGTATAGGCGGAGAATCCGGCTATACCATTGTCCTTGGCCGCCTCGGCCAGCTTTTTGATGACAATCGATGACACCCCGCGGCCCTGCCAGTCCTTCTGCACGGAAAAGGCGATTTCAGCCAGGTTGTTCTCCGGATTCGTATAGTACTCTCCAACTGCGAGCACCCGTTCATAGCCGGGTTCGCCCTCAACGGCAACAATGGTCATATCCCGGCTGTAATCAATGATAAAAGTTCTTTCGATCTGCTTTGATACGAAGCTGGTCTTTTCATGAAAAAACCTCGACACCACATCGATTTGATCGAGCCCGTAGTAGTGTTCCTGGAGCGGCCGCTCATCGGTCAGTTTTATCGGCCTGAAGGTAATCTCCTTGCGGTCGATCAGCCGGGTCTCCTCCAGGTAAAGCGGGTAAATGGCGTGCATCTCGTCCCGTAGCGAACGCTCCGGGCCCAGCAGCCCCAACTCTCTGGCCTGGTCAAACAGCATATCACGAAAATCGGGGTGGGCAATCGAGATCAGGGCTATGGCCCGCTCCTGAATGGACTTGCCGAACAGATTCACCGAGCCATACTCGGTCACCACGTACTGCACCTCGCCCCGGGACAGCACCACGGCGCTGTTCTGCAGCATCGGCACGATACGGCTCTGACTGTCGTTGTCTCTGGTGGAGGTAAGCATCAAAATCGATTTGCCCCCCTCTGACATCGAGGCGCCCCTAAAAAAATCGACGATACCGGTGACCCCGGAGAAGTTGTTATAGGCCAGGGCATCGGCGGCCACCTGGCCGGTCAGATCGATCTCCTTACCGATATTCATGGCCACCATCTTGTTGTTCTGGGAAATTACCCTGGGGTCATTGACATACTTGGACGGATGGAACTCCACCGCCGAATTGTTGTCCAGGAGATCGTAAAGATCTTTAGTGCCGATGGCGTTGGAACAGATGATCTTGCCTTCGTTGAATCCCTTCTTCCGGTTGGTGACCACCCCCATTGCCATCAGTTTCATGATGGTGTTGGTGACATACTGAGTGTGAATTCCCAGGTCGTTTTTCTCCATCAGGGCGGCGATATTGGCATCTGAGGTAGCCCCCAGGGACATCTGCATGGTTGAGCCGTCGTCCACCAGCCTCGAGACATAGCGGGCAATGTTGCCCGCCGCCGCCACCTCCGGATAGGTGCCGATGGCGCGCAGGTCCTCGTCACACTCGACAAAAATATCTATATCGTTGACGTGAATATTGGAGCGCCCCTGCACCCGTGGCATCTTTCTGTTTACCTGGGCAATGACCAGATCGGCAGCTTCAGCGGCGGCGGCCGTGACATCCACCGAGATGCCGAGACTCATCCAGCCGAAGTCATCCGGCGGTGTCACCTGGATCAAGGCTACCTGAATGGGCAGCATCCGTGATTTTATCAAGCGGTCTATTTCGCTTAAATTTATCGGGGTAATGAAGCGCAGATCGCCCTTGAAGCTCTCGGAACCGGCCGAACCGAGATAAAAGGAGCGGATATTGAGGTTCTGTGATTTGGACCGGTCGGCGATCATCGACAACGAAGTGGACTCGGCACTGAACAGCCGGACTATTTCGAGGTCGGTGAACATCAGGCTCGCATCGGCCAGACCTTTGACCAGATGCTGGGGTTCCCCGCAGGATGAGCCGATGAAAATCCTCTGCCCGGATTGAATTTTGGCGATGGCCTTGGCAACAGTCAGCTTGTTCTGCTGATAGTTGTCGGCCCAGTAGCCTGATTTATTTCTCATGGAACCTCCCGGGAAAATCGTTAATTCTCTGTATGCATCGCTTTTTCATGGTATTGGGTATCAACTCATTTAGCAAGCAAATGAATGGGTGGGCGGCTGTGCAAAAAATTCTTGCTCATCACCCAACCACAAGCTAGGTTGGCTGGAGAGAATTCATCCCTGAGTCCCGGGATGACTACAATCTGAAATCAAAGGACGGAAAGCTCATGGGTACGACCGGATTTGTTTTCGATGAGCGCTATCTGCAGCATCAGACATTCAACGGCCATCCGGAATGCGCCGAACGGCTCACGGCGATAATGGATGGTCTCGCCGGCGCAGGACTGCTGGATGATTTGGTTCAGATAGCCGCGGAACCTGCCAATCAACGCTGGATAGAAACGGTACACAATATCCACTACATCATGAAGTTCGAAGAGGCCTGCATGTGGGGGCTACCCGATTTCGAGCATCAGGACAATTCAATCTGCCGTGACAGCTACAATACTGCCCTGTTGGCCGTGGGCGGTGTACTCAAGGCCATCGATGCGGTGATGAAGGACGAAGTGAAAAACGCCTTCTGCGCGGTGCGCCCCCCGGGTCACCATGCGGAAGCCAATCAGGCCATGGGCTTCTGTTATTTTAACAATGTGGCGATCGGGGCCAGGTACCTGCAGCAGCAGTACAGCGTTGAAAAAGTCTGCATCATCGATTTCGATGTCCATCATGGCAATGGTACTCAGCATATTTTCGATACCGACAACTCGGTCTTCTACTATTCCATCCACGAACATCCTTCCTTCGCCTATCCCGGCACCGGGAGGGAATTCGAAACCGGCTTCTCCACCGGAGAGGGTTACACCAAAAATTCTCCCATCCTGCCGGGTCGCGGCGATGACGAGTACCGGGAAAGGCTGCTCACTGATCTGGTTCCTACCTTCAAGGAGTTCGGCCCCGACGCGGTGCTTCTCTCCGCCGGATTCGATGCCCACGAAAACGACCTGATGTCCGGAACTAATCTGAGCACTGAAGGCTACGAAATTATCAACGATACCATATTCGATCTGGTGAGCTCGAGCACCGGCGGCCGCGTCGTATCAGTGCTGGAAGGGGGGTACGATCTCCAGATACTGCCGCTTTTGGTAGCCAATCACATACGAAAAATGATGGCTCTTTAGCACTCTTCACCACAAACTGATTATAATTTTACTGAGAGATATACGGAGGCTGCAATGTTTGTTACCGAAATGATGAAAACCGACCTCGTCGCCATCACCCCCGAGACCAGCCTCGCCGAGGCCAAGGAATTGATGGAGAAAGGCAATTTCCGCCACTTGCCGGTAGTCGATGCGGACGGCAAGCTGGTCGGCATCGTCACCGACCGGGACATGCGCGATGCGCACCCATCCTCATTGCTCGACGAGGAGTCTTACCAGAAGACCTTGGACAAGGTGCTGAAGCATACCATAGGCGAAATAATGACCGCCGAGCCGATAACCGTTGCCCCCTATTACACACTGCAGGACACCCTGCTGATTATCGGTAAAAAAAAGGTGGGAGCCCTGCCGGTAGTCGACGAGGAAGGATACCTGAAGGGCATCATGTCCACCCGTGACCTGCTCCGCGCCTTTGTTAATATCATGGGCATCGAGGAACCGGGAACCCTGCTCTGTATTCTGGTCGATGAACAGCCGGGGCAGCTCAAAAAGATTGTCGACATCGCCGCCGAAGAGAACGTCTCATTGGGATCGGTACTCGTCGCCCGCGACTGGGATAAGGAAAAGCGGGCCATTTTCCCCTATCTGCTGACCAACAACGTGATCTCAATCAAAAAGAAACTGCTCGCTCTCGGCTATGAACTGCTCGATCCGATGCAGTGGTACCTCGATCAGTCTCCCAAAAAAGAATAGCCCCGAGAGGGGACACCAAAATCTGCTCGCTTCGATTTCAAGACAAGTACAGTTATATTCGGTTAATAATTGGTGCGTGCAGAACACTTGAATATAGCGAACCAGTATGGCAGGATATTTGATTAGCTCTGGCGCTCTCAGCCAATGAAGAGACTACTCAGACGTGCTGTCAACCACTAATCTCCACTGCGGAGCACAGGTCATGGTATCCACTCCAAAAGGTATGAAACGCCACCTTACCAATTACGGCGATCCCGATTTCTCCCTCTACCTCCGCACGGCCTTCATCAAAGCCATGGGCTACACCGGCGAGGCTCTGGACAGACCTATTATTGGCATCGTAGACACGTACAGCGGCTTCAACCCTTGCCATGCCACCGTTCCGCAATTGATCGAGGCGATCAAGCGCGGGGTAATGCTGGCGGGTGGACTGCCCATAACCTTTCCCACCATATCCCTGCACGAATCCTTTGCCTATCCCACCTCGATGTTCCTACGCAACCTGATGGCTATGGATACCGAGGAGATGATCAAGGCCCAGCCAATGGACGCAGTCGTCCTGATCGGCGGCTGCGACAAGACTGTCCCTGCTCAGTTGATGGCAGCCGCCAGTGCAGATATACCGGCAATTTCAGTGGTCACCGGACCGATGCTTTCCGGCTCCCATCGCAATGAACGGATCGGGGCGTGCACCGACTGCAGGCGCTTCTGGGCCCAGTACCGATCGGGCGCCATCGACCGCGGTACAATTGACGACATTACCGACAACTTGGTACCGAGCGGCGGAACCTGCGGGGTGATGGGTACCGCCAGCACCATGGCCTGCGTAACCGAAGCACTTGGTATGATGCTGCCTGGCGGGGCTGCCATTCCGGCGGTTCTCGCTGATCGCATGCGGCACGCTGAGCAGACTGGGGCGCGGGCGGTCGCCCTCGCTTCTGAGGGCTTGACTCCGGCCAGAATCATCACCGCGGAGGCCATGGCCAATGGACTTCGAATGCTCCTGGCCATCGGCGGCTCAACCAATGGCATCATCCACCTGGCTGCCATCGCCGGACGGTTGGGCATCGATATTGACTATGAAGCATTCGATGAGATGGGCAGAGAAACCCCGGTACTGATCGACCTCAAACCCTCGGGCAGCTACTACATGGACGATCTCCACCGAGCGGGAGGGCTGGCGCCTGTGTTCAGGGAGCTGAGACCGCTTCTTAATCTCGACTGCCTGACTGTTACCGGACGCACTCTGAAAGAAGAAATAGATACGCTGCCTGAACCTTTCACCCAGGAAGTTGTAAGGACAATAGACCGGCCGGTTCATCGCGGCGGTTCAATCGCAGTACTCAAAGGCAACCTTGCCGGTGGAGGAGCCATCATCAAACAATCGGCTGGCTCCCCTGAGCTGATGATCCATACGGGGAAGGCGGTAGTATTCGAATCTGTCGAGGACATGGCGCAACGCATAGACGACCCAAATCTCGAGGTGGAAGAATCCGACATACTGGTCATGAAGAATTGCGGCCCGCGTGGAGCCCCGGGCATGCCGGAGGCCGGCTACATACCGATTCCGAAGAAACTCGCTCGGCAGGGGGTCAAGGACATGGTCCGGATTTCCGATGGCCGGATGAGCGGCACCGCCTTCGGGACCATCGTCCTGCACGCCACCCCCGAATCAGCGATTGGCGGTCCGCTGGCCCTGGTTGAAAATGGCGATATGATCAGCCTTGACGTTCCCAACCGGCAGCTCACCCTGCTGGTCGATGATGAGGAGCTCGAGCGAAGGCGTACCCGCTTCAAGCCAGCCGTCGACCCCGCCAGTCTGCGGGGCTATCTGCGCCTCTATCACGAGCAGGTGAACCAGGCGGAACGCGGCTGCGACTTCGATTTTATGAGGGCCGCCCGCAGCGGCACCACAACGCCTTAAATCTCTACCCGGGGGTCAGCTCGGCCCAGAGCTTTTTCAGGCGGGCATCGCTTTGCGGGTTGACAGCTCGGGGCGGCATCTGGCGCTGCAGGATGGCTTCCACCTGCTCGACAGCGCTCCAGGCCTGGGCTTCGGCATTCTGCACGGTGAGACCGCCCAGATGCGGGGTGGCGACGACGCCCTCCATCTCGGCCAGCTGTGCAGACGGGCGCTGGTCAGAGCCGCGCCCCACATCCATGGCAATCTTGCCGATACGCCCCGCCCGGTAGGCCTCGGCCAAGGCGTCTTCATCCACCAGGTTGCCGCGGGACACATTAACGAAATAGACGTCGGGCTTCATCCAGCCTATGGTCTTACGGTTGATGAGGTTTTCAGTTTCTTCCGTGGCCACCGCCAGCGGCAGGACGAAGTCGGAGTTTTCAAGCAGGGCCTTGAGATCTACCTGCTCAATGTCTTCTTCACGACAACTGACATAGGGGTCGTTAACCAGGACCCTCATCCCCAGAGCCTTCAGCTTTTTTGCCAGATAACTGCCGATTGCGCCATAGCCGATTATTCCGGCTGTACTGCCGTTCAGCTGCCGTCCCATATTCGACGGCGGCATCCTTCCCGCCTTGAATTCCATGGTCGAAGCGGTTACATCCCTGGCCAGGTCAAGCATCAGGGCCAGAGCCATTTCGGCGGTGGCGGGAATGAAGGCCGGCACCGAATTGAGGACCAGCACTTCATTGGCCTCGGCAGCCGCCACGTCGACGTCGCTGATATCCACCTGGGGGCGGATAAAAACAGCCATGTCGCTCAGTGATTCGAAGATTTCTTTTTTGCCATGGGTGGCGCGATGGCAGACGATTACCTGGCAGCCGGCCGCCACCTGAATTAATTCTTCAGTGCTGAGATTACTCTCTTTTGGGTTGAGGGTCACTTCCACCATCCCATCCAGAGCCTCATAAGCCTTTTTGAAATATACTCCCAGGTCCTCTGGGTTATGAGACAGGAATACCTTTAGCATGGTCGTTCATACTCCTTTGCCAATGAATTGTCCGCGCGTGGCAGTAAAAAACAATGCAGGTCTGTTAGCCCCGCATTTTCGATAGCGGCGCAGCGCAACGCGGCAGATCGTTTAGAACTGATAGAACTCCGCCGGGTTGTCGCGCAAAATTCTTGTTCTGGTCGCCGGATCTTCCACCCAGGTCAGCAGCAGATCGAGGAGATCAGCCTCGTCAGGGGGAGCGGTCTGACCAGGATGGGGCCAGTTGCTGGCCCAGAGCATCCGCTCCGGGGCGAACTTGACCAGTGCGGTGGCTTCCGCGCTCACGTCCTCCCATCCCGGCGGCCCACTCTCCGAAGATTCATAGGGTGCTGAGAGTTTAACCCAGCAGCGGCCCCGGTCAAGGAACCGGAGAAGGGTTTTAAAAGCCGGGTCTGAAACGGGCACCGGCCCCATGAAACGCCCGACATGGTCAACCACAAGATCGCAGGGGAGCCTTTTTAGTAGCTCCTCCCGCTCGGGAAACTCCCTGCCGTTCATCTGCAGCTGCACGTGCCAGCCGAAGTCATGCACCCGGGCGGCAACCGCTTCAAGAACATCCCAGTCCAGTGCCCCGCCGGGCAGCATGTGAAATCTGACCCCGCAGACCCCGGCATCGCTTAGTTTCTGTAGTTCAGCATCGCTTATAGACGGGTCCGGCACCACAATGCCCCGGGCGTCCGGCCCGAAAGCCTCCATTGCCGCGAGCTGACAGCGATTGTCGGTGCCGTAGGTGGTCGGCTGGACGATCACCACCCGGTCCAGTCCCAGCCTGTTCTGCACCGCCCGGTAATCCTCAACCCAGGCATTCGGCGGCGTCATCAACGCCGTTGCGGCCGTCGGATAGGCATCATTATAAAAATGCATATGGGTATCGCAGCTTCCGGGTGGAGCCGTCAGTTGCGGAAACCTGTCGGTCGTCATGGTCTTTCACCTCCCTCCTGGATGGCAGCTCACTACTCGGCAAGTGCCTTCATCTCTGTTTTCCAGCGCGAATGTAACTCAACCAGCCTATCCTCGAGTGCATCCTTTTCCGGGTCAACCCGATTGGCTTCCCGTTCGAACCAGTCCACCATCATTTTCACCCCGTCAAGCAGACCCATAGTGCAGCTAAAATCGGGAAGCACGCTGCGTATCTTGGAATTATCGAACAGTCCCGGATAGGTTTTTTCGAAAAACAGGTGGCTGAACAGCTCCGGATTTGCTTCTACCAATAGCTCAGAGGATATGTGGACGATTTCGACCTCGCAGTTCAGGACACGGCCGAAGGCCAGGTAGAGATCCTCCCAGCGAGTGCGCTCTTCGTTGCATACGTGGTACGCCTCACCGAAAGTCTTGTCGTTGCCGAGCACACCGACAAAGGCCTTGGCCAGATCCGGGGTAAAGGTAAAGCTGAAGACAGTGGAGCCGTCGCCAAACATTACCAGCGGCTTACCCCTTCTGATTCGGTCTATAATACCGTAGTTCTGGCGCAGCACCCCCATGTTCGCGGCCCCGGGACCAAAGGTAAGAGAGGGACGAATCATGGTCACCGGCAGTTGTCGCTCAGTTATCACCTGGTTCAGGTAGCGCTCCACCTCGGCCTTGTCGAAGGCGTAGGTAAAGGCAGGATCGTCGAACAATTCCTCGGCCGATTCCACCGTTGGCACACTCCGATAGGGCCGTTTGTAGGCGGCAACGCTGGAACAGATGACGATATGGGCACCTGAACCCCCAAACGCCGCAACGGTGGAGCGGGCATCGGCCTCGTTGAAGCAGATCATGTCGATCACCGCATCGAAGCGCTCGCCCCGCATGGCCGACTCGAAATTCTGCCGATCCATTCGGTCGCCGGTTATCTGCCTGACCCCGGCAGGAATAGACAGGTTGCGGCTGCCGCGGTTGTAGAGCGTCACCTCACGTCGCTCAGCCACCAGCAATTTGACGATTTCCCGGCTGATGACGCCGGTTCCGCCGAGAACGAGTACTTTCATGGTCATGTCTCCATCTTGCTGAGATCAGTGTGTCATCCAGCCCCCGTCAACCGTCAGGGTGGTGCCTGTAATAAAGCTGCCGGCATCGCTGGACAAGAGCAGCACCGGTCCAATAAGGTCTTCTGGCGTGCCCCATCTGCCCAGCAGCATCGAGTTGAAATACTCCCTGAGTTCCCCCTGCACCATCCGATCGGTGAGAGGAGTGGAGATCGGCCCGGGAGCGATCGCATTGGCCGTGATGCCCCACGGGGCAAGATCCTGGGCCATGGTCCTGGTTATTCCAATCAGTCCCGATTTGGTAGCTGAGTAACCGCCGCGTTCGTTTTTGGTGCACATGCCGAAGATCGAACTGATGTTGACGATACGCCCCCATTTTCGCTCTTTCATCTGGTCGGCACACTCCCGTACCAGAACCATCGGAGCAGTGAGGTTTAATTCGATCAGTTTATCCCAGTCTTGATCAACTATCCTATCCACGGGGCTGACGATATTGGTGCCGGCATTATTGACGATGATATCAACCCGCCCCATTGCTTCCAGCGCTTCTCGGGCCAGGCGAACGGTATCCTCACGTTGGAAAAGATCGGCCACCACGCAGTGGCCCTGGCGTCCGGTTCCGTCGAGGATGTAGCTCATCGCTTCATCCATCTCTGCCCGGCTGCGGCTGTTGATGACGATATCTGCCCCGGCTTCGGCCAGACCGTGGGCCATGGCCCTGCCGATGCCTTTGGAGCCGCCGGTAACAAGGGCTACTTTGCCATTTAAATCGAAGAGTTCGTTTATCATGGATCTACTCCAAAATCAGATTTGAATTTGAAAATTGCTACGCTTGCATGATAAGTAGGACAAACGATTGGTAGTGAGCCCTCCCTCACGGTTTGTATGCTTCTGAACAATTTCCGCTGACTTATCACTACCTGATGTCAGTCGGCACGTGGTGCTTTACCGTCACCAATCAATTGACGAATTGAGGTGTCAGCCAGCGCGGCAGGGCCAGGATAATGTCGGGAAACAGTATCACCAGCAACAATACGCCGAGCATTGGAAACAGAATGATGATCACGTCCTTCATCGCCTTCTTCAGTTCGACCTGGCCGATGGCGCAGCTTATCAAGAGACAGAGACCGTAAGGCGGCGTGACCAGGCCAAAGGCCAGCGAAATTACCCCGATAATGGCAAAATGGATAGGATGTAATCCGGCAAACTCTGCCATCGGCCAAAGCACCGTACCGAGGATGATGATCGCCGGAATCGCGTCGATAAACATGCCGATAAACAGAAACGCGCAGGCCACCAGCAAGCCGGTGGAGATCGGTCCGACCCCGAACTGCTTCAGATAATCAACCAATGCCAGCGGTATCTTGTAGTAAGCCAGCAGCCAGCCAAATGCCGAGGCGGTGCCGACGCAGAACAGTGAAATTGCCGCAAAGCGCGCTGATTCATAGAGAATTTTGGGTACCTGTCTGGGGGTTACCGTATGATAAATAACCATGCCCAAAAAGAACGAGTAGATAACGGCAATAACCGAAGCCTCGGTCGGGGTGAAGAAACCGGCCACGATGCCGCCGACGATGATCAATGGCGTCATCATCGGCAGGGTGGCCTGGAGGATCGCTATCACGGCCTCTTTGAGGGTTGACCGTGAATAAATCGGATAATCGTAGATCTTGGCATAGACATAGACGGTGAGCATCTGGGACAGAGCCACAAGCATCCCGGGAACAACACCCGCCAGAAACAGACCGCCGATGGATACCGTCATCAGTCCGCCCCAGACCACCATCAGGATGCTGGGCGGGATAATGACCCCCATCACCGAGGAACAGGCGGTCACAGCTACCGAAAAGGTGGGGGAGAACCCCTGTTTCTTCATCTGCGGTATCAACAGCGAGCCGATTCCGGCCGCGTCTGCAGTGGAAGAACCAGAAATACCGGCAAACAGCATGGAAACCACCACATTGATATGCCCGAGCCCGCCCGGCAGATGACCGACCAGCGCCCGGGCCAGCTTCACCAGACGGTCAGTAATGCCGGCCGAATTCATGATATTGGCAGCCATCAGAAAAAACGGCACGGCCAGCAGCACGAAGGCATTGTAGGACTTGAACATCTCGTTCATCAGCAGAAACGGGGTCAGCCGATCATCGAGCATAAAAACCGGGACGCAGGCCAGGCCAAGGGCAAAGGCTACCGGGATGCGCAGAATCACCAGAACGATAAAGACGGAAAACAGGATTGCTGCTACGAGACCCGGTGTCATGGATTATCACTCCGCCACAATTTGATATTGTCAACAAACTTTTCGATCAGAAACAGGATCCAGGTAAAGCCGGCCAGCGGCCAGGCCATATAGATGAATACCATCGGCAGCTCGGCCATTTCCGAGGTCTGCAGCAGACCGAATTTGACCAGCGGCCAGCCCCAGGTTATGAAGACCAGGGCAGTCACCAGGATCCAGAAATCGACAAACATCCGCGCCGCCGCCTCTCCGCGCTTGGTCTTGGGTTTGGGCAGCAGGTCGACGGAAAAATGGGTCGAATCCCGCACTGCTATCATCGAACCGACCAGAATAACCCAAATAAAGCAGAACCTGGCCATCTCCTCGGTCCAGATATAACGGGGAATAAAACTGAAATAGCGGGCGAAAATCTGCAGGGTTACCGGGATCAGCAGCAGCCCCATCAGGGTCGCCAGCGCCACCTGTAAAAACCGGTAGTAGCCATTCAATACTTTTCTCATCTTGTTT
>JAHEER010000002.1 GCA_024640625.1 Desulfobulbaceae bacterium
GTATGCATCGCACCCCTGGGTGCGGCAGGAGTTGGACAGATGATCTGTCTGTCCGACTGCACCATGCATAAGGAGGCGGTCTCCACGCCTTCCTGTTGTGAGAAAGACCTTGAACATGCAGCCATGGGTGCAGTTGCAGATGGCACGCACTCCCTCCCGCCTCTGGCTCCCTGCTGCGAAAGCTCGCTCTGTTTCGATGCACCGGCAGCTTCCTCCGAAGTAGCTGCCACCACAAACAGCCCCGAGGCTTCCCTAGAAGCTCCTCCGCTGCTTCTGCATCAGGCGGTACCGAATCCGACGGTCTCCCTGGCAAAATTTTCATCCGATCCACCCACTTTAAGCCCTCCCGTACCGATCTATATACGTACCTGCGCGTACCTGATTTGAACCTGCCGCGCTTTTCTTGCGTTCTCGTTTCTCCATTTGAATAACCCCCAAAGTACGGAGTTTATTATGAAGAAGGTAGTGGTAACGGCGCTGGTCGCGCTGATCGTTGGTGTCATGTCGATGCATTCCATCCACGAGGCAGAGGCTGCGTTCGGTCTGTTCGGGGCCCACAAAAAAGTAAAAGACGTAAACGGCAAAATCGAGATCCCGCTCAAAAAAGTAGATGACGGCAAGGCCCATTATTTCAAATTTGAGCAGGACGGCACCACGATTAACTTCTTTGTTGTGCAAAGCAACGACGGAGTCATCCGGGCCGCGTTTGACGCCTGTGACGTCTGTTTCCCCGCCAAGAAGGGGTACACCCAGGACGGCGATTTCATGATCTGCAACAACTGCGGCAGGCGCTTTCATTCGAGTCGCATCAATGTTGTCGAGGGTGGCTGCAATCCGGCTCCACTGCGTCGACAAGTGGTGGGTGACAAACTGGTCATCAAAACCTCCGATATCATACCCGGCGCTCGTTATTTTTAGGTGGTGCTATGAATATCGTGACCATTCCGCTTAAAAATATGCGCAGGAAGCCTACCAAGACCCTTCTTCTGCTCCTGGTATTTCTGCTTGGAGTAATCTCCATTGTGGCCCTTTACCAGGTTTCTCTGGTGGTAGGGCACAGCCTGGAGAAAAAACTCACCGCCTTTGGCGCCAATATCGTGGTCAAGCCTTCCACCGAGACGCTCAGCGTCAGCTACGGCGGTTTTCACATGGGCGACATGCTGCTCGACATCAAGGATCTGCGGGAGAGCGAAACGACCACCGCCATAAGATCAATTGAACTCAATGACCGGATCAGCGTGGTGGCGCCGAAACTGGTCAATATGTTCAAGGTCGGCGAGGTGGCCATTGCGGCTGTCGGAGTCAGGTGGGAAGAGGAACTCGGCATCAAGAGCTACTGGGCTACGGACGGAGCCATGCCAGAGGGGCCTGAGCAGATTCTGCTTGGTGCCCTGGCGGCCAGGAAGCTCGGGCTCGAGACCGGCGATGCACTGACTTTGAAAGACCGGCGATTTGAGATCTCAGGCGTGCTTTATGAAACCGGTAGTGACGATGACAGCGTCATCCTGATGGACCTCTCCACTCTGCAACAGCTGGTTGCCCAGCCCGAGGCGGTAAGTTTCGTCGAGGTCGCGGCGCTCTGTGCCGGCTGCCCCATCGAGGATATCGTCGCCCAGATACAGACCAATCTGCCCAAAACCTCAGTAATTGCACTTCAGCACGTGGTTAACCAGCGCATGTCCTCGGTCAGGTTTGTGCAGAAACTGGCACTCTCCATCAGCCTGGTGATCCTGGTCACGGCCTCGGCCATGGTCGGGCTTTCCATGCTCTCGGCGGTCAATGAACGCAAAAAAGACATCGGCATCCTGCGTTCGCTGGGCTATGGCAAGACACGAGTATTTCTGATTTTCTGTCTCGAAGCCGGCATTATCGGCCTGCTGGCCGGTGCCATTGGCTATCTGGCGGGCTACGGTATCAGCTTGAAGGCACTCGAGTACCTGAGTTTGACCGAGGTGGCGCGCCCCCTGTTCTCGGTCACGCAACTGGCCTTCTGTGCGCTGGTATTTCCGCTGATCACGGTTCTTGCGGCGCTCTATCCCGCCTGGAAGGGCAGTTCTATCGAGCCGTCCCAGGCTCTGGTTTCTCTCTGATTGAAGGTGATACGATGCTCAGCGCAGAACATATAGAAAAAAGTTTTCCCTCGGAGGGAGCCGATGTCGCGGTCCTGAAAGGGGTGTCAGTACATCTTGATGAGGGCGATTACGTCGCCATTGTTGGCCGATCCGGCTCCGGTAAAACAACCCTGCTCAATGTGCTCTCCACCCTGGTCAGGCCTGATGGCGGCTTACTCACCTATCGAGGTGCCAACCTGACCTCGGCGGCGGAGAAACAGCTCAATACGATCAGAAAATCGGACTTTTCGGTGATATTTCAATTCCATCATCTGCTGCCCTACCTCAACGTACTCGAGAACACGCTGCTGCCTTTCATGGGTTCATTTCGACCGGTTTCCACTGAGCTCGAGCACCGGGCCTTGAATTGCCTGGAGCGGGTAGGGCTGGCCGATAAAGCCAGAAGGTTGCCCGGCAACCTCTCGGGAGGTGAACAGCAGCGCGTGGCGATCGCCCGGGCCCTGGTGAAATCCTCCAAGATTCTATTTGCCGATGAGCCGACCGGCAGTCTGGACAGAAATACCGGAGAACAGATCATGGGATTGTTAGCGGAACTCCACGGTGAAGGGCTGACCATCGTCATGGTCACCCATGAACCGGCCTATGCGAAGCTGGCGCAGAGAACCATTGAGATCGAGGATGGGGTGATCGTCCACTAGTTGCAAAATAAAAACCAAGGTGCCCATGAAACATGCGGGCGGTTTATATTTTCAGACGCTTTCCGGCACCACCAGGACCGGACAGTAAATGGTATTGAGCACCTTGTGGGTAACACTGCCCAAGAACAACCCGGCTATATCGCTGTGCCCGTGGGAGCCCATGATAATAAGGTCGAACTCTTTCGATTTGGCCAGATTGCTGAGCATGGTGCCGGGAGCTCCTGAAATAGGCCTGGTCTCATGGGCGATGTCGTGTTCTGCCAGCTTGCGCGCCGCCTTCTCGAGCACCGACTCGGCCTGAAGCCTCATCTTGTCTTTGATTTCCTCGACCACCGAGTCGACGATTTCCGTCAGGCCGCCGAGCCACTCGTAACAGCACACGGCGGTCACCTGGGCACCGCTTAGATTAGCCAGATAGATAGCATGATCGACCGCATTGTTCGAGTAATGGGAACCGTCCACCGGGAGAAGAATTTTAGATATCTTCATATGACCCTCCTTGCTGAGATGTCGGGTGAATCTGGGTTATGTGTATATACATAAAATATCCACGAACCGGTCACAAGGCAAGCGACGATTGTTAAACACGCCGTCTGCAGGTTTCTGCGCTTTATCCCTTCAGCTTGGTTGTTACGCTGTCGACCTTATCGTCCATGGTCTGTTCTTTATCGGTTCGGGTCCCCACCTTGATGGAGCTGGTCAGTCGCGGTACGCCCATCTTATGGAGTGTTTCGTGGCATTTTTTGACCGCGGCAAACACTTCGTCCCACTCTCCCTCGATATTGGTGCCGTAGGCATGCAGATTGGTCTTCAGGCCCGCCTCGTCAAATATCTTATGGCAAGCGGCGATGTACTTGGAAACCGACAGACCGACCCCAAAAGGGGAGACGGTCAGATCCATGATAACTCTCATTTTATTCCTCGTCTGGTTCTGGTGGGAAATGGGGTTATTGTGCTCGTAATTGTGTTCACACTGTGCTATACAGTTTGGTCTTACCAGATTACTCCTAGTGGAATATAGCATGGAACGACAGATATTTCCCTTCAGTGCACTTGTCGGGCAGGAAAAGCTGAAGACCGGACTGCTTCTCAATGCGGTTGACCCGGCTATCGGCGGCATCCTGGTGAGCGGTCAGAAAGGCACCGGCAAATCGACCGCGGTACGTGCCCTGGCCCGGGTACTGCCTCAGATAGAGGTAGTTAGAGACTGTCCTTACAATTGTGCTCCCGACGAGGTTGACAACCTCTGCACCTCGTGTGCCGACAATTACCGGGCCGGACGCCCCCTGGAAACGGTCAGACGGCCGATGCCGTTGATTGAGTTGCCATTGAGTGCCACCGAGGACCGGGTTGTTGGTACCCTGCACATCGAACAGGTGCTCAAAACCGGTACCAGGAGGTTCGAGCCAGGACTGCTGGCCGCTGCCAATCGCGGCATTCTTTATGTTGACGAGGTCAATCTGCTCGACGACCACCTGGTTGACGTGCTGCTCGATGCTGCCGCCTCGGGGGTCAACAACGTGGAAAGGGAATCGATTTCCTACTCCCACCCGTCACGCTTCATGCTGATCGGCACGATGAATCCCGAGGAGGGCGAGCTGCGCCCCCAGTTTCTCGATCGCTTTGGTTTGAGCCTCGGGGTGAGCGGCGTGGACCACCCCCTGCAGCGTCGGTTGATCGTCGATCGCCGCATCGAGTTCGATACCAATCCCACCCGGTTCATTGATGGCTATGGGGATGATGAAGCCCTGCTTTCGGAACAGATTACAGCCGCCAGATCCGCCCTTCAAAACGTCGAGATCCCAGGAGATATGGTCGAGATGGCGGTCGCCTTGTCGACTGAGGTGCGGGCCCAGGGGCACCGCGCCGAGATAGGCATTATCAAAGCGGCCCGTGCCCTGGCTGCATTTGTCGAGCGTCCTGCGGTGGGCCCCGAACACGTGATTGAAGCGGCCCGTTTTGTGCTGCCCCATAGAATTACGACCCTCTCCTTTGCAAGTAGTGAGCAGATTGACGAAAAGCTCGAGGAGATTTTCCAGAAAGTGCTTGACCAGGAGCGGGGCGCCGAGACGGCGGCGCCGGGTGAAGGTATTCCCGACGACTGGGACGACATTGCCGAACAGGTGCCCGGTGCTACCGCTGCTTCCAACGTGGGCATGCTCTTCAGCTTTCTGGCCGAAAAAAAAAAGCCGTTTATGAGCCCGACTCCCTGATCTGTGTGGAAGATCTCAATCTTGACTCCCTGGAGATAAACGGCAAGTTCCGCGGGCGGGCAAAAACCGTGCGCTCTCAGTCAATCAGTGGCCGCTATGTGAAAGCGACGCCTGTCCAGGAAGCTGAGCGTTCCTACGATCTGGCTGCCGACGCCACCATCCGCTCGGCCCTGCTCAGACAAGCAGGAAACGGCGGTGCCGCGGAGGGGATCACCATATCTTCCGCCGACATCCACAAGAAAATCTATCAACGCCAGGTCAGGTCGCTGATCATCTTCGTGGTCGATGTGTCCGAGTCGATGGGCGAGGACGGTGCCCAGGCCAGAATCAAGGCCGCCAAAGGCACCATCCTTGGTATCCTGACCAAAGCGTACCAGAAACGGTTCCGGGTGGGACTGGTCTCTTTTGGTGACGAGTCCGCCGAGATAGTGCTGCAGCCCACTTCGAGTCTGCCGCTGGCACAGAAATGTCTCAGGTCGCTGCCGGTGGGGGGGGCAACGCCTTTCGCTCACGGGCTGCTGAAGGGCTGGCAGATGATCAAGACGGAGCGGCGCAAAGACCCGGATATCCGGCCACTGATGGTGGTCCTCTCGGACGGGGAAGCAAATGTTGCCTACGACGATCGGGTGGCCCAGAACAGCGTTGTCGATGAACTGCTGGGTATCGGTGCTCTGATAGGCCGGGACTCGATTACGTCATTGATTGTCGAGACCCGTCCCCTGAGGGATCCTTCCGGGACGATGCGCGCCCTGGCGGAAGCCATGGGGGGCAGCTACTATCACTCCACTGCGTTTAAAAACGGCGACCTGCTGCAAGCGGTTGCTGCCTTTTAAAACGAAAGAGGAATTGGGGACACAATACCTAAGGTGTCCCTCTTTGGTGTAAAACCAACGTTGGACAATGGCTAAACCTGAACGATCTTTCAGTCCGCTGTGGCTGGCCTGGCTCATGTGGGGTCTGGTTGCCGCCTTTTACTGCATAGGTTTTTTTCAGCGCATGGCGCCGGCGGTGATCGCCGATGACCTGATGCGCGACTTCACCCTGGACGGCGCCCTGCTCGGCAACCTTTCGGCCATGTATTTTTACGCCTACGCCGCCATGCAGATACCGACCGGCCTGCTGGTCGATCAGATCGGGCCGCGGCGGCTCGCTTCCAGCGCCTGTTTGATAGCGGCGGCAGGCATTCTCATTTTCAGTTTTGGCTCCTCGCTCTGGCTCGCCTATGTCGGCAGATTTCTGGTGGGCGCCTCGGTAGCCGTGGCCTGGGTTACCTGCATGAAACTGGCCGGCCACTGGTTTCCGGCCAACAGGTTTGCGACGGTGACCGGTGTGGCCCTTCTGCTGGGCAATCTTGGAGGGATTATGGCCGGGGTGCCGCTGGCCGTGGGAGTCGATCTGTTCGGCTGGAGAGCAATGATGGGAGTGAGCGGTATTCTGACCCTGCTGCTGGCCGTTGCCACCTGGCTGGCCCTGCGTGATGACCCGTCAGAGTACGGCTTTAAAAGTCATGCCCACCTGGTGGTCCAGAATCACGGCAGCCTGCCTGTCGGTGCCGCCTTAAAATCGGTGATGACGCGCAGAGACACCTGGCTGCTCTTTTTCGGAGGTGGCCTGTCAACCGCACCGGTCCTCGTCTTCGCCGGACTCTGGGGCGTTCCCTATCTGACCCAGGTCTACCATCTGAAGACCTCCCAGGCTGCTCTGATGACCTCGACCATGCTGCTTTCTCTGGCTTTAAGCGGCCCTGTCTGCGGAGCCATATCGGATCGGCTGGGCAGGCGTAAACTGCCTTACCTGATAGGCACAGTTCTGACCACTACCTTCTGGGCCATCTTCCTGCTGGTCAAACTCCCCCACCTGATGTTGTTTCCTCTGCTGGCCGCAATCGGTTTTACTTCAGGGACGATGATCATAGGCTTTGCCACCGCGAGGGAGGTGAATCATCCCGGTGCCGCAGGAGCGGTTGGCGGAGTGGTCAATATGTCGGTCCTCGGCATCGCTTCGATCATGCAACCGCTGCTCGGTAAAATTCTCGATTCCCACTGGCAGGGTACCATGGTTGAAGGAGCCCGGGTCTACAATGAAGCGGCCTACAGCGCGGCGTTTTTCTGGCTGGTCGTCAGTGCTGCGCTGTCCATCATTGTTATCGCATTATCCAAAGAGACCTATTGCCGGATGCGCGACATCTGAGAGCCGGTCTATTGATAATCAGATCCCCGGGTAAATGATCTCGATCCATTTACCACCTTTGCATATCCCCTCATTACAATCTTCTTCGAGGTCGCTCCGCTTGAGCTGAGCCATACCATCTTGATGTTCAGCGCCAAGTTGTTATGATTGAATCCTATAAACCGTCCACCCTATTTCTGTGCAGCTTACTATGAGCTTCATCCATCTTCTTGAACAGCACTCGATCATATTGTCCGAATGTGCGGTCTCAGAAAGGCTGCGCAGATTGCCCGGAGTCGAACTCCACCCGATACTTTTCAACACGCCGCTGATCTATGAAGCCGAAGGAAGACAGCGGCTGGCAGAGATCTATTACAGCTACATAGAGGTGGCCAGAAAAGCACAATTGCCGCTTCTTCTCTGTGCGCCGACCTGGCGGGTTGACAGAACTCGTATTAAGGAGGCAGGGGTGCCAGACACCATCAATGGCGACGCGGTGAAGTTTATGAAAGAGCTTCAGGAGCGTTATGCGGCAGGGGACTCGCCGATTATTGCAGGGGCGCTGCTGGCGCCCCGAAACGATTGTTATTCACCAGCAGCGGCTCTGGACAGGCAAGAGTCTGCGGCAATCCATGGCTGGCAGATAGATCAGCTGGCGGACACGGACACAGAGGTGATCATCGCCCAAACCATGCCGGCGGTGAGCGAATCACTGGGCCTGGCGGATAGACTTGGCGGCAGCGCAAAGCCCTATGTGATCAGCTTTGTCATCGACAGTTCGGGAAAGGTACTGGACGGAACTCCTCTGGCCGAGGCCGTGGATATCATAGACCAGGAGACCGCACGACCTCCCGCCGGCTACATGGTCAACTGTGTGTATCCCACCTTTATCCAGGCGGAGCGGCAACCACCAGGATTTTTCAGGCGCCTGATTGGTATCCAGGCCAATTCCTCCTCGAAGGACCATGCCGAGCTTGACGGAGCCGAAGAACTGCAGCAGGATCCGCTGCCCGACTGGGGTGCGGGCATGGTGCGGCTCAACCGCGAATTCGGGGTCAAGATACTGGGTGGCTGCTGCGGCACCGACCACACCTACCTGCGCTACCTGGCTGAATCTTTATGAAGTGCGGGTGGCTCAATAGCAATATAAGGCAGGATCAATTGCAGGTGAGATTGTCCAACCAGGTGAGATCTATCTCTTCTCGCGTCAGATAGCGCGACCAATGCAGGGCTCCCACTGTGTTCTCAGACACGGCATTGACATATTCCCACCTCACGCCTTGTTCTGAGATACGCAGTATCCTGGACGAATCGGTCTGTTCGATAAAGACATCGCCGTTGGCCAGAATACGAGATCTTCCCTGGGTTATGGAACCAATCTTCTGCGCACGCATCACCGTTGAGTATGGTGTGGTGACCGTGTCTGTTGCAGGATCATAGATGTAGATAGTGGATACACCTTTGTCGGCCAGGAAATTACCCGTTTTGTCATAGCCTCGTACCATATCGTTCCCGAAGATACTGTAGCGGCCGTCCGGGAGCAGATTTATATCGTGCTGATTGAGCCAGGGACCTGTCTTCAGCCATTTGATTGTGCCCGCTTTCGGGTCGAGCAAAGCAACGGTGGAAAGATGACGACTGCTGATCAGCACGTCTCCAATCTTGGCGACACCCGCTTCTTCGATAATTGGCTGGGCATCGTTGAGGTGGATTCGATTGTGTTCGAAGCGGCCGATTCCGTATATCAGTGCTCTATGCCCGTTATCCAAGAGAATTTTTGTGATGGAATATTCATTGCCGAGCGTACCGTCCGGTGACACCACTGCGATGGCGTCATCACGAATCGGCAGTAATGTTCCCGGGCCATCACCATCGATTTTCGAGCAGGTGACGATATTGCCCTGGTGATCGCGCTCGATCGAGTGGTGGAATTTATGCACCAGTATCCATTCGATGTCGCCGCAGCCATTGATTTTCACCAAGGGGCCGGCGCCGGAGGAGAAGACCAGCCCTCCGTCCTCAAGCAGTAGAGGGTGCTGGACCCGATAGGATTTCTCCATATTGGGGCCGTCTGTGAACTGGGGAGTCTGCTCCAGGATCTTGGCGATGTCGGGTACCCATCTGTGCAGGATCCTGTTCTCAGCAATTGAGAACAGCTCCACTACCACCTGGCCATAGGCTTTGCTGAAGCCGGAAATAAGCAGATAGCCGTGATCCTGAAAATTGGCATCTTTTATCTTTAACCCGCCAAAGTCAAACTCCGAGCGGGTCTCCTGGTGGTGCAGTAGTACTTTTTCTGTGGTGGTTTTTTCGGGACCCTCTTTGAAGGTGAAATAGGCGTGCAGTTCTGAGTAAATCGAGTCCAATTGCTTCCAGGGAAAGACCTGATATTTTCCAACGGCCAGTCCCCAGGCAAAGAAACCCATGGCAAAGAGATAGAGCAAAGCCAGCAGGGGGAGAAAACGATTCTTGTTTTTGCGCATTGCGACTTTTGGTGCCTGCTTCTCAGGCGATTGTTGTTGGGGTGCGGGTAATGTGAGAGACTTTTACCCTATTTCGAAATGTTTCTCACTAGGTGGCTGTCAATTTGCTGGTTTAGAAAAAGATTTTTCTCCTTTACAATGACAATGGTTTGAAGACCATCGAGAGAAAACAGTCGGCTGTGTTGCAATGGGGGGACTGCTGCAGTAGTATCATGAGCAGTCGATGACACACAGGAAGTAACCTTCTCTGCGTGGCTGGGCAGCATAATCGTGCCGCAGAATACCCGGATGAGGCCATCTGACACACTCCCTGAAATTCCCTGTCCCGACATCGAAGAGGTAAAACATCAGGCCATTTTGCCTCTTTAATCGTGTCTGAAATATTATAAAGGACACGAGAGACTTTCCGTCCTATGGATCCTGGCTGGCCCCCGGTTCTCAAATGATGTCGAGCACCATCTTGGTGGCGATCAGGATAAGCAGCAGCGCAAATATTTTTTTCAGGTTCTCCACCGGCAATCTATGGGCCAGCCTGGCGCCCAGTGGAGCGGTGAAAATGGAAATTGCGGCAATCCCGAACAAGGCCGGCAGATAAATGAAGCCGATGGAGTAGTCGGGAAGGCCCTCCGTCCCCCAGCCGATTAACAGATACCCGAGAGTTCCCGCCGCTGCGATTGGCAGACCAATGGCCGCCGAGGTGCCGATGGCGTGATGCATGGAAATGTTGCACCAAACCAGAAAAGGCACCGACAGTGAGCCGCCGCCGATACCGACCAGGCTGGAAACAAAGCCGATTACAAAGCCGGCAGCGAAAAGGCCCGGGAGGCCGGGAATCTGGCGTGACGCTCTCGGCTTCCGGTTGGTCAGCATCTGTACTGAGATAAAATAGAGAAAGAGGGAAAAAAACACGATCAGGGATCTGGTCGACAGAATCGAGGCGAACGACGATCCAGCCAGGGTTCCGGCTACTATTCCGGCGGCTATCCGGATGACCACCTGCCAATGAACCGCGCCCCGCCGGTGATGGGCCCTGAGGCTCGAAACGGAGGAGAAAATAATGCAGGCCAAAGAAGTGCCGAGGGCGAGGTGCATGATGATATCCTGGGACACACCCTGGTGGGGGAGGAGGTACACCAGGATCGGAACGATTACCCCGCCGCCTCCAACTCCAAGCAAACCCGCCAGAAGGCCGACAATGGCTCCGACCGCGCAGTAGGTGAGCAGGGTCAGCATCAGTGCCGGTTTACTCTCCCCTGGCGGCGGTGTTTAAAATCTTCATCGCCCGCGAGATGTTGAACACCCCGCAGACGCAGAATTTCGCCATGCAGCAGGCGGCATCTTCTGGGTCGATGCGTCCTTCTTTGACCCGGTCAATCATCTTTTTGGCGAAATGAGCCGAGACCATGCCATGGCCGCACATGGTCGATATCGACATGGTATCCCTGTCTGGAAGACGGTCGGTATCTCCATGGAAGCCGAGCGTATATTCCACTGCGTGCGGGGTTATCTCTACCTCGCCGCAGATATCCCTGACGTTGTCGACCAGGGCGCTGACATTGACTGACAGGCCCAGATCCAGGGCTTTAACGTCGGCGATGAAATTCTTGACGCGCTCCGGATGGTCAAAGACAACCGCCGCCGATCCGGCCGCCGGAATTTCGTCGATCAGCTCTTCATAGGTGGTCTTCTCCTTTCTGCCGGTAAAATAAAGTTTGATGAAGCTCAGATCTTTTTCTGGGCGGTAAAGCGAGTTGACCAGTGCGTTTCCCATGTTGATCGGTTCATATTTAATGGCGGCTCTGAGAAAAGCCTTAGCTTTGTCGAGAGATCCCTCGTCGTTGAATCCTTTGCCGGCCATGGCAAACACGATGAAGTCGTTGCGTTGGGTATCTTCCGTTCCGTATCGATGCAGTGTGTTCGTCATGATCATGCCTCCGCGGCAGCTGCAGACCGGTTGGAGACGCGGCCCAGTCCAAGATTGACTTTTGCCCAGCCGATTGCGAACCCTTCGGCACGCAGAATATCTTTCAACGGATCAGAACCATCCTCGGCACAGACGGTCGATGCGCCAATACTGATTACCGTCTTTGCCGTTGTGCAGATCTCTTTCAAGGCCGCAAGGGTTGAGGCCGTATCCTCGAGTTTGACGGTAACCTCGACGATACAGGAAAGCACTTTTTCATCGAGCAGATCTTTTCTGATATGTCCCGTAGCTATATCGGTCATCAGTTGCGTAACCGGATTGCCGGCTTCAAAGGTGATCTTTTCCTTTGCCAGCGCAGTCGTGACTGTTTCCACATCCCTGAAGTAGGTACCGATTCCAGGACGCCCGAATTCGACCACCACACCGACCTCGCCATGCTTGATTCGACCACTGACATCGTTTGTTTTGACCTCTTCCGTCCCCCGGCCGTGGACGCCGGTTGACTCATGGGTTACCATCGGGTCGCTGAAGGCGCGGCGGACGATGCGGGGCCATTCCAGGTCTTCAGGGATGAAAGCGTCTGTGGGGCAGACATCAGGGTCAGGCTGAAAGCGCAGGCTGACTGATTTAAGGATTTTGCGAATCAGCCTGGTGGGGCCGGGCGGCAGATGTTCCGGGCTTAGACTTCGGTGACAGTTATGACACTCAACACAGTTCTCCCGGTTGATTTCCGCCAGTCCGTCGTCATCGATGAAAATTGCCCCAACCGAGCAGACCGGGACGCAATTGGCGCAGCCGACACATTTATCTTTATTGATTTTCACTCGACAGTTCCTCGCTTGATAGTGGCTTTTTAGATCATGGCAAGCGACACCGATTGTATACAACGATCATCAGAAAAGCAACGCTCCATAGCGGCTGGCTGCTGACATGAGCTGTTGTAATATTCCACATTGACGTTACACTGTTAGTCACTGATGGAGCCAGATAAACCTCTGTACGGACAGGATATGAAGGGACTGGAACAGAGCTTGAAAGCTGATGTTGCCGGCGAAGTCTATTTCGACCAGTTCAATCGAGGACGCTACGCCACCGATGCGTCCCACTACCAGGTCATGCCCGATGGCGTGGTAATTCCCAAATCGCATCAGGACGTGCAAATCGTGCTGGAACACGCCAAAAGAGCTGGCCTGCCGGTTCTGGCCCGGGGCGCCGGCTCGTCCCAATGCGGCCAGACAGTAAATCGTGGACTGGTTATCGACCACACCAAATATCTCAACCGGGTACTCGAGTTCGATGCGGCCGGCCGCCGCTGCCTGGTTGAACCGGGCATCGTACTTGATGAACTCAATCATTTCCTGCGTCCGCACGGCCTCTGGTTTCCGGTAGACGTCTCGACCTCCTCCCGGGCGACCCTGGGCGGCATGGCTGGCAACAACTCGGCGGGCAGCCGCTCGATCCGTTACGGTATCATGCGCGACAACGTCATCTCAATCACTGCGACAATGGCCGACGGCAGTGAAAGGAACTTCGGAGTGCTGGACGGCACTGAAGAGGACGAACTTACTTCCCGACTGCGGGCCATCGGCACACGCGAGCGGGATGAAATAGAGGGCCGCTATCCACGCCTGCTTCGCAGGGTGGGCGGCTACAACCTGGACGCGCTGCTTCCCGGCCGCGAACCGATTAACCTGGCGCAGTTGCTGATCGGCTCTGAGGGCACCCTGGCCTGGTTCAAGTCCATCGAACTGAAGCTTTCGCCACTGCCCCAAAACCGCGTCCTCGGGGTCTGCCACTTTCCCACCTTCTATAAGGCGATGGATTCAGCCCAGCACCTGGTCGAACTGGATCCCACCGCAATCGAACTGATCGATCGGACCATGATCGAACTGTCCCGTGATATCGATTTGTTCAGGCCTGTGGTTGAAAAATTTGTCAGGGGAGAACCCGATGCCCTGCTGCTTGTGGAGTTCTCCGAGAATGACCAGCAGGAGAATCTGAGCCGTCTGGCCCGACTGAACGAGATGATGGCAGATCTGGGCCTTACCTGGCAGGGCAGGGGCGACGAATGGGGGGGCGTGGTGGAAGCCATCGACCCGTCTTTTCAGAAAGAGATCTTCGGTGTTCGCAAGCAGGGCCTCAACATCATGATGTCGATGAAGGACGAGCGCAAGCCGATATCGTTCGTCGAGGACTGCGCGGTGGAGCTTCCCGACCTGGCCGAATACACCGCCCGGCTTACCGATATCTTCACTAAACACAATACCACGGGAACCTGGTACGCCCATGCCTCGGTCGGCTGCCTGCATGTCAGGCCGGTGCTCAACCTGCGGCTTGACCGGGATGTCAAAGCGATGCGCGCCATTGTCGAGGAGGCCCTCGAAATGGTCAGGGAGTACAAGGGCTCGCACTCGGGCGAACACGGCGACGGACTGGTGCGTTCCGAGTTCCACGAGGCCATGTTCGGAACCCGGTTGGCCAATACGTTCCTGGAGATCAAGCGTTGTTTTGATCCCGACGACCTGTTGAATCCCGGCAAGATCGTCAATCCAACCAGGATGGATGATCGAACCCTGTTCCGTTACGGACCAAATTACCGGGTAGAGGAGTTGGACACCGTATTTGACTGGTCGCAATGGCCCGGGGCCGGCCGAGGACTCCAGGGTGCTGTCGAGATGTGCAACAATAACGGGGCCTGCCGCAAAATCCTGGACGGCGCGATGTGTCCGTCATATCGCCTAACTCGTGCCGAACGGGATTCAACCCGGGGTAGAGCGAACACCCTGAGGCTGGCGCTATCCGGTCAGCTGGGACCTGGAGCCCTGGCTTCTGATGAGATGGCCGAGACTCTCAAGCTTTGTGTTTCCTGCAAGGCCTGCCGGCTGGAGTGTCCGACCGGGGTAGACATGGCCAAGATGAAGATTGAGGCGGTTGCGGCCCGCAAGAAAAGGACCGGTTTTTCGCTGCACGACCGGCTGATTGCCTCGATGCCGCGTTATGCCCCTTTGCTCTCCAGGGTCCCATGGCTTGCCAATCTGCGTTCCACCGTGCCGCTGCTGGCCCGTCTTGCCGAAAGGGTCGACGGCTTTACCAGCGACAGATCACTGCCTCGCTGGCGTTCCGATTTCTATGTGGCTGAGCCGGCGGTGGGCCCTGTTAATGGCAGGGAAGTAATCCTCTTCGGCGACACCTTCAATACCTATTTCGAGGCGGAGAATCTCCATGATGCGCGCGAGGTTCTGGTCAGGTGCGGGTATCGGGTGCTGACGCCGGAGCCGGTCGATGGCTCCAGACGACCAGTGTGCTGCGGCCGTACCTACCTGACCGTGGGCAAAATAGGCGAAGCAAAACGGGAAGCCGGGCGGCTGCTCGACACCTTTTTTCCGTACACCAGTCGCGATATTCCGGTCATTGGGCTGGAGCCGAGCTGCCTGCTCTGCCTGCGCGATGAGATCCCGGCCCTGCTTCCCGGTCCCAAGGCTGAGAGCGTGGCGGGAAAAGCCATGCTGTTTGAGGAGTTCTGGGTGGCGGAGCAGCCCTCAGTGGAGCTTCAACCGGTTGCCCCCAAGGCGCTGGTGCACGGCCATTGCCACCAGAAGGCCTTCGGGGCGGTCAAGCCGGTCCAGGAGGTGCTGGGCCGGATACCGGCGCTGGAGGTGGAGATGATTGACTCGAGCTGCTGCGGGATGGCTGGCGTCTTCGGTTATGGTTCCGAAACCTACGGGGTATCGATGGAGATGGCTGAGCTGTCACTCTTTCCCGCCATACGCGAAGCTGATCGAGAGACCCAGATTGTGGCCGACGGCGCCTCCTGCCGCCACCAGATCGAGCACGGTACCAGCCGTACCGCTCAGCACGTGGCCCGGCTCCTCAAGCGCGCCCTGGCCTGAAGGAGCGTGATGCAGGGCTGACAGGAAAGACGGTAAGTGGCTCTCTCTGGGCCTGCCGGCGGAAACAGGGACAGAAAGACAGGTTTAAAATGACTGAGATGGCCGAGATACTCTTCATATCCCCCTATCTGGAATTGGCGGAAATCGCCCTGAAAGTCATTGGCGACAAGGATGATGTCGATATCAAGGTGACCAGGATGGACGAGGCCGTCGAGCTGGCCCGCGAGGCGGAGCGTCAAGGCTATCAGGTTATTGTCAGCAGAGGCCTGACCGCTTCAAAAATTAGAAATTCGGGAATCGATCTGCCGGTCATCGACCTCAGAATTGGCGGAACCGATATCCTGCGGGCCTTTTATGATGCCAAGAAGCTCGGCCAACGGGTCGGTATCGTCGATGTCGAGGAAGTGATCCTCGGATTGTCGAGCCTGGAGAAGCTGACGGGTGAGAAGCTGGTCAAATACCGCTGCGAGAACGACCTGGATGACATTGCTAAAGGCATCGAGTACCTCAAAGAGCATGGCGTGGACGTGGTCATCGGCAAAATAGCCATGGCCCGGGAGGCGCGAGCCCAGGGCATGGAAGCGGTAATCATCACCTCGGCCTACGAGACCGTGTGGATGACCATCAACGAGGCGCGCCGGGTAAACCAGGTGCGCAAGCAGGAGAAGCGGAAAGCTGAACAGCTCAAAGCCATGCTGAATTTCACCTACGACGGGGTCATCGCACTGGACCGCAAGGGGCGAATTACAGTGTTCAACAAGGTGGCCGAGGAACTCAGCGGCTGGCGAGCGGACGAGGCCCTTGGCCGGGAGGTCACCGAGGTAATCCCCAAGGCGGGGTGTCAGCATCTGCTCAAGACCGGGAGAACGGAGCTTGGCGCTGTGCTTGAAATAGGCAAAAGCAAGGTGGTTGCCAACCGGGTCCCGATCGTCGTGGACGGCAGAATCGAGGGAGTGGTTACCACCTTTCAGAAGTTGGATGTGCTCCAGAAAATAGAGTCGAACGTTCGCCGCAAACTGTCTGATAAGGGATTGTCGGCCCGTTACCGTTTCGAGGACATCATCGGCAGATCGGCACCTGTGCAGTCCACCATCAGCCTGGCCAGGGAATATGCGGCGATTGACTCTACCGTTCTGATCTATGGGCAGACCGGTACCGGCAAGGAAATTTTCGCCCATGCCATTCATAACGCCAGCCGGCGCAGCGGGGAACCCTTCGTGGCGATCAACTGTGCTGCTTTGCCGGAGAGCATCCTGGAAAGCGAGCTGTTCGGCTACGTGGAGGGAGCCTTCACCGGTGCGCGCAAGGGAGGCAAGGCGGGTGTGTTCGAGATGGCCCACGGGGGTACCCTGCTGCTCGACGAGGTCGGCGAGATGCCCTCGAGATTGCAGTCCAATTTTCTGCGCGCCATCGAACAGCGGGAAATCATGCGCCTTGGGGACAGTCGGATCGTGCCGATAAACGTCCGGTTGATTGCCTCCACCCACCGGAATCTCAGGGAGATGGTCTCCCGGGGCCAGTTTCGCGAGGATCTCTACTACCGCCTGAACGTATTGTCGCTGCCGGTCCCGACCCTGCGGGAGCGGGGTGATGATGTGCTGCTGATTGCCGACAAGTTCCTGCGCGAGTTCTATGATATGCAGGGAAAATCTTACGGGATTTTTTCTGAAGAAGCCGCCCAAGTGCTGCTCGACTACGGCTGGCCCGGAAATATCAGGCAGCTCAGGAACTCCATGGAGCGCTTGTCGGTAATGACTGCCGGTGGTCTGCTTGAAGCCTATGAGGTCGAGAGGGCCCTGCAGATTCAGGAGTTTAATGGTGAAGTGACTGATCCGCGCAACCCATGGGACTCCCCTGAGGCCGGGCCAGTCACTGCTGCTCAGCCTGCAAATGGAGCCAGCGGGGCGTTTCGTTTTCAGGAGGTACTAAAACAGCAGAAAGCGGAGCACGAAAAGGAATTGATCTACAGTGCCCTGCGGGAGTGCGGAGGGTCGAAAATCAGAGCGGCCCAAAAGCTCGGGATAAGCCGCACGACCCTGTGGCGCAAGCTCCAGCGCGGTGCTGGGAGATAGCCAGTTCTTTCGCAGCGTACAGGTCAAGATTCACTACGATTAAGCCGTAGTCACCTGATTTATCACCGCTGGTCAGCTCAACCAGCTCTGACCATTTGCTGACGTTGAGAGAATGTTTTATTTTTGAAACATGTTTCAATTAAGTTTCATAAACGAAACACATTTGAAACGTTTTTCGGTCTCTTATACACGGTCAATCGAGGCGTACCTTCCTGCATTATCCATTCCCTAATGACCGCGCGCGTTTGCGCCGGGGGTAATCTTTTTTCCCCAAACGTGTTGATCGGCGCACCTCTTGCAATGTTATTACGTTGAGGACGTGTCGCGGTGACGACTGCGTGCAGGAGGATCTGCACTCTGCGGATCAGTGTTGCGGAGTACATCGCCCGGCAGTGCCCCTTCTGGACCGGGGCAGCGCTTATCGTGAAACGCGGCCTGCAGGACTGAGGAATAATCAAGAAGACGAGCCCCGCTGCGGGGCTGAACCCGTGAGAACACACATTGACAGGAGGAGGTACCCATGAAGAGATTGACTACCATTTTTATTATGGCGACGTTTGTTGTACTGGGTTTCACGACCATGCAGGGCGGAGCCCAGGCTGCTCCAGTAGAACTCAAATTCGGCCATGTGGGCGCGCCCGGTTCGCTGTTCCTGGCATGTGCGGATGAATTCGCCAGGCGGGCGAACGAGAAACTCGGTGACAAGGCCAAGGTCGTCACCTTTGGCTCCAGCCAGCTCGGTAAGGATCAGGAGCTCTTGAAGAAACTGAGGCTTGGAACGGTAGCCTTCTCTCTGCCCTCGACGGTCATGTCTTCAGTAGTCGATGAATTTGGCGTCTTCGAGATGCCTTACCTGGTAATCGATCGCGACCACATGCGCAAGATTCGCGACGAGGTGTTCTGGTCGATGATCGCCCCCAAGGTCGAGGAAAAAGGCTACAAAGTGATCGCGGTATGGGAGAACGGCTTCAGGAACATCACCAACAACGTCAGGCCAATAGTCGGCCCGCAGGATCTCCAGGACATCAAGTTGCGCACCCCGAAGGGTGAGTGGCGGGTCAAGATGTTCAAGGCCTACGGAGCCAACCCGACCCCGATGGCCCTGTCCGAGGTTTTCGTGGCGCTGCAGACCGGTGTAATTGACGGCCAGGAGAACCCGTTTACCCAGATCTACAGCCAGAACTTTCATGAAGTCCAGAAGTACCTGTCCTTGAGCGGCCATGTCTACACTCCCGCCTATCTGCTGACCGGCAAGAAAACCTGGGACAGCCTGCCTGCAGATGTCCAGAAAATCCTGCAGGACGAGGCGGTCGGTATGCAGGAATGGGTATATGAAACTGCCGCCCAGATGGAAACCGATCTTCTTGAGAAGATGAAGGGCTCCGTCGAGATCAACGAGGTGGACAAGCAGGCCTTTGTGGATGCGAGCGGCCCGATCTACGATGAATTCGGCAGCAAGGTAGCGGGTGCCAAGGAAATGATCGACCAGATCCAGGCCCTGGCCAAATAGTCACGATCATCTGCTAATGCCCCGGGACGATCGTTCCGGGGCGGTTCCCTTTTTTCACAGCATGGCTGGAGGGTAGAGGTGTGCTTGCACAATTCCAGGAGATATTCAAGAAAGTGATGGAGTACATTGTGATCATCTTGATGATCACTTTGTCCCTGCTGGTGATAGTCGCAGTGGTCTACCGTAAAATGGGCGACTCCCTGAGCTGGTATGACGAGGTCGCATCGGTCATGCTGGCCTGGCTGACCTATTACGCCTCCGCCCTGGCCGCTCTGACCAGGGGACATATCGGCTTCAACGGGCTGTTGAACAGTTTGAAACCTGCATGGCGGGGTCCGGTTTTGATCATCGGAGAGATCCTGGTCATCACCTTTTTCATCCTGCTCGCCTGGGTCGGCTGGCAGGTACTCGTCATCCTGGAAGGCGATTCACTGACCAGCCTCACCTGGGTTCCAACCAGATTAACCCAGTCGGTCATCCCCATCGGTGCCGCACTCTTTGTGATCGGTCAACTCCTCAGTTTTCCAGACATGTGGCGCCAGGCTATGTCGGACAAGGGGATTGCCGGCCACGACGACGTGGAAATACCCGATGACGATCCAGCAAACTCGCTAGAGGAGGCCCGGCCGTGACCATATTCTGGATGTTCGTTGGTCTGTTTGCGCTGATCATGGTTAACGTGCCCATTGCGATAGCGCTGGGCATCGTTGCCGTGGTCACCATGGTGATCATGCAGGGACTGGGCAGTCTTCCCAATGTGGCACTGGTGATGTTCGACGGCGCCACCAAGTTCCCGCTGCTGGCCATCCCGCTGTTTATCTTCGCCGGCGCGATCATGAATACAGGAGGTATTTCCAAGCGGCTCATCGCCTTTGCTTCTGCCCTGGTCGGCTTCGTCAAGGGAGGTCTGGCCATGGCCTCGACCGCAACCTCCATGTTTTTCGCCGAGATGTCCGGTTCTGCGGTGGCTGACGTGGCGGCCCTGGGTTCGATCCTGATTCCGGCCATGAAACGAAAAGGGTACCCCGGTCCATTTGCGGCCGCAGTCATGTCGTCAGCTGCCACCATTGCGGTGATCATTCCCCCGTCAATTCCGATGATCCTTTATGCGGTCATGGCCGGCAGTTCGGTGGTCAAGATATTCGTCGCCGGGATTATCCCCGGAATCATGTGCGGTCTGGCCATGATGGGGTTGTCCTATGCCTTCGCGGTAAAAAGGAACTACCCGGTGGAAGAGGTCTTTCAGCTAAAAAAAGTCTGGGCAACCTTTAAGGAAGCCTCCTGGGCCTTCATCGTCCCGCTGATTATCCTTGGCGGCATTTTTGGCGGCTTTGTGACTGCTACTGAAGGGGCCGGGCTGGCCGTTCTGGCCTCTCTTTTTGTCGGTGGAGTGATCTACCGTGAAATCAACTGGCAGCATTTAAAGGAAGCCACTATCGAAGGGGGAATTTCCACTGGAGTGGTGATGCTTCTCGTGGCTGCCTCGGCGCTGATGGGAACGATTCTGACTGAACTTCAGATCCCGCAGCAGCTGGCTGCAAAAATACTCGGCATCACGACCAACAAATATGCCGTTCTGGGCATGTTGAATCTTTTCTTTCTCGTGGTCGGCTGTTTCCTGCATTCGGCAGCCGCCATAATTCTGGTCGTGCCAATCGTGATGCCCCTGGTGCATGCGGTTGGCATCGACCCGGTTCACTTCGGTCTGGTGGTAACGCTTAATTTGGGCATCGGCCAGCAGACCCCGCCTGTTGCCTCCGTTCTGATCACCGCCTGCTCGGTGGCAAAGGCCGATATCTGGGAGGTGAGCAAGGTCAATGTCTATTATGTCGGCTGTATCTTCATCATCTTGATGATATGCACCTACGTACCTGCAATACCCATGTTTCTGGTAAACTTTTTCTACGGTTAATGGGAGGGTTCAGTGATTGCCAACAGCGCCTGTCTGACCGGTATCCAAGAAATTGAAGTACGTGAGAGAAAGCTGCACCCGAAAGATGACGAGCTCGTGATTAAAACTCACGCAGCGGGCATCTGCGGAACGGATAAGAATTTGTACAACGGGGTGATACCGCCTTCAGGCGGATTGCACAGCGAGATCAGAAAGGCCTTTGGGTACCCGTATTATTTCGGACATGAAGGCGGCGGTACGGTTGTCGCTGCGGGCAGAGATGTCAGAAGATTCAAGACGGGCGACAAAGTAATGGCCTTCGGCTGGGTGGAGACCTACTCAGATTATTTCGTGGCCGAAGAAGATGATCTCGAACCGGTTCCCGAGGGTCTCGATATGGATCTGGCCTGCCTGGGGGAGCCCATCGGGTGTGCTGTATTCTCCGGTCTTTGTTCAAAAGTGCAGCTTGGCGATACGGTTGCCGTTGTCGGCATGGGGTTTGCCGGCCAGGTTATAGCCCAGGTCGTGAAGAAGAAAGGGGCCTCTCAAGTTATCGGCATCGATGTGGTGGATGAGAAACTCGAGCTGGCCAGAACCCTGGGACTTGACCACGCAATCAACAGCTCTACAACTGATCCGCTTACCGCCATCCTTGATTTGACCGGGGGGCAGGGGGCCGATGTGATGGTGGAGGTGGCTGGAACTGCCGAAGCCGTGCAGTTGTGCATCGATGCAGTCAAGCATAATGGGGTGCTCGTCTTTTACAGTTGGATAACCAGAGATATCACCCTGAATATCTCACGCTGGCACGACAACTCGTTGGAAATTGTCAATACCGGTCTGGTGCACCATGGAATTATGCAACGCCATATCTGGGTTCCGCAAGCCCTGAGGCCGGTGTTGCAGGAGCAAATAAGGATTTCCCCGCTGATCACTCACACCTTTGCCTTGAGTGAAATGGCTAAGGCTATGCAGACCGCCCATGAAGATCCCGCGGCGGTCAAGGTCATGGTGCGTCCATGATGCAGAAAAGTTATCAGCGATTAGTGAATAGAGGCGTTGTCTTGACCACCGGCTGGTGCGGCCGGCAAAGCGAATTGACATGAGCAGTTTTTTCTACAGACAATTAGCAAAAGCCTCACAAAACGGATCTGTCGGGCCCGGCACGATCATCACGGTGAAGGTTGACCTGGCTCTGGCCCATGACGGCAGCGGGCCGGAGATCCTCAGATTATTCAAGAGGGATGGGCTGCAAGTCGCTCAGAAGAGCAGGGTGCTCATCACTCTGGATCACTGTTTTCCAGCACCGACCATTGCTGATCGTCAATTTCATAAGGAAATTCAGTCTTTTGCCAGGGAAAACAAGATTAACCTCTATAAAAACGGCGAGGGAGTTCTGCACCAGGTCGTGGCTGAGGATGAGTCTTTATGGCCCGGCATGATCATTGTTGGAGCGGACGGCCATGTGGCAACCGCGGGTGCGTTCGGAGCCATTGCCTTTACAGTGCAGCCGGACGCATTCGTCAAAGCCGTGTGCAAAGGTGTTTATCAGGTTCCGGTGCCGGAGCAGATCGTCATCGGTCTGGAGGGAGTTCTCCGGCCCCATGTCATGGCCAGAGATGTCGCTCTCTCTCTGATTGATGAATTCGGGGACCTGATTGCCGAAAAGGCTGTTGTGTTGACCGGTGATGCGATCGACAAAATGAACATCAGCGAGAAAATGACCCTCTGCAACCTGCTGCCCGAGAGTAAGGCGAGAACCGCTCTGGTCTTGCCCCAGGGAGAGCGGGAGAGGGTCGATAAAACGGTTGATGCCAAAAGTATCGAACCGATGCTGGCACTGCCATCCATACCGCAACAAATCATTCGCGCCAGTGAATGCCGCGATCAGAAAATCAGTGTAGCAATAGCCGGCGGCTGCTCCTCGGGAAGACTGGATGACATGAAGATGATAGCGGATATCTTGTCTAAAAATGAAGTGCATCAGGATGTGACATTTATTATAACTCCTGGGTCCCGCAGTATCATGGGGTCAATGGACAGAATGGACCTGTCGTCAATTCTGAGGAACAGCGGGGCAGTGATCATGCCCCCGGGCTGCGGCCCCTGTCCCGGCAGGCATCTGGGGGTACTCAGTGAAGATGATGTGGCGATTACCACAACTACCCGCAACAGTCCCGGCAGAATAGGTTCTTCTGAAGCAAAAATTTATCTGGCATCTCCGCTGACGGTAGCCTTGTCTGCAGTGCATGGTCAGATTACCGAACCGACCGAACTGAGCTGAGGACCTGCCGCGAGATCAAGTTTCAGATACCGAGAATTCAAACGTAGAAGGAGTAAGACATGAGTGCACCGAGCGGACGCCATTTTCTGCAAATCCCTGGACCGAGTAACGTACCGGACAGAATTCTGCATGCCATCGGTCAGCCGACCATCGATCATCGCGGACCGAAATTCCAGAAGCTCTCGGAGGAGGTGCTCATCGGTTCCAGGCGGATATTCAAGACCTCGGGGCCGGTGGTGGTTTTCCCGACCTCCGGTACCGGAGCCTGGGAGGCGGCTTTGCTGAATACCCTAAGCCCCGGCGACAAGGTTTTGATGTTTGAAACCGGCCATTTCGCCACCCTCTGGTGCAATATGGCTAAGAAATTCGGCCTGGAGGTGGATTTTGTCCCGACCGACTGGCGTCACGGTGTCGACCCTCAGATCGTCGAGGACAAGCTCAAAGCAGATTCCGGTCACCAGATAAAATCAGTCAATATCGTGCACAACGAGACCTCCACCGGGGTGCTCAGCAGGGTGGCGGAGGTCAGGCAGGCCATAGACAATGCCGGACATCCGGCCCTGTTCATGGTCGATACCATTTCCTCCCTTGGCTCCACCGATTACCGGCACGAGGAATGGCAGGTGGACGTCACGGTCGGGTGCTCCCAGAAAGGCTTGATGCTGCCGCCGGGACTCGGCTTAAATGCGATCAGTGAAAAGGCGCTGGAGGCTTCCAGATCAAACAGCTTCGTTCGCCATTTCTGGGACTGGAACGATATGCTCAACGCCAACGAGAAATTCTTTTATCCGTCGACACCCTGCACCAACCTGCTGTTCGGCCTGCGGGAGTCGATTAAGATGCTGGAGGAGGAGGGCCTTGATAAGGTATTCGCCCGGCATGCCCGTTTTGGAGAGGCTACCCGTCGGGCAGTGCGTGCCTGGGGCCTTGAAATTCTCTGCCAGGAGTCCCTTGAATACAGTCCGGTGCTGACCGCCGTGCTGATGCCTCAGGGAAAAGGTGCAGATGCGCTGCGCAAGGTGATTCTGGATAATTTCGATATGTCGCTCGGCAACGGCCTGGGCAAAGTAGCCGACAAGGTGTTCCGGATAGGGCATCTCGGCGACCTGAACGATCTGAGCCTGATCGGCACCCTCGCCGGTGTCGAGATGGGACTGGAACTGGGCGGCATCGAGCACACTAAAGGAGGGGTTGCAGCGGCCATGCAATACCTCTCGGAAACTGTTTCCTGAGGCTTCAGATCATTTTTTCAGGCGGCGTCACTGGCGCTGCTGGCTGCGCACAGCGCCGCCAGTCTGCTCCGCCGGCGTCTCGTTCGAGCGTTGCCTGAACGGGCGCCTTGGAGCAATGTCGCTACGGGTAGTTTTGCAGCAGCAATGATTAGTCTTTGTGGAAATTATTTTACCAGGCTGAAGAACGGCAGCAGAGGAACGTATGCAAACCACACACAATCTTTTTACCAGACTCGGTGAAGCCATTGATGGAGATGTGCTGGACAGCAATCTGAGTCGCTCGCTCTACAGCAGCGGCGCCTCTCTGTACAGGATACTGCCGAGGGCAATTGTGCAACCCCGCACTAAAGAGGACCTGGTAACCACAGTCAGATTTGCTGGTGAACACAAGCTGGCGATCACCGCTCGAGGGGGCGGTACAAGCCGCACCGGCAATGAACTCGGGGAAGGGGTGATTGTCGATTTCAGCAAATACCTCAATGAGATAGTCGAGTTCAATAGCGAAGAGCGCTGGGTCCGGGTGCAGCCTGGCATCGTGCTTGCCGAACTCAACACCTTCCTGAAGCCCTACAACCTCTATTTCCCGATCGATCCATCCACCAAGGATGCCGCCACCCTGGGCGGCATGATCGCCAACAATTCCAGCGGGCCTCACGCGGTAAAATACGGAACCACAAGGTCCCACGTCAAAGAACTGGAATTGATACTGGCCAACGGGGAAATGATCAGAACCGGTAGAAAACCGGTAAACAAGGAAGTTCCCGCCACCACTGCCGGCCTGGCGGAGCGCCTCTATCACTATATTCCTGAAATCATTCAAAACTACAGTCAATTTCTGGAGCAGGAACGTCCCTACACAAGCAAGAATTCCTGCGGCTATCATATCTGGGATCTCATCGCCGACGGCACCATCGATTTAACTCCGCTGCTGGTGGGTTCTGAAGGTACGCTGGCCCTGGTTTCCGAGGCTACTTTGAAGCTTTCTCCCCTGCCTGAGAAGGCCCTCAGCGGCTTTGTCTATTTTGATGACCTGGGCAACGTTGGAGCGGCAACCCAGGAAATCCTGGCAGAAGGGCCTTCCATGGTAGAGATCATGGAAAAGCACATACTTGATCTTGCCCGGGAACAGAAACCGGAGCTGGCCGAATATTTTCCCGAAAATACCGAAGCATCCCTGTTCATAGAATTTCAGGAAGAAAGTGATGAAAGACTGCAGGAGAAGTTCGCCTCGGTGCGCAGGCGTGTGCTGGAAGACAATAAACTGGCAGTGAGCGTCCTGCAGGCCAAAAATAAGCAGGATATGGCGACCTTTACCAAGGTGCGCTCGATATCCGGACCTATCCTGAACAGGATGAAAGGGCCGAAGCGGCCCATTGCCTTCATAGAGGATGCCGCCGTTCATGTCACCCGCCTGCCCGAGTACATCAGCGGACTTCGTGCATTGTTTGAAAAATTCAACGTTAATGCGGCCATTTACGGCCATGCCGGGGATGGTAACCTGCACAATATGGCCATTCTCGATCTCAGGCAGCAGGAAGATGTAAAAACGATGCTCGATCTTGCCGATGCTGTCTGTGAGCTGGTTCTGAGCCTGGGCGGCACCATAAGCGGCGAGCATGCCGACGGTCGGCTGCGCACCCAGTATGTGGTTCGCCAGTATCCTAACCTCTACCATGCGATGCGAGAAATTAAAGCATTGTTCGATGCCGACAACATTATGAATCCGGGGGTAATTATATCGGAGAATGACCAGCTGCTCGGCAGCGACCTGAAGTATGGGCCCGATTTCACCATTGTTCATACCGGCACCTCATTTGATGCGGTCGGCAATCAGGAACAAATTGGCAGTTGCTCAGGGTGCGCGCAGTGCCGTTCCTATTGCCCTATCGCCTCCCACCACCTGGAGGAGTGGACCAAGGGGCGCGGCAAGGTGACGATCCTGCGTGAGCTCATGTCGGGTAAGCTCGATCCGGCAATTTTGGAAGAGCCGGAGTTCAAGAAGATTATTGATACATGCATCAACTGTAAACGCTGTCTGACCGAATGCCCTTCCGGGGTTGATGTGCCCTGGCTGTCCATAACGAGCCGGGCTGATGTGGTGCGGCGCCAAGGAGAGGATTTTTCCAGCCGCATTCTCACCGACACCCAGAAGCTTTGCCGGCAGGGCAGCAGGTTGGCCCCGGTGGCCAACCTGGCCACTTCCCTCAGCCCCATTCGCTGGGGGTTACAAAAAGCTATCGGCATGGAGGCGACGAGATACCTTCCTCAATTTCGCAGCAGGACCTTACGCAAGATTCTTGCCGGTCGTCCGCAGGTCGAAGGAAGCAGGGAGGTGGTCTTTTTCCTCGGCTGCTTTGCCAACTACAACGATCCCGAAGGTGAAGGCCTGGCCGTCATCGAGGTGCTGGAGCACAACAATATCAAGGTCATCCTGCCGGAGCTCAAGTGCTGCGGCATTGCCCGCATCAGCTCGGGTGGGCAGGATATGATCCTGGATGATATTAGGTATAATATCGGTATATTGTCTCAATACGCCGGGAATGACATTCCGATCCTGTTCAGTGAACCGAGTTGCGCCTTGGCCGTTAAATGCGAATATCCACGAATCATTGATTCGGAGCAGGCCCGGATGGTGGCGGAACACACCGTTGACATTCATCAGTATCTCCTCCAGTTGCACCGGGACGGGGAATTGAAAACCGATTTTGGCCGCTTGGATATGAACGTTGGGTACCATGCTCCGTGCCACCTGAAAACCCTGGGTGTGACGGATGAACCGGTTCATTTGATGGAACTTATCCCGGGTGTAACCGTGGAAAAATTCTCTGACAAGTGCTGTGGCATGGGCGGCACCTACGGGCTCAAGTCCAAGAATTTCGATCTATCCATGAAGATAGGAGAGCGACTGTTTGAGGAGATCAACTCCTCCGCTACTGATCAGATCGTCACCGGATGCGGTGCCTGCGGTATGCAGATCCATCAGGGAACCATGCGCGAATCAGTGCATCCGCTGAAACTGCTGTCCCTGGCATACCAGGAAGAGAAGGCGGCCAGTTCGGTAGCTTGAATCAGATTGTGCGACGTCACTCAGAAGATGCTGATCAGCATCCTGGTGCCGACGACGATCAGCAACAGGGCGAATATCTTTTTAAGCTTGCCGACCGGCAGGCTGTGTGCGAGCTTTGCTCCTAAAGGGGCCGTTAAGATACTGACAGCGGCGATGCCAACCAGAGCGGGCAGGTAGATAAAACCCATCGAGTATTGCGGAAGCAGTTCATTTTCCCAGCCGTTGAAAAGAAACCCAACCGTTCCCGAAATTGCAATGGGCAGACCGATTGCCGCTGAGGTTCCGATGGCCCGGTGCACCGGGACATTACACCAGACCATGTAGGGTACGCTGACCGCTCCACCGCCGATACCGACCAGGCTTGAAATAAAGCCGATGATGTTGCCGACCCCAAACATGCCGGCCGTCCCCGGCAACTCACGGGAGGGTTTGGGTTTTTTATTGGTCAGGAATTGGTAGGCGACAAAGTAAAGGAAAAAAACGAAGAATCCTTTGAGAATGTTGGTAGACAAAAGCGAGGCAAAGCAACTTCCCAGAAACGTACCGGTAAGAATCCCCAGAACAATGCGTCTGACAATATTCCAGTGGACGGCTCCACGCCGATGATGGGCCATGAAGCTGGATATAGAGGTGAAGATGATACTGGCCAGAGAGGTGCCAAGTGCCAGATGCATGATAATCTCGGAGGAGACACCCTGCAAATTGAAAGAAAATACCAGAATAGGCACGATAACAAGTCCGCCGCCGACGCCCAGGAGGCCGGCGAGGAGGCCGACAAAGGCGCCGACGCAGCCATAGATCAGAAAAGATGAGAGCATGGAAGTTCCTTGTGGGGGTCCGGTCAGGTAGTGAATCGGTCCCCAACCTTGAGGTTGAGGCTGGCAATGAAATCTGCGGCAGCCAGCTTTTTCTGTCCCGGCGGTTTAGCTGAGGTGATGGTGATGGCTCCGTCCCCGGTGGCCACCGTGAACCCATCGGCGGCTATGTCAATGACTGAACCGGGATCGCCTTTCTTAGCGCTGGGAGCTGCATCGAAGAGGGAACAGACCTGATCGCCAAGGGTGGTCACTGCACCGGGGCTGGGATTGGCTCCTCGAATCAGGTTGTAGACCTGGTTGGTTGTCTGGGACCAGTCGATGGCTGTATCGGCGCTGGTGATCACCGGTTGGAAGGAAGCCGCGGACTCATCCTGCGTGACAGATACTGCGCCGCCCTCCCTGATCAACCGTACGGCCTCGGCGATCATTTTGACGCCCAGTGGGTAGAGCTTGGTAAAATAGACCGACTTCACCGTATCGTCAGGGGTAATGTCTACCTTTTCCTGGAGCAGGATAGGCCCGGTGTCTACGCCTTCGTCGATAAAATGGATGGTTACCCCAGTCTCGGTTTCACCATTGATTATCGCCCAGTTAATGGCAGAGCCGCCGCGGTATTTGGGCAGCAGCGAGGGGTGGTAATTTATGCCGCCGTGGCGGGCCAACTCGATCATCTCCATGGGTACGAAGGCGGTGACAAAGCCCAGAACCAGAAGATCAGGCTGCAGCGTTCTCACCCAGTCGATCGCCTCCTCTTTTTTCAGATAGTTCGCCTGGTAGAGTGCGATGTCGTTTTTTATGGCGCACTCTTTCACCGGATTGGGATATTTCTGGTTGGGAACATCCTCGACGGTGATTACCCCCACCACATTCTCTCCCTGCTTAATCAGTGCTTCCAGCGATTCTTTACCGAACGGCGCCTGACCGATGAATACGATCCTCATGTCTATCCTCCCTAAAAAAGCAAAGCTCTCGCGTCGTATAGTAGAAACCGGACCTCAAAAAGATTCTATACGGAGCTTGGTAATACTGGCTAAGTATCAGATTTAGTGCAGTATTTCCTGCCCCCAAGAAGACACGTATACACGTCGTTTTAACTGGCACATCAGCCAGAGCATGCAAAACGAAATGACTCTAACTCGATTGTCGTAAAAGATAAAGCACCAATCTTATCAAGCGCCCCTGGTGCTCTGCAGTAGAGAGTAAGGAAGGAGGAGTCCACGGGGAATTCAAGTTGTGGTGCTAATGGTAAAGCAGTCACCCGGAGGATAAAGTTCTATCCGATAATAACATCAACCAGGGAGAGGCTTAAAGATGCCAAGGCCCGCTCTCAGCTTCTGAATTAATGGACAGTGGTGAGTGTGAGCAGGGGTATAAGATATGTTTAAATCAGGATGACAAAGAATCCATATTTGTGAATAGAGCCTTCCTGGATTATTGAAAATGTTTATGAAAAAGGTTGATCAGATCGGCTTTTGCTTCAAATCCCACTCCCGGATAATCAGTTAGGCGTATCATCCCGTCGTGTACCGGTGTTGCATCAGCAAATCCTCCAAATGGCTGGAAAACACCAGGGTACGATTCATTCCCGCCAAGCCCCAGGCCCGCTGCCAGATGAAGGGCGAATTGATGCCCGCCGTGGGGTATGCAGCGACCAGGAGACCAGTTGAACTGTTCAAGAATTTCAAGCATCCGCAGGTATTCAACGAGTCCATAAGCCAGGGCCGGATCCATTTGCAGGTAATCCTGCTCGGGTCTCAATCCCCCGTAGCGCAGAAGATTGGCGACATCCTGGTGGGAAAACAAGTTTTCACCAGTGGCAAATGGGTTATCGTAGGCAGCGGCGAGTTCACTTTGTAAGTGATAATCGAGGGGATCGCCGGCTTCCTCATACCAGAAGAGATTCAGTGGCTGGAGCTCACGGGCATAGGCTAACGCCGTGTTCAAGTCAAATCGACCGTTGGCATCCACCGCCAAATGACCGCCCGGGGAATCCCCGGCAGCGAAATAGTTCGCCAATTCCTTGAGCACCGCCTCAATCCGTTTCATATCCTCAGAGAGGGTCGCCGCTCCGATTTTCATCTTTACAACGTTGTAGCCATCTTCGAGATACCCTCGCATCTCCCGCACCAGGGCATCAGTTCCTTTGCCGGGGTAGTAATATCCACCCGCGGCATACACAAACACCTCTTCCTCTGGTTGTTCTTGGTTAAATCGTTCAGCCAGCAGTCTATAAAGCGGTTTCTCCTCAATTTTTGCTACCGCGTCCCAAACCGCCATATCAAGGACTCCAACCGCCACAGACCTTTCACCGTGACCACCAGGCTTCTCATTGGTCATGAGAATGTTCCAAATTTTGAAAGGATCGAGATTGTCACGCTGTTCATCCAGCAGTTGCTCAGGCTTTGCTTCAATCAACCTGGGCAGAAATCGATCTCGCAAAAGCCCAGACTGGGCATAGCGGCCGTTCGAGTGGAACCCATAACCAACGACCGGTTTCCCCTCTTTGATCACATCAGTTACAACGGCAACTATCGAAACGGTCATATTGCTGAAATCGATATAGGCATTCTGGATTTCAGAAGCTATTGAGACAACGTTTTCCTTGATTTGCAGAATTCTCATTTTTTACCCTGCTGATTGAGATAAATGATTTGAGACGCCAGGATGTTCCGGATGCAGCCGCCGGCGGATAGGTTTACCCTTCACCTCGAGAGAATCTTAGCAGCTCACGTCTGTAGGAGAAAGATCGGTTTCTCATGCTTTAGTCAATTGATCGCGGTTGGTCAACATGCCCCCTTCCAAAAGTTCAGCCGGGTTCTTGACGAGACTGTCCTTCAGCATATCGTAGTCGGGCTCAAAGCCCAGCCCCGGCTTATTGGGTATTTTTACCTGGTTGTTCTCAGGTCCCGGAGAGCCTTTGAAAAATCGTTGTCCCGCCTGCCACATGCCCCAGTGAAACTCGGTCCATGTGCCGTTCATCAGTCCAGCCATGGTGTGCATGTTGAAGATCGGCCAGCCTCCGCCATTTGCTATCGGCAGGTTATAGGTCTGGGCCAGATGGGCCGCTTTCTGGGATTCGGTGTAGCCGCCGTTATAGCAGCAGTTGGGCTGCAGGATATCGATTGCTTCCTTTTCCACCAGTTCGCGAATGCGCCAGCGATGCCCCTCCATCTGGCCAGCCGCGATTGGAATGTTAGTGCGACTGCGTAGGTCGGCAAGCGCCCTGGCGTCGTTCTGGTGCAGCGGCTCTTCGAACCAGGTCAGGTTTAACTCCTCGATTTCTCGACACAGCAGACGTGCCTCCAACGGCGTAAATTTGTAATTGGCGTCTATCATCAGGTCGATATCAGGGCCCACCGCCTCCCGAACGGTGCGTATACGCCGGGCGTCTTCGCGCCACCCGCCTTTGTCGCAGGCGACAACCATCTTTAATCGGGTATTGCCCTCGGCGACAAATTTCTGGGCGTACTCGACCAGCTGATCGTGATCGAAAAACGGATAGCCGAAGGTGATATAGGTATCTGAATAGTCCTGGTGGCCGCCGATCAGCTGGGCTACAGACCGGCCGGCCTCTTTACCCTTGATATCCCAGAGGGCGATATCGAGGGCAGCCAAGGCGTTCGAGATGACCCCTGTATAGGTGCGGGTGTTGAGTGTCCACCATATTTTCGCATGGATGGCCTCGGTATCCCTCGGGTCCATGTCCGTAATAACGGGCAGGATATCATGCTGCAGTGCCATCACGATCGACCAGGGCAGAAAGGCACCAGTTACGCCGAAGCCTTTGTGCCCCTCCTCAGTCTCGACTTCGCAGAACGTGAAAATCCGGTGCTCAAGCGGCTTATCGATCATCGGCAGATACACTGGAAATTGGTGCACGCTTGCTTTTATTTGTTTTATTTTCAATGTAGCATCCTCCATTCAGGGTGGTTAATAAAATCTCAAACGGCCAGAGCCTCGGTCAGCTCAGCAAGATTGGTAAGAGAATCCAGTTCGGCGATCAGGGCTACGATCTTTTCAGCTTTTGCCCTGGGCCAGCCAGCGTAATCGGCACAGCCGTAAAACTTTTCAGCTACTTCAGCGTAGGTAAAAGGATTGCTGGGTGAGCCTTTGCCAAAGTCTGAGCGGCCCTCTATCTTCTCTCCATTATCGAGATGAATAGTGATTAAGGAGGTCATCTTGTCGTATCCAGCCGCTTCCGCCTCAGAATCTTCCTTGAAATCCACCCGCTTGATCAGTTCCTGCACGTCAGGCCGCAGCACTACCTGATCGGTGAACTCCTGCAGGTGGGCTCTTCCCTCCAGCAACAAAATAGCCATACAGAATTCCATTGAAAATTTAGCCTGGAGTTCATTGACCGGACGGTGGTGGATGAGAGCATTGAGCATATTGTGATTGGTACCGACTTCTACCCGCACCACGTTTTTAGCCTGGATCGAGTGTTTCTCGATCAACTCGCTCATCAGGGTCATGGCAGGGTGGGTCAGCGAACCGGAAGGATGCGGTTTGATTGAGATGCCGGGATCCGAGAACGTCCATGGCGCACCAAGCTTTCCTCTGATTGCCTCCGGGTCGTAACCGCCACCGTGGGCCTGAAAGAAGCCGCGGGGGGCCTCCAGAATTTCGCTGGTCGCGGTCCAGCCCATTTCCGCGAGATCGCAGGCGACAACACCCGACTCTGCAGCTCTGCCAGCATGAAATGGCTTGGTCATCGTGCCGAAGTTTTCGCGCAGACCACCGCTCTGGCTTCCTGCGATTCCCAAAGCCCGTTCGAGGACTTCCCGATCGAAGCCGCGCAATCTACCCGCAGCGCCGGCTGCCGCGAACGGACCACAGGTCGCCGTGGAATGAAACCCGTGCTGATAATGACGGGGCGATATCGCTTCGGAAATTTTACACTCTGTTTCCACCCCCACGACGTAGGCCGCCAGGAATTCTCGGCCACTCCGGTTCAGCACCTGTGCTTCAGCAAAAGCGGCAGGAAGGCAGGGGGCCGTCGGATGGGTCAACAGGCCATATACCCTGTCGTGAGCAACGGCCAGCTGTGTGTCATCATAATCATCGGCATGAATTCCGACACCATTGGCAAAAGCGGCGAATCTTGTACTCGTCTGAAGCGGGGTGCCTATGACAACCGCCCCACCGGGGCTCGCCAGCGTGCCCATATATTTTTGCACCATTGTTCCTGACGCTGCAACAGAGCCGGCCAGAGCAAGACCAAAGCCATCCAAGATCGACTTTTGGGCAAGCCTCACCGCAGCAATGGGGATGTCCTCGAAACTGGTACTAAGAATGAACTCCGCCACTTCTCTGGTCAACCCCTTGCCTGATTCTGGATCCAGTTGCGGGGTATAATGTTTAGGAGCTGCACTGGTCATTTTGTTACCTCGATATAAAAGAGACCCTCTCAAGCGAATCTGTTGAAGTGAATGGTATACCCGGAGCAGGCGGTGCCAATATCATTTTTTCTTAACAGAAATGATTTGTATCTATCCAGGCAGGCGACTAAATAGAAACGCCCCGAAGCTGAGGGCGCACTGATGACTGGTAATCCAGAAAATGGTAAGATGGCTTACTCGCTCACCAATAATGTTGTAACTGCTAATCAGTATTTTTATCCTGTCAATGGAATGCGGCACTGAGCCATGGTCCCCCAGTCACAAGACCCGAGATCGCTCCCCCGACTTCTGGCTGAAAAGGCCATAGCAGAGGGAGACCCGCTCGCCTGGTTCGAGCGCTTTTACCGGCTGGCCCTTGCTGAAGGCTACCCCATACCCTGGGCCGATATGAAGCCGAACCCCAACCTGATGGAACTCTGTGAGCGTATTCCAGACCTGCGGTCTCCCACCAACCTGCTCGTCGTGGGGTGCGGCCTGGGCGATGATGCCGAGTGGCTGGCCCACCAGGGCCACGAAGTCACCGCCTTCGATATATCTCCCAGCGCCATTACTCACTGTTGCAGGCGGTTTCCCGACTCTCCCGTTGACTATCTCGTAGCCGACCTCTTTGATCCGCCGGAAAGCTGGCAGAAGCATTTCAAAATTGTTCTGGAATCCTACACCTTGCAGGTTTTCAAAGGTTCTTTGCGCAACGAAGCTGTGCTGAGGATCAGTGAACTAATCAGCCCCAGCGGATTACTCGTACTGATAAGTCGAGGCCGCAATGAATCAGAGTCAGCAGGGACCATGCCATGGCCGCTTACCCGAGATGAAGTGGACGTTATCCCCGAACTCGGTTTCCGGGAACTCTTTTTTGAGGATTATCTGGATCGCTCGGAAGAAAGACCGATACGCCGGTTTCGAGCCTGCTACCAGAAACTATAATTTTATCCCCGCCAGCCTGGGCTGACCTGAGCACCAGACGGAATTATTCTACCCTGCAATTTTTCTAAAGGACACTTCTTGTCTGCTCCCTCCACTCTATTCCTGTTGACAGGATGAGTCAGTTATACTATAAGTGGACTTACAGGTAAAACCGGTCAGACCAATTTTTTTTAGTAAATAGTATCAACCAGTTATCAGAATAAATGTGGCTGCTGTTTGAACAACCAGTAACAACGGGAGGTTAGGTATGAAACTGTGCTTTAACGCTGGTCCTGAACCGATGGAAGAATATTTCTCCTTCGCTCATGAAAATGGTTTCCCGTGGATGGAATTGAGCTGCAACAACCCAAACAATTTCCTGGATAAATGGAACCCGGAACGGATCGACGGGATCAAGCGGCTCAGGGATAAATACGGGCTGCGCTACGGCCTCCATTCCGCCTCCTTCGTCAACGCCGCGGAGATAGAACCCACGGTGAGGGTTGCCGCCCGGCAGCACCTGCTCGACTATGTCCAGCTGGCCCACGATCTGGAAGCGGAATATATCGTGCTGCACTTCGGTTACCACTTCAGCCTGTTCATGGACGAAGTCTTCCGCTGCCTGGTGGAGACGTACAAACCGGTGGTGGAACTGGCCGAGAAATACGAGTTGCCGATTGGTATCGAGAACATGAACAAGATGCATGAAGATTGCGAGGTCGCTTACCTGGGAGTCACCCCGGACGAACTCGGTCGCGTCTTCGACGAGATACCGTCGGACTATTTTGGGCTGACGCTCGACATCGCCCACGCCAGCCTGCTCCCCGGAGGCTGTGACCCGTTTATTGATCGCTATATGGACAGGATCATTTCCACTCATGTCAGCGACAACGACCTCGTACTGGACCATCACCTGCCGGTAGGGGAAGGAAAGATAGATTTCAAGGCGGTGTTCAAACGACTGATCGACATCGACTTCAAGGGCACCTTGAATATCGAGCTGCCGCGCAGCAACGAGGACAGACTGCTGAGCAAGAAACGGCTGGAGCCTATTCTCGAAGAACTCGGCGTGCTTGATGCGGCGCTGCAGCCATAGGACGGTTGCCGGCAACGACGTTATGCAGTGATTAGAGAGAGGTCCGGATGGTTCCTTTTGGCAAGATGACAATGGCGAAATACAAGAGTAAAGGCGCCATCATTGCCGAACAAATTCTGCTGAAAATCGAGTCAGGCGAGTATCCGTCCGGCAGCAGGCTGCCGGCCGAGCGGCTGATTTCCGAGCAGATGGGCGTCAGCCGCCCCTCGGTGAGGGAGGCCATTTCTGCCCTGCATATCATCGGTATTGTCGAAAGCAGACCCGGCGACGGTAATTACGTGGCGGAACATCTGGATTTCGGCGGGCTTTCCTACCAATTGAAGAATATCTTCGACGAAAGCGACAGCCCGTTTGAGATTCTGCAGGCCCGCAAAGCCTTCGAAGCCGGTGCAGTCAGCCTGGCCATCGAAGAGGGAAGCGACCGGGATATCGAGAATATCGCCAGGATCTGGAACGAGAAACGGGCCCTGGGCCGCTCAGGGGATTTTAACAGCTACACCCGCATGGGCAATGAACTTCACTACACTATTGCCCAGGCTACCGGAAACCGCATCGTGATCAGCGTCGTCGAACGGCTTCTGGACATTACCGATCAACCCCTCTGGCCGCGTATGCGTCAATTGTACCTGGAGAAGCACCCCGAACAGATGCAGCGTTCACTCGACATCCATGACCGGCTCGTCCAGGCGATCCAGGAACGCAACTCCTACGAGGCAATCAAGGTGATAGAAGAACATTTCAACCTGCTGATCGGACAGCTCTATAACGCGACTGGGATGGATGAGTAACCTCTGCGAAAAAGATAATGCTGAAAGCGAGAAGTGTGCCCTTCCGCTTTTACATACAGGGCAGGTTATAAAGACCATGATCTGTCTTCCATTAACCCACAGGAGGAGGAAAACATGAAAAAACTACTTTTCAGTGTGTGCATGGCAGTGTTGGCACTTGGGTTCGCTGTCCAGTCCGGTGTTGCGGCCGACGACAAGTACCCGAGCAAACAGATCAACTGGTATATTCACTCGTCAGCCGGCGGAGGTACTGATATTTTCTCGCGAACCGCCGCACTCCGATTACGCCGGATTCTCAAAGTGCCCATTGTAATCTCGACCATGAGCGGCGGCTCCGGCGCCCGCATGCTCAACCACATGATGGAACAGCCGGCGGACGGTTACACCATCGTGTCATTGACAAATTCCAACCTGGCCACCATGGCTCGGGGCAGGACAACCGCTCAACGCGAGGACATCATCGGCATCGCCCGGGGCTGCTATGACCCCCAATCCCTGGTAATCAAAGCCGATGGCAAGCACAAGGATATCCAGGGAATCCTGGCCGCAGCCAAAGAAAAACCCGGCAGTATCAAGATTGGCGTGGCCCATATGGCAAGCATTGACCATGTTGCTTCCTATGCCCTTGGGAAAGCGGCCGGCGTCGAGTTCGAATTTGTACCTTTCGATGGCGGAGGTGAGATTATCGTAGCGCTGCTGGGCGACGTGATTGACATGGGCGTCCTCAATCCCAGCGAGTTCATGGGACAGTACGAGGCCGGTAAAGTAAAACCGGCGGTATTCCTGGTTGCCGATCGTCTGGAGGGCTTTCCCGACACCCCGACGGCAAAGGAACTGGGCTATGACGTGGAGATGGCCACCTGGCGAGGCGTCGGTGTGAAAGCCGGAACCCCGCCGGAAGTGGTAAAGATCCTGCGTGATGCGTTCCAGGAGTCCATGTCTCACAAGATCTACCAGAACTACCTGGCGGACAACTCCATGGGTCCTGAGTCCGTGCTGACCGGCGAGGAATGGGATGCATTTCTAGATCAGAAGTGGCCCATCTGGAAGGAAACCATGGATGAACTTGGATACGTCGAGAAATAGACCTAACCCAGGGCAGGTCCGCCTAGCCGGACCTGTCCGCTCCCGTCGTGATACGTCCGCTGATAACTGAGTGCAGCGGCACAGCACGATTCTCGGAAACACCTGAAATGAGGATGAACCGTTGAATAATAAGGACCTGCGCATGTCAATCGTGATGATGATCATTTTCATCATCCTTTTCGCCCTCAGCTTCACCTTCAAGAGTTCCGATGTGGTGAAAAGCCATACCACCGCTTCATTCTTCCCTCAGGTAGTGCTCGTGGTTGCGATGTTCCTGAACGCCATCATGATGTACCAAAGTGTAAAAAATGGCCCGGATAAAGCAAAGGAGGAAGGTGACCGGGACGCCTTCTGGCGCGTGGTGCTATCAATGGTCGCCGCCATTGCCTTCGGCTTAGGGGTCGCCTATCTCGGCACGCTTGCTTCGATAAGCCTGTTCATAATCGGCATCATGCTGATATGGGGAGTCAGGAAGAAGTCGACCATCGCGCTCAATGCCGTAATCACCCCGATCCTGATCTACCTTATCTTCAACAAGATACTCCTGGTGCAGCTTCCCGCCGGAATCTTAATGTAAAGAGGTCGCCGTGTTAGATCAATTGCTGCTCGGTTTCATGACCATCATGGAACCGATGAATTTTCTGGCCGTGTTCCTGGGGGTGCTGGGCGGCATGATCATCGGCTCCCTGCCTGGACTCACCGCTCCGATGGGCTGCGCCCTGCTGATCCCGTTCACCTATACCATGCAGCCGGTTCCCGCCATCACCATGCTGGTCAGCCTCTATTGCGGCGCCATGTTCGGCGGGTCGATTGCCGCCATCCTGGTGCATGCCCCCGGAACGCCGGCCGCCGCAGCGACTACCTTCGACGGCTATCCGCTGGCTCAGAAAGGCCAGGCCGGCAAGGCCCTGGGCATGGCCTGCATCAGTTCCGCCCTGGGCGGGTTATTCAGCGTCGTGGTACTTATCCTGCTGGCACCGGTGTTGGCGGATCTCGCTATTAAGTTCGGCCCTCCCGAGTATTTCGCCCTGGCGATATTCGGGCTAAGTATGATCAGCAGTCTAGGTTCGAAGTCCGTGGTGAAAAATCTGCTCGGCGGCACAATCGGGGTCTTCATAGCTTGCATTGGCATGGATAGCATATCCGGTTTCAGCCGCTATGATTTCGGCATTACCCATCTGATGGACGGAGTGAGTTTCATTCCGGTCATGATCGGGCTTTTTGCCGCCGCTGAGGTCTTCCGTCAAGCAGAGAAAGGAGTCCGGAAAATCGTTATCGACCGCAAGATTTCGGGGCTGCTCCCGACCTGGGAAGAGATCAAATCTGTCAAGACGACCTTGATTCGTTCCTCGCTCATTGGGACCTTCATCGGTATCCTGCCGGCCGAGGGCGGCACCGTCGCATCTTTTATCGGCTACAATGAGGCGAAACGCTTCTCCAAAGAACCTGAGAAGTTTGGCACCGGGGCACTTGAGGGGGTTGCCGCCGCGGAATGCGCCAACAACTCTGCAACCGGCGGGGCAATGGTCCCTACCATGGCTCTGGGCATCCCTGGCAGCGGCACTACGGCCGTCATCCTCGGCGCCCTGCTCGTGCATGGCATGCGCCCGGGTCCGCTACTTTTTATCCAGCACACGGATGTGGTCTATGCCGTGTTCATTGGCATGTTCTTTGCCAATCTCATGTTCCTCGGCTTGGGTCTTGGAGGGGCAAAGGTGTTCTCCCAGATCCTGCGAGTCCCGACCTATGTGTTAAGCCCGATTATTTTGGTACTCTGCGTGGTTGGCACCTATGCGCTTCATAATAACATGGCTGACGTCTGGATTATGCTGATCTGCGGTCTAGTGGGCTACAAGATGAAGGAATACGGCTTTGCCGCGGCGCCCATCGTGCTGGGACTGGTATTGGGCGAGTTAATCGAGATATCTCTGCGGCGCTCGCTGATCGTGTTCGACAACAATGCTTTCATTTTTTTCACCCGACCCTGGGCCCTGACCTTCATTGTGCTGACCGTCCTTGGGCTCTGTTCACCCGCTATTCGATCCTGGGTGGAGCGCCGTGGAGAGAAGAACAAAAAGCAACAGGCTGCTGACTCACAGGAGTGAATTCCTGCAATTCTGCAGAAGTACCCGTCAGCCTCCGACCATTCGAGACGTCGACAGAAGGAGTTGCAAGTGAAGACTATCGCAGTACACCTTGAGCGCTGCACCGGCTGCAGGACGTGCGAACTCTATTGTGCGACTGAAAGAGGAAGCAACAGCAAGACGCTGCTGCAGGCCGCTCAGGAAGATGTTGCACCCAAGGCCAGGATACGGGTCGAGGGCAGCAACCGGTTATCCGTGGCTCTGCAGTGCAGGCACTGTCTGCAGGCGCCCTGTTTAGACTCTTGCCTGACAGGGGCATTGAACCGCGACAGTGCAACCGGGACCGTACTTATCCAGGAGAACCTCTGCATCGGCTGCTGGACCTGCACCCTGTTCTGCCCGTATGGCGTCATCTATCCCTGGCCGGAACGCAAGATTGCCCTGAAATGCGATCGCTGTATCTACATGGAGGTTCCCGTCTGCGTCGATGTCTGTCCAACCAAGGCGCTGGTACTGATTGAAATGGATCAGTACGAAGAGGCTATCAGACGAAAGACCTCCCGCCTTATCACGGACCTGCAGGACGAAAACGGGCGGGAATCGACCCTGCTGCTCGATCTGGCAAGCCCAGGCGGTCGTTGATAACCAAAAAACCAGGAACCGGAAGAGCAATGGAAACTATTCATTTAAAAACCGCTGACCCGGTCAGCCAGCAGCTGTTGCGTTCCGCGGCGCAACGGGGAATCGATCTCTTCTGGGACCGCTACGAGAAGGCACAACCCCAGGATGGCTTCATGCGGCTGGGGCTCTATTGTCCGTTTGAATGTATGTACGGCCCGTGCAGGATCGACCCGTTCGGACGGGGCCCTGCACTCGGCATCTGCGGTCTTGACCGGGACCAGATGGTGGCCGCGACCATGCTGAGGCTCTGCCACCAGGGAGCAATGCAGGCCCTGGCCGCTGCACCACACTGCACTGGATCAGACGAACTGGCTTCCAGCAGCGTTCTCGGGGCCCTGATCGACACCGCACTCTCGGCCACGCAGCAGGAAACCCTCTGTTGCTCGGAGATTTTCGAGACAGCAGGACTGCTACAGCGCAGTTCACCCAGTCATGAAGAATTACTGACCAGAGCCTTGCGACTCGGCCTGCTGACGCTGGCCCTAGTCGAGCAGGCCAGCACTCCTGCAGGCGCTGACACCCTGGAGTGCAGCCTGGGCTATGGGGTCTTCCCGGAGACCGGGGTCAGAATCGGATTCAGCGGTCGACCGCCCCGGGATCTGATACAGGCTCTGGAGCAGGCACTGCTAAAGGAGCCCGAGTCGCCGGCTGTTCTGTTGTCACTGGGCGATTGGCTCCAAGTTGACGACCGGTTTATACCGATTGGCACCACCTCGGGCGAAGCCGAACTGGTGCTGAGCAGCGGTGCCATTCACCTGCTGGTTGCCGGGCCGGGCACGGATCCCGGTCTTCTGCATGTCAGTGAGCAGACAGGCGTGCCGGTCGTGCTGAACAACACCACGCCTGACGCCATCGACATTCTCAAACGTGCCCGGACCCGTGCCGAACTATCGTCCCACCCGGATCCGTTTACCGACGTTTCGGCCGAACTGCTTACCAGGGTAATCATGTCCGCTACTTCATTTTCGATGGCGGTTGTGAGCGACTCGGTAGATCAGGTCGCCCTGATCGGTGGCAGCGACACACCTCACCTGCCGCTCGGAAGTCTCACTGCCGATCTCGTCTCTGGGCTGGCCGACAGCGGCATAAGAATTGCCGGCTGGGGAGACACGGCCCTGTGGATGGCCAAACAGACGCAGGCAGAAGCGCCAGGGCAGCAGCCCCTCACTCTGGAAAACGGTCAGGGGCCCCTGCTGGCCGTCAAAGGGCTGGCCGCAGCCGGCAAACTCGATGCCCTCAGAGGGATCTGCTTTACCGGCATAAAAGATGTCAAAGACTTCAGCATGGCCCTGGGCCTGGCCTATCTCGGCTGCCGGGTCAGCATGGCCACGCCCATTCCAGTACAGGGCAGTAAAAACGTCGTGCACTCACTGGCGCGCATGATCGGGGACCACGGTGGGGAACTGCTCCATTTTGATCATCCTGCCGAGGCGGAGAGTCTGACAGATTGGTTCACTGCAGTTTAGTGGTCATGTGGATGATGACAATCAACGGAGTCTGGCAGTGGATTGCGTAGTAATCGGAGGCGGCGTTGCCGGCCTGCAGGCGGCACTGAGCTATCGCAGGGCGTTTAAGGAAAAAACCGTAACCCTTATCGATGCCGAGCGTGAAGTGGGCTACTACCGTACACTTCTTCCCCAATTCATGAATCGCTCCATCCCGGAAAACAAACTATTCTTCTGGCACAACCAGGATGATCCGCAGTTCAGGCTGATTTCCGGGGTAAGAGTCGAGACCGTTAATCGCGACAACAGGACATTGTCGCTCAGCAACGGATCACAGGTAGAGTATCGCCGGTTGATCATCGCCTCGGGCGGCCGTCCCATTGTCCCGCCGGTATGCGCGGTCGATCGGATCGATGGAATCTTCCCGGTACGGAGCCTGACCGCGGCCAGGGCTGCCCGTGACTGGCTGCCGCAGCACCCTGGCGTGGTCATTGTCGGCGGCGGACTGGTCGGGGTGAAGACGGCTGCCCATCTTGCCGGACAGGGTTTTCCCGTCACCCTGGTCGAGAAAGAAAACCACCTGCTGCCCCAGGCCCTGTCCAGCCAGGCTGCAGAACTGGTGGAAGAGCATCTGCAGAGGAAAAAGGTACGGCTGCTGCTGGGAAGTACCGTTGAAGATATACAATCCACCGATAGTTCCATCCGGGCAGTCAGGGCTAACGGTCAATGGCTGGATTGCCAGACCCTGTTCGTGGCTGCCGGATCGGTTCCCGAGATCGATTTTCTCGCCGATTCGGGGTTGCTCAGGAAAGGAAATCTGGAGGTAAGTCGAACGCTGCAGACCGAGGACGAATACATCTTCGCAGCCGGCGATGCCGTCACCATTGTCGAGCGCGGCTCTTTTACTCCGTGGACATGGCCCCAGGCCGTGGTGCAGGGACAGCTGGCTGCCGGCAACCTGTATGCACCGGCTCCGGTTTCGCTCTCCTGTCTGTCCAGGGTCAACGCGATGAACTTGAACGGCCTGTCCCTCGTTGTGCTCGGCATACCGGTTGCTGGAGCCCGACGGAGCATGCTCTCAAGACCCGGTGACGGAGTGCTCAGAGAGCTGTATCACGTAGACGGCAAGATCGTCGGCGGGGCGCTGGTAGGTGATATCACGAACGCGGGAAGACTGCACTGGATGATGACTGTCGGTGAACGGGTAGATATCGATTTCACTGCACTGCTCGAACCCCGCATCAATACCTTTGCCCGCCTGTCACCCAGTTGTGTTAACCATAACCTACGGGCCGTGCTGCTGCCCTCCAGGGAGTGTGAAACATGATCGTTTTCAAGGATGTGTGCGTAGGGTGCGGCAGGTGTCAACCCTATTGCCCGGCCGGTGCAATCCATTTCGAGGATTATTGCTCCACTGTCGACCAGGAACTCTGTTTCGAGTGCGGAACCTGTCTGCGCAGCGAGATCTGTCCGGTCGACGCGATCCGCGAACCCTCCAATGTCTACCAGTACCCCCGCGCACTGCGAAAGTATTTCAGCGATCCGACCTCGACCCATGCCGTGACCGGCATCCAGGGACGAGGAACGGAGGAATCCAAGACCAACGACGTGACCCTGCGCTGCGGCCCGGGCCAGGTCGGTATCGCCATCGAGATCGGCCGACCGACGCTTGGCATGGGGCTCGAAGATATACAGAAAATCACCCGGGCGCTGGCCCGCAACGGCATCCATGAAATCGAACCGAACAACCCGATCAATTCGATGATCCTCGACCACCGGACCGGCGATCTCAAGCCTGAGCTGCTCGGAGAACGGGTGCTGAGCGCCATCATCGAAATGAGCATCGACCGGGAGCGGCTGCCGGATATCCTGCGGGCAATCCGGGAAGTGATCCCGGAGCTGGACTCCGTTTTCACGCTCGATGTCGTGACCATGCTTGAGCCCGGTCTGACCGTACCATCCGATGTCCTGAGTTCTATCGAGGCGGAAGGGTTAACCTGGCGGCCAAACGCGAAAATCAACATGGGGCTCGGCAAAATAACCGAGTAGACAAGAAAACCATGACACACAGCTTACACCGTGAAGGGACTCTCGAATCGCTGGACAAAGACTATGTCGTCTTTATCTATCCAGCCCGGGGCTATAACTACAAGGGTTGTGCACCCAAGGTTCGGCACCTGGTGGAGATCGTCTACGAGGTCGGCCCTGCCAACATGATCGCGACGACGCTGAGAAAAAACTTGTACAGCGGAGTGGAGCCGGACGAGGTCCTGGACAGTATAGAGGAGGGCTGCCGGGTTTTCACCGTGTTCAACAGCAGGGAAAAACTGAAGGAGTTGCTGACCTCTTTCAAGGAGGCAGACGAGGGCATCTCTATCGTGGTCAGCGGCCTCATCGATCGGGTCAGGGAGGTAGCAGCCGAGGTCGGCCTCAACCCCCATACCATCAATCTTTCACTAGGCATCCATGGCGGAACCGAAGCCCTGCCTGCCGCAGAGATCCGTGAGTTCACGACGATGTGCGGCCATGCGATGATTGCTCCCCACCTGGTCGAGGATGTCATCCGCCAGGTCAAGACGGGCAAACTCGATACCTGGGAAGGCAGCATCAGGCTGGCGAAACCATGCGCCTGCGGAATCTACAATCCTTATCGCTCCATGGAACTACTCGACAACCTGGCTCCGCTCTACACGGTGTCGCGCTGGTAAGGAGACTGAAAAGGCGGGGTAGAGACGACCAGGAAAATATCACCTAAAGTTATATCAACCACGACCAGAGGAAGAACAATGCCTGCAATCGACAAAGAAACATGCACCGGCTGCCGGATCTGCCAGACGTACTGCACGGTCGATGCCATCGAATACGCCGACCGTAAATGCTACATTGACAGGGATTTATGCACCGAGTGCTATGTCTGCCTGCGTATGAAGGTGTGCCCTGAAGATGCAATCTTCGCCGAGGAACTGGTGGGCTTCTACAAACAGTTCCAGCATGTCATCAGCGACCCGGTTGAGAACCACGGGGTGACCGGCGTGACCGGCCGGGGCACCGAGGAGGTGAAAACCAACGACGTTTCCGGTCGGGTCAAAAAAGGCTGGATCGGTCTCTCCATCGACATGGGGCGGCCCGGTCTCGGCGTCTACCTCAGGGACGCCGAGAAGGTTGCTATGGCAATGGCGCGGGCTGGATTCAAGCTGGCTCCGCAGGAAGAATCACCGCTCGCCGCCCTGATGCCCGATGATAGTACCGGGAAGCTTGAAGAGGGCTGCCTCGATTACCGGTTGCTATCGGTAATCATCGAGGGACGCTGTGAGGAGAAGAATGCCAAAGACGTATTCAAGGCCCTGCTCAAGATTGAAAAAGAGATCGACACCGTTTTCTCGGTCGGCCTGATCAGCCGGGTAGACGAGAATGGATACTGCCGGGCCCTCGAGTTTCTCGACGAACTCGGCATCGAGCGGCCCCATCGCGGCAAGGTCAACCCCGGCCTCGGCAAACCATTATCAATTGATTAACCGGCAGGAGATATATCATGACTCATTCACTTCACCGCTCCGGCGATATAGAATCCCAGAAGAAGGACTACGTCTGGTTCATGTACCAGACCAAGGGCGTCAACGATGTCGATATCAAGCCCAAGGCGCTCGAGTTCATCGCCGTAGCCGAGGCTGTCGGTTCGGAGAACTGGGGAGACGTCAAAACCGGCCCGAAGCTGCGCTACTCGATCGAGGAGATCAAGGACGGCATCACCGACAAGTCGCGGCTGCGTGGGATTTTCACGAAAAAGGAACAGGTCGTCGACTTCCTGAAACAGATCAAGGAGAAGGACCTGGGCATGTCGGTGATCATTTCCGGCGTCCTGTCGGAGGTGATTCCCGCCTGCAGGGAGGCCGGAGTGACCCCGCACTCGATCAATTACTCGCTCGGGGTCTGGGGAAAAAAGGACAAGCTGCCCGACGAGGATACTCTGGCGATTACGACGATGTGCGGTCACCACATGATCCCGCCGAAGTTCGTCGCCTATGTGAAGCGCCGGGTCAAGAAAGGCAAGATCACCCCTGAGGAAGGGGCGAAAATGCTGGCCGAATTCTGTTATTGCGGCATCTTCAACCACATCCGCTGCGCCGACATTTTCAAGGAGAAACTGGCGGCGGAGCACACAGACGAATAGACCCCTGTGGCGTGCGTGCGGGGCAATCAGCGATACGGGTAGGTTTTGGTAAAACTTGGATTCATCGGTTTCGGCGGCGCCGGCTATGGTCTTGCCAGGGGCTTGCGGGAAGGGGGGGCGATTGACATCTTTTTTTTCGACCCGATGCTGCACGATGAGTCGGCCGGTCCCTTGCTTAACAAGCGTGCTGACGAAACCGGAGCCCGGCCCTGCAGCGGCATCGCTGAACTGATCGAAGGGGCTGAGATCATCATCTCCTGTGTGACCGGTTCAGCTGCGCTGGCGGTGGCCGAGGAGGCTGCTCTGCATCTGGGGCCGCAGCACCTGTTCGCGGATGTCAACACCGCATCTCCGCGGACCATGGAGCTTGTGTACGAAACGCTGCGGGGGAGCGGTTCCGCGTTCGCCGACGTTGCACTCATGGGAGCTGTCCCGGCATTTTTGCACCGAGTCCCGTGTCTTGCTTCCGGCAACGGCGCGCAGCGGCTGAAAACCTCCATGGAACCGCTTGGCATGGACATTACCTGGGTCGGACAGGCGCCGGGCCAGGCTTCGGCCATCAAGATGCTTCGTTCTGTCTTTATGAAGGGATTCCTGGCGCTGCTGATCGAGACGCTTGGGGCGACTCACCGGTACGGGGTCGACGGCATCGTACTCGATTCCCTGGCCCGCACCATGGCGCAGAACGACTTCCTCGAAACCGTCCGGCTGCAGCTCGCCAAAGGGGTCATCAGCGCGGAGCGCATGTCCCATGAAATGGAGGCCGTGGTGCAGACCCTGGTCGAGATGGGCCTGCCCGCCACGATGTCCGCAGCAACCCGGGACACTCTCCACTGGTGCAGCGGACTTGAACTGGCGAAATATTTCAATCACGAAACGGACGGTTCTCTCGAAGAGATTCTTGACGCGTTGACCGTTGAAGCCCGGAAATGAAGAAAAACCTGACGTTGCTGCTCTGCTTTTTCTTCGGCCATGCGGTTTTTCACTTCCTGGCCCAGAGCTTTGCCGTCCTGCTGCCGTCCATCCAACAGACATTTGGCGTTACCCCGGTCCAGATCGGTGCCCTGATCACCGTCAGGGAAATCGCCACCGGTCTGATCTCGCTTCCCGGCGGCCTGCTCTCCGACTATTTTGCCAAGCGCCGGGCTCTCCTGCTCAGCGGCTGTCTGGTGCTTTACGCCATTGCCTGGCTCCTGATCGGCTGGGCCCCTTACTTTGCAGTACTCTCCATCGGCATGGTGCTGATTGCAGCAGCCAGCGCCGTATGGCACCTGCCGTCGCTGGTCGAACTGGGCGCCCGCTTCCCGGACAGGCGCGGCACCGTGTTCGCGATCCACGGGGCCGGAGGCAGTTCGGGAGATATCGTCGGTCCGATGGCTACAGGAATGCTGCTTGCCTATTTCTCCTGGCGGGAGATCCTGACCATCTACACCGCCCTGCCGCTGGTCATCGCGGTTTGGACTTTCCTGCTGATCAGCAGACTCTACCGCCGCGGAGAGACCGGTCAAAATCACAAGGCGGTGCAGCAGCGGGCCAACTCTAAGGAGAATCTTCGGCTCTGCTGGGCGATCCTGAAAACCACCGATATCTGGCTCGTGAACGTCGTTGCGGGTTTACGCTCGATGTGCTTTACCGTGCTGATCACCTTCCTGCCGATATACATGCACGACAGCGGCTTCAGCGCGCCCTCGATCGGTTTCCATTTCGGCCTGCTCTGGGCCATCGGGTTGCTGGCCAGCCCGGCCATGGGCTTCTTCTCCGATCGCTGGGGGCGCAAAATCGTGCTGGTCCCGGCTTTACTTTATTCGAGCATGATGGTCGGAATCCTTGCCTTTTACGGCACCGGTCCGCTGTTCACGCTGCTCATCGTCCTGCTCGGTTTTTCCATCAGGAGCGACTATTCGCTGATCAATGCGACGATCATCGACATCGTCAAAGGCAGGGTCGAGAATACCATGCTCGGCATCCTGTCATTCTCCCGCTCCCTGATGGGAGCAGTTGCACCTCTGCTTGCCGGTTTTCTTTACCAGCAGTCGGGTATGCGAGCTGCTCTGCTCTTTATCAGCGCGTTATTTCTGGTGGCGGCGGCTCTCTTCTCGATTGCCAGACTGGATCGTGCTCAGCCTTGATAATGATATTTTCCTCACAGGATTGTCTATAAGGATTACCAGAAGTGTTGATCTTGCCTGCCTGTGCAAGTCTCCCACCCCGATATATGATACCAATCTTGCTTTTCCTGTTTTCATATTTATTTTTAGAGTCCGTTGGTTAACATTCACACCCCATGACTTCGTCTCGCGGTCCTCGAGAAAATGGTTCAAAACAGCCTTGATGCGGAGGCCTTGGGGTTGGATAGAGATGTCACATGCAGCACCTGTCAGCGAGTTATTGGCTTATCGCATTGTGGGTTGGACTTGTAAGTCTTCTTCCGCCTGCCCACGCCAACGCCGGCAACTCCTCCCTCGACCAGGCTCAAAAAGCCTCCCAGCAAGGAAATTATAAAGATGCCCTTGGCCTTTATGACCTCGTCTCAGGTCAGGATCGGCTTGCCGCAATTGTTGGTGCGAATCGCATCCGGATTGTGACCGGCGACTATTCCGAGGCAGAGCACTCTTTAAGGCAGTCACTCGCAGCATTCGAGAAAAACGAAACAATAAGTTCCCTGTTAGCTGAAATACTCACCCTGACCGGTCGGTCACATGAGGCGCTTGAGGTTTTGCAGCCTTTTATTGAGGATCAGCTTGCCAGCGTGCGAAGTTTGGTGCAGTTTGGCACTATTCTCACTCTTCATGGACGACGGTCTGAAGCCGAGCCTTATTACTTGCAGGCAATCTCCTATTATGATCGGGGGCTGGTTTTCGAAGCTGAAGATATTGCCTGGGTGGGTGAGGCTTGCCGTGAACTGGAGCGCTTTCACGATGCCAACAGCCTATTTCGAGAAGCTGCCCGCCTCGATCCCGAGAATTTAGCGGTCCACCAGCTCTGGGGAGATCTTTTTCATGAAAAATACAATATCGCCGAAGCACGGCGCTCCTATGGGGACGTTCTCAAACAAAATGAAAACTATGTCCCTGCGCTTGTCGGCATGGCGATAATTGAGGGAGGGCAGGAAGCTCACTCATTTCTGGACAGTGCCCTTACCATTAACCCGCGCTCCGTACCGGCTTTTGTGGCCCGTGCAGCTTTACTAAGCGAGGACGAACGCTATGATGAGGCGATTTATTGCCTTGAGCAGGCACTGCATATCAATCCCGAGTCCATTGATGCCATGGCCATACTGGCGGCCATTGCCTTCTTGAAAGACGATGATGAGACGCTTCAGCGACTGGAAAAACAGGCAGCGGAATTGAGTCCCGGTAATGGGGGATTTTATACCCGCATTGCTGAGCTGTGCGGCCGCAGCTATCGCTTCGACAAAGCCGTTGAGATGGCCCGTAAAGCCGTGGCGCTGAATAGTCGACTCTGGAGCGGGCACATTACCTTAGGTATCAACTTGCTGCGCCAGGGAGAGGAAATCGAGGCGCTCTATCACCTTGAAGAGGGCTTTCGGGGAGACCCATTCAACCTTCGGGCGGTGAACTTGCTGAAAGTGCTTGACGTACTCGAAGATTTTGAAACTCGAACAACTGACAACTTTGTTGTCCGTATGCATTCCTCTGAGGCAAATGTTCTCTGGCCTTATCTGAAACCGCTCCTGGAAGAAAGCTGGACAACGCTCACCAGCAAATACGATTTCATCCCCCAAGGGCCTATTCTCATTGAATTATTTTCCGATTACCAAGACTTTGCGGTGCGAACTTCGGGGCTGCCGGATATAGGTCACCTCCTCGGGGTCTGTTTTGGCAGCGTAATCACTCTCGGTTCCCCAAGAGGGCATAAACCGCCTGGAACGATTAACTGGCAGGAGGTCGTCTGGCATGAATTCGCCCATGTCATCACCCTGCAGATGACCAGAAACAATATACCGCGCTGGCTCTCCGAAGGCATTTCTGTTTTTGAAGAAAAAAACGGCCGAACCGAGTGGGGACGGCACCAGGAGATTGAGCTCATAAAGGCGGTTCAGGAAAACAGGATGATCGGGCTCAGTGAGCTGAACGAGAGCTTTTCCCGGGCCAAATCCCTGGCGGACCTGGATTTTGCCTACTATCAGGCTTCCCTGCTGGTTGAGTTCATTGTGGAGCGCTATGGATTTGAGATGCTCAAATCGCTTATCTATGGTTTTGCAAAACAGGTGGACATGAGCGATGTTTTTAAAACAGTTTTCGGCATGCCGCTGGAAGAAGTTGAAGGGCAGTTTATTTCCTGGATCAACGGACGGGTAGAAATGCTTGACGTCGATCTGGATCAAGCCTTGTTTGACAACCATGGCTCGTATGCTGATCAGCACGGCGGTAAAAGCCCGGTGGCCTCGGAGGACCAGAAGAACGGATTAATAGAAGCGTTATACCAGCATATTGAGACCAGCCCGCGCAACTTCTTTGCTCATTTACAATTGGGACTGATTTTTTATGCGGACGAAAATCTTGTAGGAGCCTTAGATCACTTGACCAGAGCCAGTGAGCTGCTGCCAACCTACGGCGGCTCCCCCAATCCACGGCAGATCCTGGCCGCGATATATGAGGAACTTGAGGATGTTCAGGCCATGACCCGTGAACTGGAAGCCCTGTTGCATGTCCATCAATACGCCTATGGCGCCTGCCTGAAATTAGCCCAGGTGGCGCACTCAGGCAGCGACTATGACCGGGCCGCCTATTATCTGGAAAAAGCCATTGCTCTTAATCCCTACGATCAGGCGGTCCATCGTTCGTTGGCTGCTGCTGCAATGCAGCAATTGGATTATCCGACGGCCATCCGGGAATACGCCGTTTTGTTGGCTTTGGACGACACAGATCCGGCTTTGGCCAATGTAAATCTTGCCGAAGCCTTCCTGCTCTACGGCAACAAATTAGAGGCAAAACGTTATGCGCTGGCGGCTCTGGAAATTGCACCCATGTTTGAGCGGGCCCAGAATATTCTCCTGGCTGCAGTGGATCCTTAAGTGGCCGGCAGAGAACGACTTGTTCGCGGCAGACGCCAAGGCTGCGTAAAGTTTAGGAGCCTTCAGCTCTCACCTTATCCGGTCAGGTGTTCCAGCTCATGGATGATACATCGGGGTGTAACAACAGCATCTGAAATCTTGCGCAGCCTCACAGGCTGCATTGTTAGGGAGGCTTGAAAGTAAAAGGCGGGTGGCCATGAAGCCTCTTTTATTGCTCATAGTAATGGTGCTGCTGAGCATGAGTAGTGCGCTGGCGCAGGATGAATCGATGCTTGCCGAAAGGGCACGCGCGCCAGCAGAAAAAGGTGCCGGGGAGCATGAATTCGTCTTCATGAGGGGCAAATATGTGAATTATCCAACGGGCGTATCTTCGGGATATCGAGATTTTCGCAACCGTGCCTGGTGGCAGACTGATTTTGATGGCGCCGAGCGCAATTTGCTGCGCGCTCTGAGGCGCTATACATCGATCGACACCTCCAGTGAAAGTTTTAAGGTTCTGTCGTTGACGGATCCGGAGCTTTTCGAGAATCCATTTTTGTACATCAACATGAAGCGGGTGCCTCTATACTCCGGCAACGGCCCCAATTTTTCCGTGCAAGAAGCGGCCGCCCTGAGAGAATACATGCTGCGGGGAGGATTCGTCATGGTGGATGATTTCTGGGGTCCTGAACACTGGCAGGATTTTCTCGTTGAACTCGCTAAAATCTTCCCGAAGCGTAAACCACGGGAATTGGCTTTGAGCCATCCAATATTTCATTGTTTCTTTGATATCGATGAAATCACGCAGGTCCCAGGTCGGGGAGTTACCTGGAATTTCGGCTGGGGGTTTAGCCTTGACAACGCAGACTACCCAACCTCGGTGCATGGTTTGTTCGATGATGAGAACAGGTTGATGATGGTAGTCAATTTCAACACGGACCTTGGCGACGGACTGGAGCACACCTTCGACCAATTTTACCCAACCCGCTACTGTAACGAAGCTTACAAGCTGGTCATCAACTATATTATTCACGCCATGAGCCATTAACATGAAAACCAATGTCCTGCTCTGTGCCTTTGTTGCCGGCTTGTCTTTGCTCGTTACACCCAGTGCAGCTGAAATTTCCCTCTCCATTGATCAGGATCCAGAGCTGCATGAAGCAGGCGATGCCTTCACCTTTGTCCGTGTAGAATATGACACAACCAGCGGCGGTTGGTATGGGGATGATGAGTGGGGAGGATGGCACACCTGGGCTGTAGATTTTCCAGCTGCTGATCAAAATTTTCTGCGGGGTGTGCGCCGGCTGACCAATATCCATGTAAACAAAGAGCCAATCGTCATGCGGCTTGATGATGATCGAATTTTTGAATACCCCTTTCTGTACATGCTTGAAGTTGGCCGGCAGGGGATCCAATTTTCGGAAAAAGAAATGGACAATCTTCGTGAATACCTTTTACGGGGAGGCTTTCTTTTTATCGACGATTTTTGGGGAACCTGGCAATGGGCTAATTTTTATGAAACCTTTTCACAGGTCTTTCCGGATAAATCTGTCGTGGAGCTTAGCAAGGATCATCAAATATTCCATTCTTTCTATGACATCGACGGTCCGCAGATGATCCCCAGAGTCAATAACGTTGATAATTATCCTGAACAGGATGTTGATGTCGCCATCAATCGTGCGGTCCTCGATGATGACGGGCGGGTAATGGTACTGATGAATTGGAACTCGGATATTGGTGACGGTTGGGAGCATACGTATCATCCTGTCTACCCGACCCACTATGCCAATATGGCATATCGGCTTGGCATAAACTACTTGATGTACGCGCTGACCCACTAGTCGGGTAGACAGGCCAGAATCTGCCTTACTGCCACGTCGTTAAAACTTTGCGTGGTACAGCCCGAGTAGTTCTGTTGGAGTTCGACAACTGCACAACGGGTCATGAGAGATGACAATGGAGGTCATACCAATGTCTGAAACGAAGGTAAAAGAAACCAAACCCCTCGTCGATAGCGAAGATGAAATTGCTCTGGTCGAGCGTATGAAAGCCGGCCGGAAAAAAATAGCCAGGGAGCTCAGAAAAGTTATTGTCGGCCAGGATGAGGTGATTCAGGAAGTTTTGATCGCCCTTTTTGCCGGGGGACATTCATTGATAACCGGTGTTCCCGGACTGGCCAAGACCCTGCTCATCAAAACGATTGCCGATATCACCCAGCTCAGCTTCGGGCGGATTCAATTTACCCCTGACCTGATGCCGGCAGATGTCATTGGCACCGAAGTCGTAGAAGAAGATTCGCTTACGGGACGGCGACTTTTGAAATTTGTCAAGGGCCCTATATTTGCAAACATCCTGCTGGCCGACGAAATTAATCGCACGCCTCCCAAAACCCAATCAGCCCTGCTCGAAGCAATGGAAGAGCAGCAGGTGACCGCCGGTGGGGTTACCTACAAAATGGATACTCCTTTTTTCGTCCTCGCTACTCAGAATCCCATTGAACTGGAGGGCACCTACCCGCTTCCGGAGGCCCAACTGGACCGTTTCATGTTCAAGATAATGATTGATTACCTGCCGGAAGATGAGGAAATCGCTGTTGTCAACGCTACCACCGGTACAGCTTCAATCATAGTCGAGCCGCTCTTGTCCAGCCAGGATATCATTGATTTCCAGCATATTGTCAGACAAGTCCCGGTTGCTGAAGAGGTCACTCGCTTTGCTGTTCGCCTCGTGGCCGCGAGCCGGCCGGGAAACAGTTCTGCTCCTGATTTCGTCCACAAGTATGTGAGCTGGGGCGCCGGTTTGCGGGCTTCGCAATTCCTGGTGCTGGGGGGAAAAGTGCGGGCTCTCCTCAAGGGGCGCTTTCATGTCACCTATGAGGATATTCGCGCCTTGGCGCACCCGGTGATGCGGCATCGCATTATCGTCAATTTTCATGCCCACGCCGAGCGTATTGATACTGCTCAAGTCATCGACAGGCTGTTGGAAGCCGTACCGGCGCCATCTTCCGGTTTGTAGGAGATCTCAAAGGAAATTGACCATGCTTCAGGCTGAACACACAACTCTCGATCCGGCAGTCCTGGCCAGTATAAAGGACCTCGAGCTTCGTGCCAAGGTTGCCGTGGAGGGCTTTCTGGCCGGTTTGCACAAGAGTCCGCAGCGAGGCTTCAGTTCGGAATTTTCTGACTACCGGCATTATTACCCAGGCGACGACATGCGCTATGTGGATTGGAAAGTATATGCCCGCTCAGGCAAATTCTACCTAAAGCAATTTGAGGATGAAACCAATGTCCGTTGCTATATCCTGATGGACTGCAGCGCCTCCATGGGGTACGGGTCCGGTACCGTGACCAAGCTGGAATTTGCCCGCACTCTGGCCTCGGCATTGGCCTACTTTATCAGCGGCCAGCAGGATGCGGTGGGACTGATTACCTTCGATCATAAAATACAGCAATACCTGCCTTCCCGTTATCGCCAGGGACACCTTGTGCGCATTCTCAGGGCCCTGATAGAGACGGATATCGGCCATGCAACTGATATCCTTCAGCCTTTAGAAAACCTTGCTCATTCGCTTAAGCGCAAGGGGCTGGTCATCTTGATCAGTGATCTACTCGACGACAACGAAAACACCATGAAAGGTCTGCAGCAGCTGCGGGCAAAGGGGAATGACGTTATTGTCTTCCATGTTCTGGACCATGCCGAATTGACCTTTCCCTTTCAGCGCATTGCCGATTTTGAAGACAGCGAGACTCATGAAATTCAAAAAACGGTGCCGCAGCGTGTCCGTGAAACCTATTTACGGGAAGTCGAGCAGTTCTGCGACTACTACAAGGAAAAATGTAGGTCGGGCGGGATTGATTATTGCCTGCTGAACACCTCAGAACCCTTGGATAGTGCTTTGGCTTCATACCTTTCAAAGAGAGCCAGAAGCTTTTAGGAATTCATAGATGTCATTTTTGTCACCATGGTACCTGCTGGGTCTGCTCGGAATCGGCATCCCTCTGGCAATCCACCTGATAAGACGGCAACAAGCTGAGCGTGTGATACTGCCAACCGTGCGTTTCCTGAAACGGGCACCGAAGAAACTGGTGTATTTTCAGAGGCTGCAAAACGTGCTCCTGCTGGCCTTGAGGATTGTCATAATAGGCCTGCTGGCCTTGGCTTTTGCACGGCCCATCTTCACCGGCGCTTTTTCAACGCTGGTAGAGGCGGTACCGCAATCAATGGTCATTCTGCTGGATACATCAATGAGCATGCAGTATTCAGATCGACTGGCTCAGGGCAAAAGGGCGGTTTTCAGTGAGTTAGAGTCGCTGCGGCAAGGGGATGAGGCGGCCATAGTCACCTTCGCTGACAGTCCGGAAAAGGTGCACCAGCTGACGACCGATCTCACGGCCTTAAGAACCTTCGTGGGCAACACTCCAGGACCCGGCTATCGTTCCACGAATTTCCTGTCGGCCCTGCATCTGGCAGATCAGATTCTGCAATCAGCACATTATCAGGAGAAAACCATAGTACTGGTTTCAGATTATCAGCGCAGCGCAGCACCGGCACTGGATTCTGCTTGGAAATTAAGTCCGAACATTCGGCTTAAAACCATCAAGGTCGGAGACGCAAAGACTGAAAATCTGTCAATAACGGAAGTCAGCACAAGGGAGCTTTCTACTCAGGGGCAGGAGACGCACCGAATCGTCGGCCGTATCAAAAATTTTGGCAGTGCAGCCAGAGCCAAGGTTCAGGTAGTTCTCACCATCGATGGCGTGGAAGCGGCAACCAGATTAGTGGATCTGGGGGAGAGATCTGAGGTTGTCGTGGAATTCCCCGTAGTGCTCAACCAGTTTGGTGTGCATCGCTGCACTATGCGTGTAGCCGATGACCGTTTTGAAGCTGACAATACCTATTATTTTACCATCCGTGTTGAGCCGCCCATGAGGGTCCTATGCATTTCCGGAAGATCAGGCGCCAGCCAGCTAGACAAAGCGTACTGGTTTCGTTCAGCTCTTGCCCAGCACGTCACTGTACCTTTCCAGGTTGACGTCATTGACCCCCGGGAATTGGTGCCTGAGGCCCTGCCGTCTTATGCAGTTATTGCCTTGATGCAGGTGGAATCTCTGGCTGAAGAACAGATAAATGGTCTGCGATCTTATGTAAATGGCGGAGGCGGTCTTTTGCTGGCGCTGGGCGACCGGGCCGAAGCGGCATCGTTTAATCGAGATTATGCGGATTTGACTCCCGCTATGCTGCTGCGTAAACATATCTTAAGTGAGAGTGCAACTGTGTCTATTTCCCAGGCTCAAAGCTACCATTCCATTATTCGTGCACTGCAAGACAGCGGGCCAGTAGATTTCAGTGCCGCACGATTTCATGGCTACTGGAGCGTTGAGCCTGTTGCGGGCAGCGAGGTGGTCCTGAGATTCGAAAACGGTGCTGCGATCCTGGTTGCGGGCAATGCGGGAAATGGGCGTGTGCTTTTCTTTGCCTCCTCCCTGGACCCTGAGTGGAACAATTTCCCTCGTCAGGTGATGTATTTGCCTCTGCTGCATGAGGCCATGCGCTATCTGGCCGGCAGCCAGATGCACAAGAGTGTTTACCAGGTTGGAGAGTTCGTTCCCTTCCCTGTTGCACCGGGAGGTGCTGCGCGGATTGTAGCGCCGCAGGGCGAAGCTACCCTCCTGCGCCACACACCAACGGGTCCTACATTTTATCAGTCAGCCGATCAACCGGGCTTCTACGAGGTACGATCGGGAAAATATTCGAGCAGTTTCGCGGTGAATGCAGCTGCTCGAGAGTCTGATCTTACCACTATTGGTGTGGATGATATTGAGGCAAGGATGACCTATTCTGAAATACAGAAAGAAGCATCTTCTACAGAGCAGATTTCACCGTTGAAGGTCCAACTGGAAAAATCTCAGCAGTCATGGTGGTGGATTCTGCTCGGGGTTCTTGGGCTGGGTATTGTTGAAATCTTTCTAGCAAACCGCACGTACCGCTGATGGGTTTTTAGTGGGTACCGATTGGTGATGAACCATACGACTTTTTGAGATCAAAATGAATTCGCCAACAACCATAGAGGAACTGCGCCAGACCATCAGAAAAGTAAGGAGGCGCCGCACCCTGATTCTGCATGTTCAGCATATCAGCTGGAGTCTGGCAATTCTGGCTGCCGTGTTCATCTTTTTCGTTATTCTGAAAATGACCGTGCCTCTTCCAAGCTTCACCAACATGCTTCTCTTTTTTCTTTGGGGCGCCACGATTGGACTATTGTGTTGGTGGTATGCTCGAGCGGTGCACCGTTTCGGCAGTGATGATCGGCGTTTGGCACACTACATTGATGAGCGCATACCGAGTCTTGAACAACGCCTTATTACCTCCATGGAGTTGTATGAAAAGCAGGGAACGGATTCGGCTTCCCAACTGGCGGAATCTTTATGGCTCGATACGGTTACCCATGTTCACAGCGGCAATGTTCAGCAGGTGACCAGTAGCCGACCGGCCTGGTTTGCTGCAGCAACAGCTTTTGCGCTTGTCTGTTTACTGGCCGGTGCACTCTGGAATTCGACACGATTTTCAGGCGCCGCGCGGCAGGTGGCCTGGCCCTGGTCGATCCCGGTTGCAGATGTAATGACATCTGAAAGCTTCAGGATTACCCCAGGGGATATTCTCATACGGCGCGGCAACGATGTGGCCATCGCGGCGACGATAAAAAATGGCACTGCGAAAAATGTCTATCTTCACCTTCGTAAAAATGCATCGGAATGGAAGCGAGTCCCCATGCGGATCGACGAAAAGACCTCTGACCACCTCTATTATCTACCCGAGGTTACCACTGACATCTCCTACTACGTGAACAGCGGTGCTGCCAGATCCAGAGAATACAGCATCAAAGTCTATGATCTGACCAGAGTTGAAACCATCGATATACATTATCTCTATCCGGAATATACCGGCATAGAAGATAAAACAGAAAAAAATGGCGGCGACATCATCGCGCCTGCAGGAACCAAGGTTCAGTTGCGGATAACCTTCAATGGGCCCATAGAGAGTAGTGTGCTGAAATTTGAGGATGGCACGACCGTTGATTTAAGCCATGCGGATAACGTTGCCAGCGGCGAATTTATTGTGGCAAAAGACGGTACATATATTGTTGACGCCTTTGATCAACAGGGCAGACATATCGAAAACCCGATGGAATACCTGATCCGTTCCACTCCGGATCTTCCCCCAGAGATATCCGTTAACATGCCTGGCAGGGATCTCAAGGTAATGGCACTGGAAGAGGTCAGTATCGACGTCTCGGCCAGAGATGATTTTGGTATCACCAGACTCGCTTTGAACTATAACATTGCCGGCACGCTCGAGCACCAGGTCAATTTTCTCAATGGCGAATCAACTGCCGCTCCTTCGGCTGTGGACAAGAGAACAGTACTCTATCTGGAAGATCTGCAGGTGTCACCGGGAGATTTTATCGCCTATTTCCTGACGGCTGAGGACAATAATAGCGGCAGCCCTTCCGAGGTTCTTTCCGATATCTATTTCCTGGAAGTCATCAGCACCGACGAAGAATTTCTGCGCGGTTCCCAGCAGGGAGGAGGCGGCGGACAGTTTGGCCAGCAGCAACAGCCAAGCGCTTTGCTTGAGAACCAGAAAAATATTATTGCCGCTACCTGGAAACTGTTGAACCGAAAGAAAAATATTCCGGGGGAGACCTTTACAGAAGATGTAAGAATCGTGGCCGAGTCTCAGCAAAGCATTGCCCAACGCACGCAAATGTCGCTCGCTCGGCTCAACGAAAGGTTTTCCCTTGCAGATGAAAGTTATGATCGGGCCGTCACCCATCTGCGCGAAGCGCTAGAGCATATGCAGGCAGCTGCAGAAAAGCTGTTTTCCGAGCAGTTGGAAGAAGCCTTGGGCCCCGAACAGGCAGCTTTGCAGGCCATTCTCAAGGCCAACGCTCAGAATCGCCGAACGGCAATCCAAATGGCTTCTCAACAGCCCACTGGCGGGACAGGCAGCGGGTCCTTGAGTGAGCGTGAGGATCTGCGTGAGTTGTTCGAAATGGAGATGGGCCGCCTGGAAAACCGTTATGAGATGCCCCGCACTGCATCAGCAAGAGGGCGGGCCGAGCAGGAGGAGGCGCTCCAGCGGCTGCGCCAGCTGGCCCAGCGGCAAGAACGGTTGAACCGAGCCCAATTGGATGCCAAGCGTCGCCAAGACCGCCTGACTGAAGCCCAGCAAAGGCGCCATTTGGAAGAACTCCGGCGTGAGCAGGAAGCCTTGCGCCGTGCAGCCGAATCGCTGGCCCGAAAATGGTCGCAGCAGGCCGGAATAAGCCGGACCCAGTCTTCTTTGAACTCTCTTGAGCAGGCAGTCTCTCAGATGCGGGAGGCAGCCCGCAATCTAGAGCAACAAGATCCGGAAATTGCGGCCGCCAGCGGCCGAAGAGCTTTGCAGAATCTGCGCGATCAGCAAAAACGCATCGAGCGCCGGCAGGGGACTTCCACTGGTGATCTGGCGAGAGAACTCAATGAAAAGGCCGAGCAACTGCAGGCGCAGGAAGATGAAATTCTTGCTCAGATGGAAGGATTTCAACCTTCCATGTCTGGAAAGCAACAGGGTATCAATAGAATTATTGCAGAAAAGGACCATTTACAGGGGATGCTCCAAGAAACGGAAGATCTCATTCGGACGGCTGGCGCCGCCGGGCGCCAATCACAGCCTGAGCTCGAGCGGAAGGCCCGGGAGGCTCTGCGGTCTTTGCAACAAGAAGACATTGAACGGCGAATTGAGGCCAGCAAAACTGGTATGCTCGATGGACAGCTGGAGGATGCGCTGGCAATGGAGAAAGAAATCAAACAGTCCATCCACCGCCTCAGCGACCGCCTGCGTGAATTTGATCTGCTTGTTCCTCAAACCGGAGTTACCAAAAATCAACGGGCCGCTGCCGCCGCTGCTGCCTTGTCTGGTGAGCTGGAAACCCTTAAACAGCAAGTTGAAGCCCTGAGATTAGGGCAACAGAAGCCCACGTTGCCGGGGAATGAGCCCGGAAACTTCGGTCCTGATCAGCCAGCAGATTTGAATACTGTTCGCGATGGGTTGGCGCGCAGCCGAAGATATGCCGAAGGCCTTCTGGAACCCTGGGCTCAGGGTGAAGGCTGGGCGGTGAATGCCAGATCAATTTATCGGGAATTGAGCCGCGCGCAGATAGAAGATTTTATGAACCAGCCTGCTCTTTGGCAGACTCTACTGGAACCTGCCCGCGAGCTGGCTTCGTTGCTGCAGGCACAGATTGAGATGGAGCGACTCAACAACAGAGCCTTTTCTCCAGCAGAACAGGCACCGCCGTCACTCTATGAGTCCCAGGTTGAAACATATTACAGATCCTTGTCCGAAATAGCCCAGAAAAGAGAGTAGACAGCACATGGCAGGAATCGTCGAATTTCTCTTTGGACATACGGCAGATGTGTGGACAGAAGGGAATATTACCTTACAGACACCCTTGGGAACATATGCCATTGCCGGCGCTGTTGCTCTGCTGATCTTAGCTGTCCTTCTCCTCTATCGACAGACAACCGCCCCTGCACCCCTGAGACTGAAAACAGTCTTGATCCTGCTGAGGTCCATGGCCCTGATAATCCTTTTGCTCTGTCTTTTACAGCCCATTGTGACCATCTCATCGCCCAGACCTCGGGAAAGTTACGTCGGCCTCCTGATAGACAGCTCAGGCAGCATGAGCATCGGCGATATGGAGCAGTCGCTCTCACGCGGAGAGAAGGCCACGGATCTGTTATACGGTGAAGACGGTCTGATCGAGCAACTGCAGAAAAATTTCACTTTGAGGCTTTTCGCTTTCGACCGCACTACCCGCCCCGTCGCAGAGCCTGGAGATTTGTCTTTCGCCGGTAGCAAAACACATATGGCCAGGGCTATGCAAGACGCTGCCGAAGCGCTGCAGGGCTTACCCTTTGAAGCCCTGGTATTGGTTACAGACGGTATCGACAACAGCAGTGAAGATCCGCTGCATATGGCAAGCATCATCAATGCCGGAAAGACCCCAGTTCACCTCGTCGGTATCGGCGCCGATAGGGCAGCCAAAGATATTGAAATCAGCCAGGTCAGCACCTCTGGATCGGTCATGGAAGGGGGAATTTTCGAGGTGCAAGTCACGGTGCAGAGTCGTGGGTATGCAGGGCACGAATCTGATTTACTGATCGAGGTCGGTGAAGATATCGTTTCCGCCAAGAAGATCAGACTGGGACCCGACAACATGCTGCAGCGATATAGCTTTTACTTGACACCATTGCAAGAAGGGGCCCTTGCCTACAGCGCGCGAATACCTCTAAAGGAAGATGAAATTATCAAGGAAAACAATATATTGCCATTTCTTGTGGACAATCCGGCTAAAGAGGTTGAAATTCTGTACATCGAGGGGCATCCGCGCAACGAGTACAAATTTATCCGTCGGGCAGCTGAGACCGATACTGCCGTACGCTTAAAAACATACTTGATGACAGGTCCACAAAAATTCCTTCGTCAGGGCATCGATTCGACCATGGAATTGGCGAGCGGTTATCCGGACAGTGAGGACGCGTTGTTTAAATACGACGCCGTCATTTTTGGGGATCTTACCAGAAACCTCTTTACCGACGAGCAATTAGCCTTGACCCGGGATTTTGTTTCTCGACGCGGAGGAGGCTTTCTCATGCTTGGCGGCACAACTGCGTTTGACCAGGGATTTATCGGCACCCCAATCGAGGGTCTCCTGCCAGTGTCCTTGGTCCATGAAAAAGATCTGCCACCGGCCTTGCGGGGTGGCGTAGGTAAGGGTGATCATCCTAGCGGACAAACTTTCGCTCCGCGCCTGACCACCGAAGGACAGCGGTCCACGATTCTTCGCCTGGAGATTGAGGATGAGGTCAATCGAAGGCTGTGGCGTGATATGCCAGAGCTCCAAGGGATTAACGTCAGCGGATGGGCAAAGCCGGGTGCAGCTGTACTGGCCGTCCATCCGACGCTCACTTTTCAGGGGGAACCTTTGCCGGTTTTGGCCTATCAGCGCTATGGTCGCGGTCGAACGATGTCACTCATGACTGCGACGACCTGGAGATGGCAGATGCTCAAACCCCATGAGGACACCTCACATGAGAGATTTTGGCGGCAGGTTCTGCGCTGGCTGACTGGTAGTGCACCGACCCCCGTCGAGATCTTTCTCGAGCGCAACAAATTCAGTACCGGTGATGAGGTGAAGGTCAAGGCACGGGTGTACGATGAAGTCTATGAACCGGTTTCCGATACCACCGTCTGGTTAAAAATAACAGATCCCGATGGCGGAATTGAGGATATTCGGATGCTCGCGGACATAGACCGGGCCGGCGATTACATTGCTTCATTCAGCGCAGCGAAATCGGGGGTTCATCATCTGGAAGTCTCATCTTCAGGAGGACTGTCCAAGGATGGCTATGCATCCTTGAGTTTCCTGGCCGCGAATTCTATGCACGAGATGCGTGGCGCTGCTGTGATGAACCGTGACTTGATGGAAAAAATTGCTCAGGTTGGTGGCGGTAACTATTATACGCCAGAAAACGCCGATCTGCTGGTCAAGGACCTGAACAACAAGCGGAAGGTCCATACCGTGACGTACAAATTAGACATCTGGAATATACCTATTGTCTTTTTCCTGCTGTTCTTCTGTTTTGGTTTGGAATGGCTGCTGCGCAGGAGAACGGGACTGTCATGAGATTAACCTTTTTCCTGGTGCTGTCTGCCTGTCTGTTCTGCACTGCTCCGGCTTCTGCTCAACAGCGCGATTATTTTCTGCCCAAACCCACCGTGCAGAAATATGTGGTAATCCTTGCCGGAGCGGCAGTCGAAGAACAATATAAAGAACAAATCAAGCGCTGGGCTTTGCTCCTGCATGATATCCTGACAAAAGATTACCGCTATGAGGCTGGTCAGATTGTCCTGCTTATGGATCAGGCCGATCCTGAAGACCCGAGAATCTCAGGATCCAGCCGAGGTGAGAATATCAAGGATGAGCTGCGACAACTCAAAGAAGCTGTTAGCCCCGGCGACCAGATCTTTATCTTCTTGCTGGGCCACGGTACGAGCAATGAGGAGGCTGCCAAGTTTGTTATCAGTGGAGTAGATATCACTGCCCGGGAGGTAGCAGCAATATTACAAACCTTCTCCGAGCAGGATATTGTCTTGGTCAATGCAACCAGCTCGAGTTATCCGTTCTGCACATTACTTTCAGGGCCGGGGCGTGTTATCGTTTGTGCCACTCGTTCCGGGGCTGAAAAATATGACACGATATTTGCCGAATTTTTTATTGCTGCTCTGGATGGCCATACCGGCGACAGGGATAAAAACCGGCGTGTATCCATATGGGAAGCTTTCAGGTTTGCCAGCCAAAAAGTCGAAAAATGGTATGAGGATCAGAACCGCATACCCACCGAACATGGTGTACTTGATGATAATGGTGACGGTGTGTTCAGCGCTGATCCTGACCAGCCTGAAAACGATGGAAGGCTCGCCCAGATAGCATATCTCGATCTTATTCCGGCAAAACTTGCTGACGATAAAAACTCAACAGCAGCGGATAGTGCCATCATTCGGGATCTCACTGCTCAAGTAAGGGAGTTGGAGCGCTCTGTCTTCCTCTTGCGAAACCGCAAGGCGGAGTTGCCGGCCGAATTGTACCAGAAGGAAATGGAGGTGCTGCTGATCGATCTTGCCAGGATGTCCAGAAAGCTAAATAAGATGACTACCGTACCAGGCGATTAGCCGAACCAGGAGAAGCGGATAACATCTCTACGCGTATAGTTGGCGGACTTTTTGTCTCTTTGTAGTCTATGGCTGCTGGCAGCTGGCAGAAAAAGCATAACTAGCGTCGCTTGAAGAGGCGGTTTTTCCAGTATCGACTAAGTACCTATCATTTTAATTGCCTGCGTTATTATAATGCGGATGGCCAATATAAAGAGCAACACACGGAAAACACGAATAAAGATTTGTTCGGAGACCTTGTTAAGCAGCAATTTACCAATGTAAATCCCTGGTAATACCGCGAGGCAGAGACAGATGAGCAAAGGACCATAGGCCAGTACATTGATACCGATCAAACCAAAAAGGAGGATTTTCAGCGCTTGCTCCATTAAAGCGGTGGCCGATTTGGTAGCAATGAGGGCCTCCTTGATGATCCCTTGCCTGAGATAAAAAGATGAGGTAAAAGGCCCGCTCGCCCCGAAGAATATGCCAATAAGACCCGCGACGAAGCCAACCGGTAAGAAGATGAACGTTTCCAGGCGGCTCTCTTTTCGGGTAACCGGCAGAAATATCGTGAGCAAAATGAATACTCCCATGCCCAGCTTGATCAGGTCCTTGGGCAGAAGTTGGAAGATATAGATCCCGAGCAAAGCGCCGGGCAGTAGACCGACAGTGTAGCGTAGAAAGATCTGCCAGTTTATGTGATTGTAGAAAAGAACGGTTCGTGAACCGGCGCTGATCATCATGACCACGGCATAGATCGGCACGACATAGCTTGTCTCTATGAAGGAGGCCAGGATTCCCAAGAACATGACGCCGCCGGCCATGCCCATAACTCCGGTGATTACCGAGCAGCAGAACACGGAAACCGTCAGGAATACTATTGCTGATAGTGAGAGGGACATACTATTTCCAGGGCATGACCATGCCCGCGCCGAATATCTGAATACTAACGTTGCCGGACTGGGTTCAAGCCAGCTCCGCTATCTTATTGTCGACGACGGAAGCGATGGCTTGCAGGAATTCCTTGGTTGTCAACCAGCTTGAGCTGCCGGTCAGCATGGCTAAATCTTTGGTCATTGAGCCCGCTTCGACGGTCTCGGTACAGGCCTGCTCCAGGGCTGAGGCAAATCTCTGGACTTTAGGAGTATCATCGAACAGACCCCTGTAGTAGAGAGCCCGGGTCCAGGCAAAGAGCGTGGCGATCGGATTGGTCGAGGTCTTTTTGCCGGCCAGGTGTTCGCGAAAATGTCTGGTTACCGTCCCATGGGCCGCTTCCGTGAGGACGGTTTTTCCATCCGGCGTCAGCAGCATAGAGGTCATCAACCCGAGCGAGCCAAAGCCGGCCGCCACCAGATCGGAGAGGATATCCCCGTCATAGTTCTTGCAGGCCCAGACGAAGCCACCCTCTGATTTTACCGCGAACGCCGCGAGATCATCGACCATGCGATGCTCGTAGACTATTCCTTGCGCTTCAAAATCCTTCCGAAACTTAGTCTCGTAGACGTCGGCAAAACTGTTCTTGAAAAGACCGTCATAATGAGCCAGCTCCGTGTTCTTAGTGCCAAGGTAGACCGGATACCCCCGCTCCAGACCAAAATTCAGGCAGGACATCGCGAAGCCGCGCACCGACTCCTCGGTATTGAAGATCCCCAGTGCAGCGCCCGGTCCCTTGAATTCATGGATTATTTCCCGCTGCAGTGGAATGTTTCCGTTGGGGACGAAGCGCAGTTCGACGGCTCCGTTGCCGGGCACGGTCATATCGCGGCCGCCGTACATACCGCCATAGGCGTGTCGGGCGACGACGATCGGTCTGCGCCAGCCGGGTATCAGTCTCGGGATATTGTTAAATACTATCGGCTGCCTGAACAGCGTCCCGCCAATCTGGTTGCGCGTCCCACTGTTGGGCGATTTCCAGGCTTTCTTAAGGCCAAATTCCTCAACCCGCTGTTGATCCGGGTTGATGGCCGCACACTTGGCCCCCACCCGGTATTTCTTGACGGCCTCGGCCGCTTCGGTGAGTATCTGGTTGTCGGTTCTGTCCCGGTTCTGGATATGGTAGTCAAAATAGATAAGCTCAACATCCACAAAGGGCAGGATCAGTATCTCTTTGATCCAGCCCCACATGACGCGCGCCATTTCGTCGCCGTCGATCTCGACGATTGGATTGCGAATCTTTATTTTCTTCAACTGGGTCCTCCAGAAAAACTTACCGCCAGCCTATTTGATAGCCCAACTTCAGGATATTGAGTCGATGATCGCATCGGTCATCTGGGAGGTTGAAGCCGCACCGCCGAGATCGTAGGTAACGGTTTGCCCCCGAGCGATAACGTGATGAACCGCCTTCACGACCTTATCGGCTGCTTCGCTCTCGCCAAGATGTCGAAGCATGAAAGCAGCTGAGAGAATCATCGCGGTGGGATTCACCTTGTCCTGACCGGCATACTTCGGCGCACTCCCGTGAGCTGGCTCGAATACACTGATATCACTGCCAAAATTAGCTCCTGGGCAGAGGCCTACACTGCCTACCAGTCCTCCAGCGAGATCCGCAACGATGTCACCGTAAAGATTCGGCATCACCATGACATCGTAGTGTTGTGGTTTCCTGACCAGGTCCATGCATTGCGCATCCACGTTCATTTCCTCGAACTCTATCGCTGGGTACTCTTCGGCTATTTCACGAGCCACCCGGAGAAACATGCCATCCGTCAGTTTGAGGATGTTGGCCTTCAACACCACAGTGACTTTACGCCGATTTTCCTTTTCGGCATACTCGAAGGCAAAGCGGATCACCCTCTGGCAGCCTTGCCTGGTGACGAATTTCAACGCCACCGCGGCATCGTGACCGACCATCTGTTCCTTGCCGACATAGACGTCTTCGGTGTTCTCCCGGACCACGACCAGGTCAACGTCGGTAAACGGACTGGCGGCTCCCTTGATAGTCCGAGCCAGCCTTAGGTTGGCAAACAGATCCAGCTTGATTCGCAAGGTAATATTCGGGCTTGGAAATCCAGCTCCGACGATATTGGTCATCGGTCCCTTCAGGGCCACCTTGTTTTTCTTGACCGAGGCGATGGCCTCTTCCGGGACCGGCACGCCGTAGTCGGGTACGGCACATTGACCGGCCATGACCTCTTCCCATTCTACCATTACACGGGTCGCATCCACGACGCGTCTGGCCGCGGTGACAATTTCCGGTCCAATGCCATCCCCCGGTATGATGCTGATACGATACATGGTGCTGTTCTCCTGTAATCGTTATGCCGCGCGAGCAGGTCTGACACAAACCCACCCTTTCGACGCCGCTTATCACTCCTGGGTGATAGGGTTTCTCAGGGTGCCGAGTTTTTCGATCTGGGTTTCCATGATGTCGCCTGGATTCATGTAAGTTGGCGGTGTGCGGTCCTTGGCCAGCCCGCCGGGAGTTCCCGTCGCCACCACATCACCCGGCTCCAGGGAAAACACTTGAGAACAGAACGCCACCAGTTGGGGCACGTTGTAGACTAGTTGGCTGGTGTTTGATTTCTGCAGAACCTTACCATTTACCCGCAGCTCGACCGCCAGGTTATGGGGATCAGGGAGCTCATCCGCGGTCAGCAGATAGGGCCCCATCGGTGCAAAGCGATCAAAGCTTTTACCCCGCAGGTTCTGGCCATCGCGCTTGGTGAGATCGCTCGCACTCACGTCATTCATTGCCATGTAACCGGCGATATAATCGTAGGCCTCGGCCTCCGGGACAAATTTGCACGGCCTACCGATCACGAACGCCAGTTCCGCCTCATAGCCCAGGGCCTGGGTCATTGCCGGGCGGGGGATGGGATCTTCATAAGAGGCGACGGTATTGGCGAATTTTGCAAAAATGCGCGGCTCCGGATGGGGTTGCATGCCGAGCTCTTCCAGGAAGTCGTGATAGTTATGGGCCACGCATATGATTTTGGCCGGTTTGAGGACCGGTGCCAGCAGCCGTACTTCTGCACGCGCTCTGACAACCGGCGTCCGCCGCACAGTCAGCGCTTCCTTCTGCTGCTCGCCCAGCCACTGCAGGCAGTCCCGAGCTGTGTGCCTCGACTCATCACCGCCTTCCAGGAACGCAATGGTTTCCGGCGGCACCAGTAATTCCGCCTTCGCTCTGGGCCGCGGGTCATTGAGGGAGGCCAGCATCGCCTCACAGGCCAGGTTGAGATCGATAACCTCTTCGTTGTCTAGGCACCCGAGTCTGGGGTCACCTTCGTCTTGGAACATTACCAGCTTCATCTGTCATCTCCTGATTGATTTTGTCTCGTGGTGCAGTCTTTCTTTTTCGATGGATGCCGCGATGCCTGCCATGTCCTTTTTCCGTGGCCGGAAGTCACGGAAATTCTCCGCCCAATGCCGGGAATCGCCGTGCCAGGCACCAGAAGCCGGAGTGCGGGCACGCAATCCAACTGGTGATTGCGCGCTTTAGCCGGACAGTTTCTCGGTGAAAAGCTCTTCTATTGTTAACTCTCGTCTCGTAATTCCTTGTTCGTGGGCGTATCGAGCCAGTGCTTCAAGTGTCTTTCGGTTTGGCTCTAACCCGTAGGGCCAGAAATCCTCGCCGAACAGTTCATGCGTCTCGGCCATGTAGGCCGGCAGCAGCGGGAGCATCACCGCCAGAGCCTTGGTATCCGCCAAGGCATCGAGGACCCTTCGGCGTGCGCTCTGCAGCGCGTTGTAAAGGGTGCCGAGGAGCCATGGAGCGTTGCGGTATATATCCTTTCGCATGACGACGCAATGCATGATCGGGTGAATACCGGTGTGCCGGAAGTAATCGATCTCAGCGGATTTGTAATCAGCAAACATACGTTTGATCTGCGGCAGTCCTGCCGTGAAGCAGGCGGGTGCCTGGTGAATCAGGACGGCGTCAACTTCCCCCGCCTCAAGCATACCCGACATTGTCTGTCCGTCCTCCAGGTAATTGATCCGTGTACCTGCCGGCATCTGCAGGGGGACGCGCGGACGTTTCGCGGCTACCCAGTCTACCGTGTGTAAATCAAAACCCTGGTCGCCCAGGATACCGACGATCCAGACCAGTGCGGTCATTCCCCACTCGCGTATGGCGATACGTTTCCCATTCAGATCCTTCGGCCTCTTGATTTCTGCAGCGGCGTGGTAATAAACCATCGAATGACGAAACGCCCTGCTCGGGAAAACGGGCAGCGCCACAAAGGGATTCTCCGGCTGGTCGCATAAATAGAAATACGAACCCATGGACATTTCCGATACATCGAACTCCTGATCCTGGCACATCCGGGCGAAAATCTCCGAAGGAGGCAGATGTTCAACCTGCAGCTCGATGCCGTCTTCTCGCAGCAAATCAAGGTCCAGGGCCCGTATCCGATCGTAGTTTCCGAAAGCCGCGGAGAGGGTAATAGTTTTTTTCATTGATTTATCCAATTGCAGGCTTTTGCGTGCCAAGGGACCGAATCAGAACACACCTTGACGATCACCTTCGCACCACGCCTATGTTTTTTTTTGACCTTCAACATACAAGCTCGAGAATATCCAAGCCGTTGACCCGATCCAGGAGGTAGATCAGTCCCCGTGCATCAACATCGACATCGTTGCTCATCGGGGCGGGAGCTCCCTGTGCGGGTTCAGGGATAAAGAAACCTCTTTCCTCCGGGAGAAATGGATCGGCGATATCGATGACCCGCAGGCCGCCGCTAAACCAGGCCGCATACACCAGGGTGGAATCCATGTGCTCCTGGAACTGGTGGGCACCGAACCTGCTGCCGGGTACCCGGCTCCAGGGTGAATCGGCCTCGCTCACATGATACGTGGAGAGCGGTTTCATGTTACCGATGTCGCCGACATCAAAGACCCACAAGAAGGCATGCGGCTGGCCTTTGTGATGGGCGTGTTGTTCATCGATGACGACGGCGAGGTGTCGCCCGGCTACCGGGAAGGGTACCCTGAGTACCGTATGGGTCGTGTCGGGTACGGGCGGGTGATAGTCATATGCCCCGATGGTTTCCGGCTTTTTGATATCGGTTATGTTCACAACCCGGAACCCTGCGCCACAGCACGCGGCCCACAATTGATCCTCGAACCGCATGGCATGGTGCAGTCTTACCGGGTGATTCACCCAGAGGGGGTCGTCACCCTCGGCGATCTCCTGGCCGGGAATCCACCAGCGGGAAACCTCTGCCGGTGTGCTGGGATTCCTGAGGTCGTAAATGACCAGGATGTTACCGTTGAATCCTTCCATTTCCGTGGAGAGGTAGAGGTAGGAGTCGTCAACATCGAAGCGGTGAGCGCCAAACCAACCGGTCTTTTGGTAGGCGATTTCCTGGGGCCTCGATCTATCGGAAATATCATATACCTTGAATCCGCCTTCATTGTAGCCTCGCTGTTCCGCTTCCATGAGCAGGGCTATATCCTGCGGTTCAACTCCGAGCAGGGCGGCAATTTCGCGGTCGGCAGGTGGCCTGCCATGCTCACTCTGCAGCTTACTGCGAATTTCAGGTAGAAGTTTCGCCTTGCGGAAAAAGTGGCGCCGATGACGCTCATAGTTGACGATCATATAGTCTCCGCCAAATACCCTTACTTTGTGGGTATGCGAGTCGTTGCCGGCAAGCTTGATGGTGGCTACCCGGCGAGGCTTCCTGGGGTCCGATACATCAACTATCGATGTTCCGTGCGGTGGTGACATGTGACCGATATAGGCGTAGTTCCCCTGTACTTCGATCTGTCCGCCACCCGGAATGTCCAGGCGCGAGAGACGTGTTACATTTGACGATACGGGTCCGTTACTAGTGAGGTGATCGCTCATCTGATTCTCTTTACTTCATAAAATTAGGTTTATCAGTCATTCTTCCCAGGGTGCATGATCTCGCCCGTACTCCCTGCTTACAGCGATGCATGGTCCGCCTTGCGCTTTTTGTACCAGCCGATCAATGGCGGTGCGACCAGAGATAGTACCAGAAACACCCACAAAATATTGCCGATCCTCGACGAGAAGAGGACCATCGGGTTCCCTTCGGCGATGCGCAGCGCCCGCATGAAATACTGTTCTATATAAGGTCCCAGAATTACACCGATGAGAATGGCTGATACCTGGTAGCCGGTTTTGCGCGCAATATAGCCGATGACGCCAAAAACCAGGGCCAAACCCATATCGAACATATACATACGGGGCGCGAAGGCTCCGACCAGGGTAAACGAGATGATGGCCGGGGCGAGAAATTGAGTCGGAACCAGCGTCACTCGGGACATGTACCTGGCCAGAGGTAAGATGGTGCCGACCATGAACAAGTAGGTAACAACCATTGCCATCAACACTCCATAGGGGAACTCGGGCCGGTCGAGAAAAATCCTCGGTCCCAGGGTAATACCATGATACTGAATTACAATGAGCATAATCGCGGCCGTCGAACCACCTGGAACGCCCAGAGTCAGCAGCGGTATGAGGCTGCCTGAGGTAACCCCGTTGTTGGCGGACTCGGGTGCCAGAATACCTTCCGGGTGACCGGTTCCGTATTTCTCTGGGGTCTTGGAAAACAGACGGGACTGCTGGTAGGCCACGAACGCGGCAATCGGTGCTCCGGCTCCGGGGACCACTCCGACACCGAGACCAATAAAACTGGTCCAGACTATGTGCCACCACCGTTTGAAGGCCATGCGAACGCCTATGATTGTCTCTGCCCAGCGGGTCTGGGTCGCCATATGGACCTTGCCGACATCGGTCACGATCGACTTCACTTCTGTCATCAGCAGGGCTTCGGAAATGGCGAAGACCCCGATCAGTGCGGCCACGACAGGGACCCCGTCATACAGTTCAAGAAAACCGAAGGTCGCGCGGGGAGCGGAGTAAATGTGATCCGGACCGATAGCGCCCACCAGCAGGCCGAATACGCCGGCGATCAAACCTTTCAATGTATTGCCCGTGGACACGACCGCGATAAGCGTCAGACCGAATAACATAACGACCACCATCTCGACGCTATGAAAGTAATATCCAACCCGGGAGAGGAGCGGCAGGGCAAAAATGGAAAAGATGGAAGCAATCAGGCCGCCCAAAGCCGAAGCCACAAAGCTCAGGGTCAAGGCACGCTGGGCCAGACCCTTCTGGCTCATCGGATAGCCATCGAACGGCGTTGCCGCGGCACCAGCAGTTCCTGGTATATTAACCAGAATGGCCGGTATTCCGGCTCCCATCCTCGCCGAACAGTAGAGTGCCACCATGAATGCCATCGCGGTTTCCACGTTGAGAACCAGCGTGAAGGGCAGCAGGATGATCAGGCTGTTGGCCGGTCCCAGTCCGGGGATTGCCCCTATGATAAGCCCGATCACGATGGCCGGGACGATCACGTACCACTGGCTCAGCGATGCCGTAAAGAGGGATGATAAAAATTCAAACGTAAATTCCATATCAGAAGAGCATTCCGAATAATTTTTCTACTGGTCCCGGCGGAAATCTAGTGTCCAGCAGGGCGATAAAGAGATAGTAGCCGGTCAGGGACAGTGCCAGTGAAACCCCGATGAGCTTTACCGGCGAGCGTACGCCCAGCACGAACATCGCCAGAAATAAAAAAAGGCAGGTCGTGAGTGTGTAGCCGGCGTAAGGAATTACTAGAACGTAGAGAACCGCAAGACCGAACAACCCTATTCTGCTCGCCTGGGCTCGCCCCCAGGCGAACAACTCACCGAACCTCAAACTCGATTGATGGCGGGTTACTTCAATTCCAATTTTGATTAAGAAGATGAGGACCAGCAGGATCAAAACGGAGCCGATCAGCAGCCCGTTGATTTTGGCCTCCCAGGCGAGATCCTTAATGGTATAGAGATAGTAAATGGCGAACAGCAGCGAGAGGATCGGTAAAACAAGCTCATCGCCTCTTCGGTTGGCTCGCCCGTGTTGCGTTTCTGTATCCTTTTTCATGATACGTGCCTTTTCCTGCAGAGGGACCTCTGGAGTGTAAGCTGACTTCCTGTCCTTCTCGATTCAGGCCATTAAAAGATAGCGACAAGGTGAGACAGGACTAGATACGATCCTGTCTCACCGCAGCTATAGCTGCCAAGGGCTGTTTCCAGGGGCCTTATCGGAGTTTTTCTGAGCCACTTTATGCAGTTAAGAGTGGTTCGTACTTCTTCGCTAATTCCATCATGTTGGCGGCATACTCCATACACTCTGCTTCATCGGCATAGGAAATGAATTCCCACGGCCGGCCGGTTTTCTCGATGGCGACCTTGTAATCGGGGTCATCGAAGACCTTGCGCATGGTGCTCTTCAAGAGCTCGTACCTTTCCGGGTACTTCTCTATGGCTTCCGTATGCAGCGCGAAGGCCCGGGCCGACGGCAGATCGGGTATGTTTGTGCCGAAGACGTCGTTGACCGCCGGGGCATTGTCGGTACGATCCGGTATCGGGTTACTCGGAGCGAATACGCCGAGGACACGCGCCTGACCTTTGGTGGAAATCGGGTTGGCCATCGGCAGTGCACTGGCATCGACCTCCCCGGTAAGACAGGCTACAACGGTCGGATTACCTCCGCCGTAAGGAATCAGGTTGAACTTCGCGCCCGTCGCATCCGCCAGGGAAAGAGACCCGATGGAGGCGGGGTGCGGCAAGCGGCTGCATGACAGTGTGATCGTTCGCTTCTTGCCTTCTTCGACAAGCTCCTCGATGGTTTGGAAGGGGCTGTCTTTCCGTACCCAAATCACGCTCGGATCGACATCACACCGGTTAAAATAGACATAGTCCCCGGGAAATTTATAGTTGGGTTTTTGCAGGACGTACATGATGGTTTCCGGCCCCATATTGCCATATAGTAGGTTGTAGCAGTCCGGTTCTCTTTTTCCCAGGTACGTCTCGTAGCCAACCTGGCCACCAGCGCCCTTAAAAAATCCGGGTTCAAATTCGGTCTGCAAATATTTTTTCCAAACACTGATAAATGCCCTCAGATTGCGGTCAGCGCCTCCTCCCGCACCCGTAGGAACCACTATATCGATCGTGCGTTCCGGGAAATCTGCGGCGAACAGATTGTCAAAAGGGAATGTCGATACCGAGCCCAGGGCGATTGATGCTGCAGTACCTTTTAAAAATGTTCTCCGGGTGAACAAGGGATCTTTAGAGCTCATTGGTTATACCTCCAATTAGTGATGTTTTACGTGTGAATAAGCTGATGGTTTCGTTGCATCAGCGCTTCCGATCATGCGGTCGTGCTCGGTTCCTCCTCCTTTTGGTTGAAATACTATGCCTGGTAAACTATAGGAAGAAACAGCGCCTCCTCCCCACACCAGGCACGTTACCGGCCCGCTGCATTGATGAATTATGGTGGCTGGACGCCGGCCAGGGAATCGCCTGGCATGCACCGAATCTGGACGGTGAGGAATTAGCGGTTTTGCCAGAAGAGCTCGAAACCGGGTCGGGCACCTTGGCCAACGCAGGGCTCGGTCGAGCTGCCCGCAAAATGTTTATGCATTTTCTTATTTTATGCTCTCAAGCTCAGCTTTTATCGGGTGTGTGCCGTTCGCTCGCTTTGCTCGAATCTGCCCCCGCTTTCTTCAGTATCTTTTCCAGCGCCCGTTTTGTCCTGGTCTTTTGCTGCCTGACCAGTTTTCCAGCTCTATCGGCATCCCGTGCCTCCAGAGCCTCTACTATGATTTTGTGCTCATCCCACGATGGCACCGCCCGTTCAGGCACATAGGCAAATACGCATTGCATCAATTCAAAACGCTCCCACAGATCAACGATTGTCTTGTACAGGAATGGATACGGAGCGGTCTTGTAAATCTTTAGGTGAAACGATTTGTTCAACGCTCCCAGGACGCCGGTTTCGCCCAGCTCGATGGCACGTTCCGCCTGATTGACCAAATCTTTGAGTTCGGAAATATCCGATTCTTTCATATGAGGCGCTGACAGCTTCGTGGCCAGGGCTTCGAGTTCGATTCGCATCAGATAGATTTCGAGAAATTCTTCACGGGCAACGGCATTGACAACAGCGCCGACGTGCGGGGTGAATTTGACAAGCCCTTCACTCTCCAGCTTCTTGATCGCCTCTCGGACAGGTATCCCGCTGACGCCGAACTCCCTGGCTATTTCCGATATGACAATTTTTTGCCCCGGCTTGAGCTTCCTGCCGATGATCCTTTTGCGAAGTGCGCGGCGTACCGCTTCTGATTTGGTCGTGAATTCCATCGTGGATCCTGATTGAACAAGGTGTCATGTAGGGGAAAATATATCATATATGATATACAATGAAAGCAAAAAAAAACGATGGCACACCACCGCAGCTCGATTTGGTGTCTTTCAGCCGCTTTTATCCACCGTTAGTAAAGCCTGGAAGACTTGGGGGGAGGCCCGGACAGCAGATAAATCTAGGCCTATAACCTTTCTGAAAAAGGGGCATGAACCAATCGTCAGTTTGCAATGTGATTCCGCCGTCTCAATCTTGCGTTGTTGGGATACTAGACACCTCGGTGTGAGGTGGTCTTTTCAAATGCTATCATCCAGATGAACACCCAAACTGGCTGCCTGTGCTGGAGTGGAACCGATATGACAGGATTTCCACCGATCAGGTCCGCCCTGTTTGTCCCGGGGAAGCCGTCCAGATTCTCGCGCACCCAATCCAATTGCGGAACCCAAGGATTTCCAAGAAAGCAGTCATGTCTTAATATAGAAAGGAAACCGCACCCCCGTAGCTAACCGGACCGGAGAACTGATATCTCCCTGAGATCAGCGTATTCGTTCGAAAACACATCACTTTACGCTCGACTCACGGTCACGCTGCAGCAACTGTATTGATACGCTGTATCCCTGTGAAGCGACTTCAGACCCCGGCTGGCGGGGTCTCGCTGGGGCAGCGTGCTCAACATTTTCGTTGGAGGGATACATGTATATGATCAATATTGGTTTGCCAAGTATCGTTCTGGGACTCACCGCCCCATCCGTGTCCACCGAGATTGCCATCCTCAGCGGCGGAGCTGTCGAACCAGGTCTGGACTCAGCTGCAGCAACATTTGAGAAACTCTCTGGCAAGACGGTCGATATTACCTTCAACACCGCCCCGCAAATACGCAAGCGGCTCTTCGCGGGCGATACGTTTGATGTCGTCATAGCGCCGCAAGCACTGATTGCAGAGTTGCGCGAGGCCGGCAAAGCGGAAGGCGGCGACTCAGACATCGGCCGGGTAGGGTCGGGTATAGCAGTCCGCCCGGGGGCCCCGATACCCGTTATCTCTTCCACAATGGACATCAAGGAGGCAGTGCTCGAAGCAGAATCGATCGTCTTCAATCTGGCCTCTACCGGCATATATATCGAAAACCTTTTCAAGGACATGGGAGTTTGGGAACGAGTGGAGCCCAAAACCACCCGCTACGCTACCGGAGCAGAGGTCATGCAGCACGTCTTAATAGGTACTGGTCGAGAGATCGGTTTCGGCCCCATTACCGAGATCATGCTGGCACAAGGTAACGGGCTGGTCTATGTTGGTCCTCTGCCGCCAGAAATCCAGAATTACACCTCTTACTCCGCGGTGCAGATGAGCACCAGTACCCGTAAAGATGATGCTCGATCTTTTATCGATTTTCTCTGCAGTCCGGAGGGGGTATCCCTGTTTGAGGCTGCGGGGATCGCCAGGCTGGAGTTATGAAAGGAAGTATTTGTGGGCAGCCATCCGAGTATTGGGGAAGAGAACACGCTTTTTCCTGCTGACAGAGTGACAGTTGGCACTCTCGAAAGTTATGTGCAATCGGCTACAGCGGTTTATTGCCGCTGACTGCCAGCAGATCTTTCTGTACTGACTCCAGATGCTCATTCATGAGTTGTTCCGCAGCAGTGGCATTTCTGGATTCTATCGCTTCAATGCAGCGCAGATGCTGGTCTGTGTAAGTTTGCATCTTGTCGGGAGTTACCGCCAGCTCTTTTAATTGCCCCCACAGCCTGTCCTGGCGCATTGCATTGACAATATTGAGTACTGACAACAGCAGGTTGTTCTGGGCTGCCTCTGCTATGGTCCGGTGCAGTGTCGCGTCCCACAGTTCATAGGAATGAGTGTCCCTGGGCGATCTGCTTTTTTCCACGCAGCGGTAGAGCTTGGTAATCATTGCCGGGGTGGCGCGCATGGCGGCGAATCCAGCCAGCCGGGGTTCGACAACCAGACGCATTTCCATAACTTCCATGGGATTGGTAGTCTTGGTAAAAAAAGACAGCTGCAGGGACTCTTCCACGGACGGCTGTCCGACGAACGTTCCTCTGCCAACATGCCTCCAGATTTTTCCATCCGCTTCAAGCAGAGCCAGTGCTTTTCTCAGACTGGACCGGGTTACCTGCAGATTTCTGGAAAGCTCTCTTTCCGGCGGCAGCTTGGAATTTTCAGGGAATCTCCCTTCCGAAATCATTTCGTTAAGTTGCTCTACCAATTTCAAGGTATTCATGGGATCACGTACCGTTTCGCATTATCAACCAATACCACACCCTACCATAACCAATTGGTCGATTGGTTGCAATAGCCGGAGATGGATAAAGGGACTTTGCTGATTTACCATATAGATCATTAAAATATCTATATTATTAGTTTATTCAGGTTATCTTCAGCGTTATTTAGTGTATGATATCCTGCACACCAATGAAGCGGTTGACACCAATTTCAAATTGGAATAGTTTTACTTAAAAACATCTCATGGGGGAATATCATGCGATTTGTAGCATTTATAAAAGAGGGTCGAACGGGCATAGGGTGCCTTGATCCACATGAAGAGATACTCCTTGATCTCACCCAGGCCGGCTTGAGCGACAACCTGATTTCTGTAATTGAAATGGGTGAACAAGGGCTGGACATGGCCCGGGAAGCAGCACGAAAAAGCCAGCAGATCCCGATTCAGCAGGTGCGTCTTTGCGCCCCGTTCCCCATCCCCAGAAGAAACATAATCTGTGTTGGGAAAAACTATTTTGAACATTCCAAGGAATTTGAGAAAAGTGGTTTTGATTCGACCTCAGGAGGGCAAACCATACCGGATGCCCCGGTAATCTTCACCAAAGCGACCACGAGCGTAACGGGGCCCAAAGAACCGATACCCGCCAGTTCGGACCCGTCCAAATCGACCGACTATGAAGGTGAGTTGGCCGTAGTCGTGGGGAAACAAGGGTACAAGATTCCTCAGTCCGAAGCGTTCAACTACATTTGCGGGTACACCATAATCAATGATGTGACGGCTCGAAATCTCCAGCAGGTGCACAAGCAGTGGTTCCTGGGGAAAAGTTTGAACGGGTTTTGTCCGATGGGGCCAACATTTGTGACCGCTGACGAGATTAAAGAGCCCACCAAGCTCAAAGTTACAACCCGGGTGAACGGCGAGTTGCGGCAGCAGGCCAGTGTCGCAGACCTGATCTTTGACATTCCTACGATAATTGAAACCGTATCTTCACTGATAACGCTTATACCAGGTGACATTATCGCTACCGGCACACCTGCAGGGGTGGGAATCGGCTTCTCGCCGCCCAGGTTTCTCCAGCCAGGCGATAGCGTTGCTATCGAAATAGATCCGATTGGCGTACTCGAGAATCCCGTAATTTAGCGAGGCGCATATCCAAAGACGCGGGAGCTGAATTCAGAAAATGGAGGACAGAAGGTAAATAATAAATCCAACAAAAGGAGGCTTATAACACTGTATTGGCCGGATTGATCAAATCCTGGCGCCAGCGCCGGAATTTATGGCTCAGGTCTGCTGCTGCGGGTAATGGTTGCAAGCGGATCCCTGCCTCAACCGGGGCGATTGTAAAAATGCTAACAAAGGGAGGTAGTGCGATGAAATGGATACACCACAGAGTCAGCAGGACAGGTCTCATAGTAGCGTCTTTTATGATGGTTTTGGCGTTCTCACTGGCTACGCCGGCCGTTTCGCAGGATAAAATAAATATATCGTTTGGCGGATCTTCCCCGGGCGGGATGATGTATTATCTGGTCGGAGCAGCCGGCAACATAATCACCCGAGACCTGCCGCAATACAATATTACCCAGGTCACCACCGGCGGCTCGACCGAAAATTGTAAACGCCTACTGAAGGGTGAGCTTGATATGGGTATTGTCTATGGTCCGCATGTCTACATGGCGCTCAACCAGCAGGGACCATTCAAGGATTTTCCCAAGGGAACCATGCTTAGGGGAGTGGCAAAGGCCTATGAAGGGGCTTCCTATGTCGTGACGCTGCCGGATTCCGATATCAAGTCAATGAACGACCTGGTCGGCAAAAAAGTGGCCCTCGGTCCTCCCGGATCAGGAACTGTTTTCAACAGTTCCAATGTCCTTCGGGCCCTTGGTCTGCTCGACAAGGTTAAGCCGGAGATGATGTCGTTTGCCGATGCGGGCCGTGCCGTTGAAAACAGGCAGATTGATGCCTTCTTCCAGTCGTCAGCTCCTGCCGGAGCTGTGGTAAAGCTGGCAGAAACCAAGGGTGCCTATGTGGTTCCCTTCACTGACGAAGAGATGGACAAGATTGTCAAGGCATATCCATTTTACTACAGTGCGATCATGAAGGAAGGCGTCTACAAGGGCGTTCCGGCCACGCAGATGCCATATCTTACCGTCTACTGGGTAGCCCATGAGCGTGTACCTGAGCAGGCGATCTACGACATAACCAAGCATGTCATGCAGCCTGAGATCATGAAAGAGATGGGAGAAGCGCATAAAGGCTGGAAGCAAATGGCTCCAGATACCAAGCGTTTCATGAACCTGGGCGCTCCCGTTCATGCCGGAGCCGAGAAGTATTATAAGGAAGTTGGCGTCTGGGAAGAATAACCCGTCAAGACTGTGCGCTGCTGCAGCGCCTGCTGTGGCAGCGCCCCATCACCCAAACCTAATACCATACCAGTTGCTCGCCGAGCCTCGTGGGGATACGTATGACGAAGTTTTCCTGGCTGACTGAAATCAAAGCAAAAGATCGCACTCTCACCGGGTTCTGGGCCATACTTTATTCCTGCGCCGCCATATTCATGGCTGGCTGGTACATGTATACTTCCGGATTCGGCATTGTGTCGACCGAGACCAACCGGGGGTTTTATCTGCTCTTCACCTCTGTTCTGGTCTACCTGATTTTTCCTGCCTCGCGCTGGGCGCCCAAGCACCGTCCCAGCGTATACGATATTATCTGCGTGCTGCTGGTCTCCGTCTCCGTTGGCTACTGGATCGATCAATACATGGACTATGCCATATTTCGGGTGACGACCCCCAACAAATGGGACCTGGTCATGGGCATCATCGCCATCTGCATGATTCTTGAAACCGCCCGGCGGGCCCTGGGGCCAATCATGATGATCCTGGCGATCATCTTTCTCGCTCAGATCTATTTTGGACCCTATCTGCCCGGCAAACTCAGCCATGCCGGTATGCCGCCTGATCGCATCATCGAATTCACCTTCAATACCCAGGAGGCCATGTTCGGCGTAATAACAGCCACTTTTGCAACCTTTGTATTTCCGTTTATGGTTTTTGGGGCATTTCTGGAGAGAAGTGGAGCCGGAACATTTTTCATGGAACTTGCCAAGGCTCTGACCGGAAAATGGCGGGGCGGGCCTGCCAAGATAGCCATTGTGACTTCGGCGTTGTTTGGCTCCATTTCAGGTTCTTCCGTTGCCAATGTCGTCGCCACCGGTACGTTCACCATCCCGATGATGAAGCGTATCGGCTTTCGGCCGAAGGTTGCCGGCGCGATCGAGGCAATTGCTTCAACCGGGGGGCAGTTCATGCCGCCTATCATGGGAGCAGGGGTTTTCATCCTGGCGACACTCATCGAGGTGAGTTATTTGCATATTGCCTTGATCAACGTCATTCCCGCCCTGCTTTATTTTATCTTCGTGATCATGATGGTCGACCTGGAGGCTCTGCGCTCCGGTCTTCAAGGGCTGCCGACGGAGGAAATACCCAGGCTGCCTGCAGTTTTGAAAAACGGCTGGCATTTCTTTCTGCCGATTGTGATAGTTCTGGGCCTTTTATTTTATGGGTTCTCTCCGGAAGTAGGCGCCTTTTGGGGTACGGTCTCGGCCTTTATCCTATCGTGGCGTCGCAAAGAAACACGGATGAAGACTAAGGACGTTCTGGTCGGACTTCGTTCTGGCGCTAGCGCCAACAATTCAGCGGGAGCTGCAATCGGGGCGCTCGGAATTATTATCGGCGGCATCGTGCTCTCCGGCCTCGGTCTGAAGTTTTCGGCAATTCTGGTTGAGGCGGCAGGCGGTATGCTCCTGCTCTGTGTGGTCATGGTGATGATCATTTCGATCATCATCGGGATGGGCAGCAGCACCACGGGATCGTATATCATCCTGTCGGTGGTGGCCGCTCCGGCGCTCATCCACTTGGGTGTCGTACCCGTGGCAGCGCACCTGGTTGTTTTTTATGCTGCCTGTCTGTCCAACATAACACCGCCGGTGTGCGTGTCCGCTTTCGCTGCAGCGGCCCTGGCAAAGGCAGACCCCATGCAGACTGGGTTTGCCGCCCTGAAGTTCGGCTTTGCCCTCATTTTTCTGCCTTTTGGGTTCGTGTATCTTCCGCCATTATTGCTCAACGGCTCGGTATTTGAGGTAATCTATACGGTCGTCATGCTGTTGCTTGGCTTCATGGCTTTGTCCATGATGCTGCAGGGAGCTGACTTTCTGAGATCCGGCCTGAGCTGGTCAAAAAGGGCTCTGTATCTTTTTGCGGCACTGCTTTTGCTCTTACCCGTACCTCTCTACCTCAATCTTGCCGGAATCGGTTTGCTGGCATTTGGCTGGTTTCCAAGTTTGGTTGCCTATCGGAGAGACCTCCCCGCTCATAACTGAGCCCGCGCAGAGGCCGGCTGAAACTTTTTTCAGGATTTCTCCGCACCGCTTACCCTGGTCTGGGCAAGTTCTTCGAGTACCGTCATCACACAGCAGGAGTCCATCTTTCCCAATCCCCTGGCCTTGGCAGACCGCAAGATATCCCAGGAGATGGTGGTAGCCGGCAGGGAGACACCGAACTCCGCAGCCAGGTCGATGGCGCTTGACAGGTCTTTGTACATGTTGTCAGTCGAAAAACCGGGAGAGAAATCGCGCTTGATCATCCTCGGCCCGCGGGTTTCCATGGCGCCGGTTCGAGCACCGCCAACCGAGGTTATATCGATTACCTTCTGAGGATCAATGCCTGCTTTTGCCGACAGCACCATTGCCTCGGAAACGGCCTCAATTGCAACCCCAAGAATTAAATTATTGATCAGCTTTAAGGTTGTTCCCATGCCATTCTTCTCACCGACATGGACTATCTTGGCCGCCAAAACCTCGAATATCGGCAGACAGGCGTCAAATACCTCCTGGGGACCTCCGATCATGATGCCGAGTTTGCCCGCTTCCGCCACCTTGGGGTTGCCGGTAACGGGAGCATCAAGCATGTGCACGCCCCTTTCTCCCGCACGACCGGCAATGGACCGGGACATCTCTGGAGCAATACTGCCCATGTCTATCAGGATAAGCCCGTCGCGAGCTCCTTCAAGGACACCTGCCGGGCCGCAGATAACCTCTTCAGATGCTTTTGAATCTGTTACCATGGTGAGGACGACATCGGCCGATTCAGCGACCAGCTTCGGGGATTCCGCCCATTGTGCGCCGGCAGAAACCAGCGCCGCAGCCTTGTCTTTTGTTCTGTTCCAGACCGTCAGAGTATGTCCGGCTTCCAGTAAATGTCTGGCCATGTGGCTTCCCATTAGACCGATACCTATAAATCCAATCCTTTGCATAAGGTCACCTCTAAGTTTGTGGAGATTGAACGATATTTTTTTCTCACCTGCTGCGATTGCCACGGGCTTATCTCTTGATGGGCCCAAATTACCGTAAGATTCCAATTATATAGTTCGTTAGAGAACTATATGAGAGACAGAGGCGGTGTGTCAATGACCAAGTTTACTGAGAGGCAAACCAGTTACCGGGCATCAGGTTAGCAAGCGAGCAACCATCGCGGGAGACTGATGAGACTTTGAACCAGTCTGCCGGGGAAGCAGGATGAGCGGGAGAGAAAGCTGCTGCAATATGAAGTTGCCCCCAAAACCACCCAAACACACACAACCACCCAAGGTGTGAACCTTAGGTGCCTGTTTTGCTTTATTATGTTTTAGTATTCTCTAGAGCCACTCTCGGGCGAGGGCTGGGTGTTGTACCACATTGATAATGGGCTGCATATACTTCAATCCCTGATCAGCCATAGACGATCTTCGAGAAGTAGGTGATGATGGCCGGGAACAATACGCACATGGCCAGACCGATACACTGCATGATCAAACAGACGATGGAAGCCTTGAAGATGGTCGGCATCTGGATATGCGGCGGCGTCAATGGTCCCTTTCTCGAGCGCCGGGAAGATATCGGCACCCGGCAGCGAGATGGTGGAGGCGCCGAACGACTGGAATACCTCGGCGACCATACCGCCGGGCCCACCGGGTAGGATGAGAGAAATACGGAGGCGGGAATTTTACCGGCCCAGTAGAGGGTAAAGGTGTTCATGCCCTGCAGAACGCCTATGATCCTGGGTAAGGGAGTCTGACGGAGGACATAACAGCCTTGGAGTATCCACATCCAATGGATGTAAAGATCAATACCAGCAGCACCTCGCAATAGGTGGAAATCTGGTCAAACCAGAGGTCAGCACCCTTTTTCCCTTTTTATGCCGTTTGTCAAACCATTTCGAAGGCCATAGAGGCGTGCGTTCACACGATGAAGAAGGGGGGTGGGACAAGTCCTTGGCCGATAATCTATTTTATATATTATCTATAATATTTACTGACGGTGCTTTTGCAGCACAAAGCAGTTAATCATTACTAAAAATGAGCAAAAGATATTTTTCAGACATTATCGATATTGTTTAATTTGTAGAATGTCAGGTGCCGCTTGTTGAGCGAACGATCAGTTAGATTCTTATCATAGAATCTTTAAATTCATAATAAAATACTGAAACAAATACAAAAAATGATCTTCAGAGTCGGTTCAGTAAAAAAAACAATCTCGGCAACACAGGTCCCAGGCGACCAGAAATTGCCCCACAAGAAATTGGCGATTTTAATGGTGTTTGGCAAAATCGAAAATTCCAAAATCACCTTGCTCGAAAAGTGAGGAGCTGTCATTAACAGATCAAGAGGAGCAGATTTCGCCCACCATGTTAATTATTTTGTTATCGAGTCGTCTCGACAATTCCACCCCGAAAAAATCTCCTGGAACCCAGCCAAAAGTGCTTGACATTCCAGTGCTAACATGACAACTTGATCTGGTCTTACCAGTGTTGATTCGGCTATGGTTCAGCGCCCATATCGATGATCGAAAAGCGGTCGCTGACAGATGTTGACAATTCTCTAAGTGATTGACGGAGGAATTATGGCAAAGTTTCTGGAATACCAGGGAAAGGAGTACTTCAAAAAGGCAGGTATACCTGTTCCTGAAGGTGAAGTGGTGGATACTGCAGAAGCAGCCGCCGCCGCTGCCGAGAAGATCGGCAAGCCGGTGGTTGTCAAGGCCCAGGTCCTGGCCGGCGGTCGCGGCAAGGCGGGCGGGGTGAAGCTGGCCTCCACACCGGAAGAAGCCGGCCAGGCGGCTGGCGAAATCCTCGGGATGGACATCAAGGGACTCACCGTAAAAAAGGTGCTGGTGGAAGAGCAGCTGGCTATCAAACAGGAGTTTTACGCCGGTCTCATCATCAATTCGGCCCAGGAAGTCCGCGGCCCGGTACTGATGTTCAGCCCCGAAGGCGGCATGGATATCGAATCGGTGCCTGAAGACAAGATCGCCACCTTGAATGTTGACGTAATCAAAGGACTCATGATTCACGACACACTCGATATGTGCGTGACGATGGGCGTGCAGGGCGGGGCGCTTAGACCGCTTGCCGATGTGGTCCTTAAACTTTACAATGCCTTTCGCAAGAATGATTGCCGGGCTCTGGAGATTAACCCCCTGGTACTCACCGAAGAGGGCAAAGTCTATGCTGCCGACTGCCGCATGGAAGCAGACGACCAGGCAGTATTCAGACATCCGGAATTCGGCATCAAGATCGGCCGGGAATTCCTCAAAGAGCCCACTGAACTTGACCTCATGGGCTGGTCCTATGAAGCCAGCGACTTCCGGGGTACCAGTTATATCGCCGAGATGGCTGCGCCCGAAGAAACTGCAGGGGGAGGCTATGTGGGGTATCATGGTATAGGTGGCGGAGCGGCCATGCTGGGCATGGATGCCCTCAACAAGGTTGGGCTGAAAGTCGCCGACTACGCCGACACCAGCGGCAACCCGACCGCCTCAAAGGTCTATCGGACGGTCAAGCTCATCCTGTCACAACCCAATATAGAGGGCTATTTTCTCTCCGGTTTTATGATGGCCAACCAGGAACAGTGGCATCATGCCCACGGCCTGGTCAAGGCGCTGCGCGAAGAGCTGCCGAAGCGCCCGGGTTTCCCGGTGGTCCTTCTGCTCTGCGGCAATAAGGAAGCAGAATCCCAGCAGATTCTCAAGGAAGGCCTGGCAGACCTCGAGGCACGGATAGAGATTTACGACCGGGAGCATGTATACGATGCAACGTTTATTGGCGGCAGGGTTCGAGCGCTGGTCGATGAATATCGCAAAGACAAGGCTGCAGCCTAGAGGGAGATGAAAATGGAATTTTCTGAGAAGACGATCAAGATCATCATCGATGAAGAGAAGTGTGAAGGCTGCGAGACCCACGCCTGTGTTGAGGCGTGCAAGACATACGCCCGCGGCATCCTGGTCCTTAAAGATGGCAAACCGGCCGTAGATGGGACCCCGGACGAAATTGAAAGAAAGGGCACCGAGTGCCTGGCCTGCGAATACGCCTGCTGGTTCAGGGGCAATTCGGCGATTACCATCGAGGCCCCCATCGAGGGATTGGATGCCTACAGAAAAAAACATGGTACTGACTAAGCAGGGGGAGACATGTCAATTATATTGGATGAAAACAGCACAGTGATTGTTCAGGGTATGACCGGAAGGGAAGGCTCCCTGCGTACCAAATACATGCAGGATTACGGCACCAAGGTCGTAGCCGGGGTTACCCCGGGCAAAGGCGGGACCGAAGTACACGGCATCCCGGTCTATAATACGGTTAAGGAGGCCATCAGGGCCCAGGGGCACATCGATGCGGCAGTCACCTTTGTCCCCGGCCCCCTGCTGCGTGGTGCCGTCTATGAAGCAATCGACGCCGGCATTAAGTTTGTCTGTTCGCCGGTCGAGCGCATCCCGGTCCATGACGTCATCGACATGGTGACCTATGCCCGTAAACACGAGGTGAAACTGCTCGGTCCGGGCAGCCTCGGGATGATCAGCCCGGGCAAGGCGGTGGTCGGCTGGCTCGGCGGCAGCGTCGACTGGGCCAACACGCTTTTCGATCCGGGCCCTATCGGGGTCATCTCCCGTTCCGGGGGTCAGTCTGGTACGGTGCCCTGGGCCCTGAAAGTGGCAGGTCTGGGCATTTCCACCGCGCTGCACATCGGTACTGAGCCGGTGCTCGGCTTGACCATGGCAGACGTGTTGAAAAATTTCGAGGAAGACGAGCAGACCAAGGCGGTGGCCGTTTTCGGTGAAATCGGCGGAACCCTCGAGGAAGAGGCCGCCGAGGCCGTCGCCAACGGTGAGTTCACCAAACCGCTCGTGGTCTTTATCGCCGGTGCCTGGGCACCGGAGGGAATGCGTTTTTCCCATGCCAGCAGTATTGTCGAAAAAGGCCGCGGCACGGCCCAGGGGAAAATGAAAGCGTTGACCGAAGCAGGAGCCTACGTAGTCGACAGTCCAGAAGAAATTGCACCAAAAATCAAGGAACTAATTGCAGTATAACCGACAGAAAAAGGAGGAAGTGCCATGCCTGTAATGAGATCAGTTTTTTATGTGCCGAGCAACAACGACAAAATGGTCGCCAAAGCACCCACCATCGCCGCCGATGTCCTGACCCTGGATCTTGAGGATTCAGTACCCCCGGCGGAAAAGGCCAAGGGCCGGGAGATGATCCAGAAGTATCTGAAGAGTGAGCGGGCCAACCAGCATGCACCTTATCTTTACGTGCGGATCAACAACTGGGAAACCGAGATGACCAACGATGACCTGGAGGCCATTGTGCATCCGGGGCTGGATGGCGTCTGCCTGGCTAAATGCGGTGAAGCTGCAAATGTGCGGCGACTCGATTGGAAACTCGAGGAACTCGAGCAACGCCGGGGTATGGAAGTGGGCAGTGTGGCCATTCAGCTGCTCATTGAAACGGCCAAGGGCTGCATCAACGCCTATCCCGCGGCCACCGCCAGTCCGCGTGTCAACTCGCTGATTTTCGGTGCGGTCGACTACACCAAGGACATGCGCGTGGAATTGACCTCCGAAGGCGTGGAGCAGATGTATGCCCGCTATCATACCGCCGTGGCCGCCCGGGCTGCCGGTTGTGTGGCCATCGACTGTCCGTTCGTGGCGTTCAAGGACACTGAGGCCTTTGACAAATCCACCAAGGAAGGCCGCCAGATGGGTTACGAGGGACGTATGCTGATCCATCCCAGCCAGATTGAACCTTCCCATGTGATCTATACTCCGTCTGCGGAGAGCGTGGAGTGGGCCGAAGGCGTCAAGAAGGTGTTCGAGGAGGAAGGAATCGCCAAAGGTACTGCAGCGGTTACCTACCTTGGCAAGATGGTTGATACGCCGGTCTATGAGAATGCGCTGCAGATTCTGCGCACCATAGAAGAGATCAAAGCGGCGGAGGCCAAGGCGGCAAAATAAGGCTGCCCCTGGCCCTAAAGATAGGGAGCGGCCGCAGACGGTCGTTCCCTGCATGTTGACGAGGATTAATCATGCTGCTTGCACAATTGTCAGTCTATCCCATCGGGACCGGCGTGAGCCTTGGAAGATACGTCAAAAAAGGCGTCAGAATTATTGAAGAATCAGGCTATACTTATCAGGTCGGGGGGATGTCTACCTCCGTCGAGGTGCCGGATTTGCAGCAGTTGTTTGATTTGATTGAAAAAATTCGTCAGGCCCAGATTGATGAAGGGGCTGAACGGATTATCATCGAAGTTAAAGTCGATGATCGCAGGGACAAGGATGCAACGTTACAAAAAAAGATTGACTCGGTAACATCCTAGGCTGAATTTAGGAATCTCAGTGCGACGACTCGGCAGCCCCATTCAGGGATGAAAATACAGGCTGACGCGAACAGGGGGGGGCGACTCTTTGATGAATGGCCGGAGCGCTACGACCAATGGTTCGAAACACCCATCGGCCAGCTTGTCCGAGAATATGAAACGGAACTGCTGCATGAGTTGCTTGACCCACGCCCCGGTGATTTTCTTCTCGATGTCGGCTGCGGTACAGGCATATTCACCGGTTCGATTTTATCTTCCGGCGCCGAAGTCGTCGGGCTGGACATCTCGATTCCCATGGTTGCCAGGGCGCAAAGCCGTTACCACCACGAGCGGTTTATACCCCTGGCCGGCGACATGTTAACACTGCCCTTTGCCAGCGGGTCGTTTGACAAGGTATACTCGATGACGGCGCTGGAATTCGTCGTCAACGCCCAGGCGGCAATTGCTGAGCTGGAGCGGGTGACAAGAGCCGGGGGGGTGATCTTCATGTCCACTCTGAACAGGCTCAGTCCCTGGGCCGAGAGACGCCTGAAGGCTGGAGACGAGGGACACGAGCTTTTCCAGTCCATGGTATTCAGATCGCCCGCCGAGATCAAAAGACTGATTCCTCCGGGGGCGAAGCTGAAGACGGCCATACATTTCCAGAAAAACGAAGATCCTGTCCGGGCCCGGCAGATAGAGGCACGTTCTCAGGCAGAGAACTCTGAGACCGGTGCATTCCTGGCCGTTTCCTGGACGAAAAGTCATTAATGAACGACACATCAAAGTACCCACACCCAAAGGTCCGAGGAGGAACTAAATGATTACCGAAAGCTTCGTGAAGAAGATGGAGGAAATTGTCGGCAAGGAATACGTGCGGTCTTCCGCTGCCGATCTGGAACTGTATTCCTACGATGCGTCCCTGGTAGGCGGCAAGCCAGGGTTGGTAGTTTTTCCCGGATCGACGGAAGAGGTTTCAAAGGTTATGAGAGCAGCTCACCAGGAGGGGATTCCCAATGTCGGACGAGGCTTCGCCACTAACCTCTCCGGCGGCACCATCATCAGATTCGAAGGGCTGGTAATCGTTCTCTCCCGTTTCAATCAGATTCTCGAAATTCATCCGGAGAGCAAGTATGCCGTGGTGCAGACCGGGGTTACCAATCTCGAACTGCAGGAAGCGGTCGCCCCCCTGGGCATGTTTTACGCCCCGGACCCGGCCAGCCAAAAGGTGGCGACGCTCGGCGGAAATATCGGTGAGAATTCAGGCGGGCCCCGCTGCCTCAAGTACGGGGTCACCTCCAACCATATCCTGGGGATGAAAACGGTGTTGGCCGACGGCGAGATTGTTGACATAGCCGGTCCCGCACTGGACCCCCCGGGGTACGACGTGCGCGGTTTGCTGGTGGGCAGCGAGGGCTGTCTGGGGGTGGCCACTGAAATCATCGTCCGGATCATCCCCAAGACCGAGTCGGTTATCACCATGCTGGCCATCTACGACGATGTCTCCAATGCGGCCACCTCGGTTGCCGAAATCATGCGGGCCGGCATTGTACCGTTGACCCTCGAGATGATGGACAACACCATCATTCAGGCGGTGGAGAAAGGCGGACCCTGCGGCTACCCGATCGACGCGGCCGCGGTGCTGATCATCGAGGTCGAGGGTATCAGCACCGGTCTGAAGGAACAGGCCGAGCAGGTGGATAAGATCTGTATGGAAGCCGGCTGCCGCGAAGTGCGAACGGCCAAGAATCAAGACGAGAGGGAGCTGCTTTGGAAAGGTCGTAAAGGCGCCTTCGGGGCGATCTGCAACCTGTCACCCAATTACCTGGTTAACGACGGCTGCGTGCTGCGCAGCGATCTGCCGGAAGTGCTCAAGCGAGTCAAAGAGATTTCCGATCAGTACGGTTGTCCGGTGGGTAATGTTTTCCACGCCGGCGACGGTAATCTTCACCCCCTGCTCATGTTCGATTCAAGAAACGAAAAAGAGTTGGAACAGGTGCATAAGGCTGGTTGGGACATCATGAAGATCTGTGCCGAGTTCGGCGGTACGATTTCCGGTGAGCATGGGATCGGCGAAGAGAAGCGCGAAGCCATGAAAATGGTCTTTTCCGGGCATGATCTCAATACCCAGCAGAGCGTGAAAAGCGCCTTTGATCCCAAGAATCTGCTCAACCCGACCAAGATTATCCCATTGCCTCCTGAAGGTTCCGACAAACTTCCCGACAGCCCGCCTACAGTGCTCAAGCGTTTGGGCGGTGCCCAGGCCGAAGGTGTCGTCGAGGCCATGGAGGCGGTCAGGGCTGCGGTGGCCGAAAATAAATCGATCAGGATCGCAGGCAAAGGAACGTTCAATGGCTTGGGTAATCAGCTCACCAAGGAGAGCGTGGTGATCGACAGCCTTAAAATGACCGATTTCATTGAGTACGATCAGGACAATCAGTTCATTACCGTCGGTTCCGGTGTTACCCTCTCTGCTCTGCAGGACAAACTCGGTCAACAAAATCAGTGGCTGCCCATAAGGCCGCCTTTCGGGACCACGGAAACCACAATCGGTGCGCTTGTCGCCACCGCCGAAGTGGGACCTGAACGGTTGGCCTATGGAGCTCCTCGGGATATGCTTCTCGGTCTGCAATACATCGACAGCAGCGGCAGCATGGTCTCCGCCGGGGGCAAGGTCGTCAAAAACGTGGCGGGTTACGACATGACCAGGTTGCTGACCGGATCCATGGGAACCCTGGGATTCATTACCGAGGCAACCTGGAGAATAAGTACTCGGCCCGAAACCAGCAAAAAGCTCACTGCCGCCGGCACTATGGATAGCTGCTTCGAGGCGGCAATGAAGATCGTCAACTCCAACCTGCTGGCCGCTCTGGTGACCATTGTTCCGGAAGCCGGCCAGGCAACCCTGCAGGTGGGCTTCGAAGGGTTGGAACTGGTGGTTGACTCTCAGGTGGAACGCTGCACCGAGGTGATGAGCGGCAGCGGCCTGAATGTGGTCGGGGCGGAACCTTACCCGCTGGTTGAAGGCTTCCTGGCACCGGCGTTCGGTTCGATATGGGAGGCTCCGTTTGTGCTGCAGGCCGATGTCGTTATCAAGCATGGGGCCGAGTTTGCCACCCAGCTGTCCCAGGCTGCCGCGCCCACCGGGATGGTGCTCGATGTTGCCGGAGGCAGAATTTATGCCGGTTTTGACGCACTTACCGGCAGCCAGTGGTCAGCCATAGACGGCCTGACAAGTAAATACAAAGGACACTGCAAGCTGCTCAAAGCTCCCGAAGAATTTGCCAAAGAACATGATCTGTTCGGGGCTTCACGGCCGGATTGGCGGCTCAGTCATCTGATTAAGAACGCCCTCGATCCCGATACTGTGTTTGCGCCTGGAGCGCTGCCGGGCCGGGTATGACAGTGGATGAGGGTACGTTTTCAATATTTTTTTGAAATTTACACTGAGGATTGAACTATGACTGTGTCATCCAATTATGATGCCATTGCACAATGTAACAAATGCGGGTTTTGCCATGTCGCCTGCCCGATTTTCAGGGCGACCGGACATGAGTCAGGGGTAGCACGGGGGCGCTTGGCCCTGCTCCGCGGGATTATCGAAGAGCGCGTCGAGTGGAACGAGGAAATGGAAGACCCGCTGTTCACCTGTCTCGGCTGCGGCGCCTGTACCACCAATTGTTTCGGCTCGGTACCGACGGCTGATCTGGTGCTCAATGCCCGGGCTGAATATTTTGAAAAAGTAGGCAAGAAACCGGCCCACCGGCTGCTTTTCGAGCACCTGCTGCCCTATCCCAAAAGACTGCACCTGGCGGCCAGGACAGCGGCTCTCGGGAAAAACAGCGGGGCTTCCAAACTGGCAAACGCTCTGGGCCTGCTGCGCATTTTCGGCCGTGACCTGCCCAAGGCGGAAGGTATTGTCGAGAAGTTGCCGATGGTTTCTTTTCGGGGAACTATCAAGCCGGAAACCTATGAGGGGCAGGGAAGCGATCTGAAGATAGGTTATTTCGTTGGCTGTGGTGTCGATGTGATTCAGGTGGAAGCCGGCAAAGCTACCTTCGAGTCGCTTAAAAAAATCGGTAAATCAGTGACGGTACTCAATAACTGCTGCTGCGGTCTGCCGCCCTGGAGCTATGGGGATATTGACAATACCATGGTGCTGGCCGAGAAAAACCTGAAAACCTTCGCCGAAGCCGATGTCGATGTGATTGTCACCGATTGCTCCAGCTGCGCGTCTTTTCTCAAGGAATACAAGAAGGTGTTCAGCGACGATCCCCAGAAACTCGAGTTGATCGAGCAGACCAGATCGAAAATCAGAGACGTGGTTGAATTTCTCTATACCTCACAGTTCGGTGGTGATGAAGATAAGCAGCAGGAGGTGATGGACAGCTATCATGATGCCCATGCCGGCACCGAGGCGGTACAGCAGGTGATGCCCAAAGACGGCAAAGCGGTGGTCACCTATCATGATCCCTGTCATGCGGTGCGGGGGCAGGGCATCAAATCGGAGAGCAGGGAGATCCTCAAGAGCCTGGCCAACGTGGAATTTCGGGAAATGGCCGAAGCCGACTGGTGCTGCGGCGGTGCCGGTTCATATGCCCTGACTCACTACGATTTGTCCCAGAAAGTGCTCGATCGCAAAATAGGCAACCTGAAAAAAACAGAGGCTGATATTCTGGTCACCAGCTGTCCCGCCTGCATGATTCAGCTCGCCTGGGGAATAAGAAAACACGGTCTGAAGACCCGCGTGTTCCATATCTCCGAAATGACCGCTTACAAGGAGAAAGTTGACGCCTGAGCCGGGTGCGGGCGGAGCGCTGGTGTCGGAAAACTGTTGTTTCAGGATCATTGATGTAAACAATAAATATTTATCGTGACCACCATTATGGATCATCTTGATGTCTCGGCCGTTATCTAATAATTTGAGCGCGAAATGGTCTGTCCAGTGTGCACAGTGGGCAATCAGGCAAGTCGGGCGCTGGCAATACGGTGTGGCATCTAGCGCTTGTGGGAGGTGCCGTAAGGCGTCCTAAGACCGGATGCAGCCTGCCCCAGGGTAAAAATATTAGTTTTTTGATTGGCCGCATGTTACGTTGTCACACTGATTTTTTGTGACCAGTAGACAAGATCGTGTGTTGTGCAGACCACCGGCTTTCCCATCAATGGAGCCGGTGGGTCTGCGTTTTGATATTGAGTTAGGTATGCGTATCACTGGTTCTTGTCTGGCGGCCAGGACGGAGACGAGCTTCCTCCACATGTGCGGGCTGTAGCAGACAATGCGGTGATGGAAGACAACTAATCACGTTGAGGTGAATTCATGAACGGTAAAATGCAGACTATTGATGGTAATACCGCAGCATGTCATGTGGCGTACGGCATGAGTGAGGTAGCAACCATTTACCCGATTACTCCATCGAGTCCGTTGGGGGAAATTGCCGATGCCTGGGCAGTGGCGGGCAGAAAGAACATATTTGGGGAAACCCTGAATGTGAAGCAGATGCAATCCGAGGCGGGCGCCGCCGGCGCGGTTCACGGCTCACTGGTCGGTGGTGCGGTTACCTGCACATTTACCGCCTCCCAGGGACTGCTCCTGAAGATCCCCAACATGTACAAAATTGCCGGTGAACTGCTTCCTTCGGTTTTCCACGTGACAGCCCGTTCCCTCTCTGCCCACGCGCTCTCGATTTTCGGTGATCAGGCGGATGTCATGGCCACCCGTCAGACCGGTTTCGCTCAGATAGTTTCAAGCTCCGTCCAGGAAGTAATGGACCTGGCCCTGGTCGCCCATCTGGCTACTATCGAGGCCTCGGTGCCGTTCCTGCATTTCTATGACGGTTTCAGAACTTCACACGAGATTCAGAAGATTGAAGTCATCGATTACGACGACATGGCCAAGTTGTTCAACTGGGATGCCTACTGGGCATTTAAAAACAGGGCCATCAATCCCGAACGTCCCGATACCAGGGGAACCGCCCAGAATCCTGATATCTATTTCCAGAGCCGTGAGGCATGCAACAAATACTACATGGCAACCCCGGCTATCGTGGCCAAATATATGGAACAGGTATCGCAGTTGACCGGCCGCACCTACAACCTGTTCGACTACGTCGGGGATCCCCAGGCGGACAGGGTGATCGTCGCCATGGGCTCGGGCTGTGAGGCCATTGAGGAGACGGTCAATGCCATGAACAGCCAGGGCAACAAAGTGGGACTGGTCAAAGTACGCCTGTATCGGCCTTTTGACGTCGATGCCTTTATCGCGGCAGTACCCGATTCTGCCAAGGCCGTTACCATTCTCGACCGTACCAAGGAACCAGGTTCGGTTGGTGAACCACTCTACACCGATGTCTGTGCAGCCTATATCGACAAGGGTATTGCCCCCCCGAAAATCCTGGGCGGACGCTACGGGCTTAGTTCCAAGGAGTTCAATCCGTCAATGATCAAGGCAGTGTATGACAATATGGCTGCCAGTGAGCCCCAAAAGCGCTTTACGGTGGGCATCAACGACGATGTTACCAACCTGTCTCTGCCGGTAAGCGATGATTTCAAGGCCGAACCGGAAGGCAACATCAGAGCCAAATTCTGGGGGCTCGGCTCGGACGGTACAGTCGGCGCCAATCAGAGCGCCATCAAGATCATCGGTGACAACACCGAAAAATACGCCCAGGGCTACTTTGCCTATGACTCGAAAAAATCGGGCGGTATCACCATTTCCCATCTTCGCTTCGGCGACGTGCCGATCAAGTCCACGTACCTGATCAACGAGGCCGATTTCGTGGCCTGCCACAACCCGACCTATGTGAATATTTATGATATTCTCGAGGGAATAAGAGAGGGCGGCACCTTCCTGCTCAACTGCCCGTGGTCGGTCGAGGAAATGGAAGAGAAGATGCCGGGCGACCTGAGAAAGACGATCTACGATAAAAAGCTCAAATTCTACACCGTAGATGCGATTAAACTGGCCCAGGATGTCGGTCTCGGCGGCCGCATCAACATGATAATGCAGACCTGTTTCTTCAAACTGGCCAATGTTCTGCCCATCGAAGAAGCCATTGATCTGCTGAAGAAGGACATCCAGAAGACCTTCGGCAAGAAGGGTGACCACATCGTTGCCATGAACATCAATGCGGTAGACAACACCCTCGACAACCTCATCGAGGTCGATGTGCCCGAGTCCTGGGGACAGGCTGCCGGTGGTATTCCGCCGATGCCCGAAGCCACAGAGTATGTCGACAAGGTGATGCGTCCAGTGCAGGCCCTCAAGGGTGATGATCTGCCGGTCAGCGCCTTCCCGCCGGATGGGGTCTTCCCGACCTCTACCGCCCGCTATGAGAAACGCGGCGTAGCCGTCAGCGTGCCCGAGTGGATTGCCGAGGAGTGCATTCAGTGTAACCAGTGTTCGTTTATCTGCCCGCATTCGGCGATCATTCCGATCCTGGCCACCGATGATGAACTTAAGGGGGCTCCGGACACCTTCGAGACTATTGATGCCGTGGGCAAGGCAGTCAAGGGACATCAGTTCCGCATCCAGGTAAATGCGCTGGATTGTCAGGGCTGCGGCAACTGTGTTGACATCTGCCCAGCCAAGAACAAAGCGCTGGAAATGAAGCCCACGGTTACCCAGACAGAGAGGGAAGTGCCCAACTTCGATTTCTCGCTGACCATACCGTACAAAGGCGGTATCATGAGTCGTGACTCGATCAAGGGCAGCCAGTTCTATCAACCGCTACTCGAGTTCTCCGGCGCCTGTGCAGGCTGCGGTGAGACCCCCTATGTGAAGGTTCTGACCCAACTTTTTGGTGAACGCATGACCATTGCCAATGCCACCGGCTGCAGTTCAATCTGGGGCGGATCGGCACCTTCTTCGCCTTATTGCGTCAACGCCGACGGCCACGGTCCCGGCTGGGCCAGCTCATTGTTCGAGGATGCCGCTGAATACGGCTACGGCATGGCACTGGCCTACGGTACCAGAAGAAAGGCCCTGGCCACTAAGATAGAACAGGCCCTCGAATCTGATATTTCCGCCGAGCTCAAGGAGGCCTTCACGGCCTGGCTCGGGACGATGAACGATGCCGAGCGGTCCAGGGAAACCGGGGACAAGCTCAAAGAACTCTTGAAAGACACATCTGGTAACGACCTGCTCACCGAGATTGCCAGGTGCACTGACCTGTTCACCAAAAAATCGCACTGGATCGTCGGCGGCGACGGCTGGGCCTATGATATCGGCTACAGCGGTCTCGATCACGTCATGGCTCAGAGCGAGGATATTAATATCCTGGTGATGGACACCGAGGTATACTCCAACACCGGTGGCCAGTCATCCAAGGCAACCCAAACCGGGGCCGTGGCCAAGTACTCGGCTTCCGGGAAGAAGGTCTCCAAGAAGGACCTGGCCCGGATGATAATCACCTATGGCCATGCGTATGTCGCTTCGGTATCCATGGGCGCCAACAAGCAGCAGATGATGAAGGCCTTCATGGAAGCTGAACGATACCCAGGACCGTCTCTGATCGTCTGCTATGCGCCATGTATCGCTCACGGTCTGCGGGCGGGTATGGGCAAAACTCAGAACGAGGCGAAACTTGCCGTCGAATCCGGCTACTGGCCGATGTTCCGTTACAACCCGGATCTCATCGCTGAAGGCAAGAACCCGTTTAGCCTTGACTACAAGGAGCCCAACGGAACCCTGCAGGAGTTCCTTTCCAACGAAGTTCGGTTTGCGGCGCTCGAGAAGAGTCATCCGGAAGAGTCGAAACGACTGCGGGCCAAGATTGAAGAGGAAGTTTACGATCGTTATAAACTATTGAAAGCAATGGCCGATCACGGCATCGGCGTGTAGGTAGGTCAAACCGGCTGGGGTGAAAGGGTTATCCTCTCACCCCGGCACCATGCAGAAGACTATGGAAGACAACGTATTTCGAGCCATTGAGCAGAGGAAGGTCTCGGCCCAGATTGTCGATCAGGTTAAGAGCCTGATTGCCAACGGCAGACTCAAGCCGGGTGACGCCCTGCCCCCTGAGCGCGAGCTCATGAAGGTGTTCAATGTCAGCCGTCCGACCTTGAGGGAGGCACTCAATACTCTGTCCACCATGGGTTTCGTGCAGATGGCCCAGCGCCGTCGCACCCGGGTAAAATCCCTGGTTCCCAGCAACATTACTGAGCCGCTGCATCATCTTCTCAAAGACGATATCAAGGTTTCACTGGAGTTAATCGAGGCGCGTACCATTATCGAGACAGGAAACGTGCGACTGGCGGCAAAGCGAGCCACTGAGGCCGATATTGAGCGGTTGGAGAAATGTCTCGAGCAGATGGGGCAGAAGCTCAAAGACAACACCTCTTTTACCGAGGAGGATGCGGCCTTTCACCTGGCCATAGCCGAGGCGACGCACAACAAGATCCAGACGCACCTGATGTTTTCCATCTACGATCTTCTCAGGGAGAAGGTAGGTCTCTGCTATTACGATGATGAAACCGAGTACATGTATCAACAGCACCGTGACATCGTTGAGGCAATCAAGGCGGGGGACGAAGTGCTGTCCCAGAGCAGGATGGAAACTCATTTGAGTTATGTGGAATCGCTGCTCAACCGGCTGATTGCCGGAGAAACAGCCAGCTGACAAAGCTCACCCTAGGCGTGGAGAGATATCAGTTAGAAATTATCGTTTCCGCCTTCACGGCGGGTCCCTCCGCCAGCGACTCGTCCGGGGCGTCGGGTTGTCCCGTGCCAGTTTCTTTCACCTCCGTTTCCTGCACCACCGTCTCATCGCTGAAATGCGGTTCGCCGATGTAATTCCAGTGCCAGGCCTCCCAGGGCATGCGGAAGCGGTTGTTCCTGGCATAGGTTTCCTCGAAACCGAAGCGCTGACCATTTTCCTGCAGCCACCGGTACTGCTCAGTTTCCGCGAACTCCCAATTGCTCGGGTAAAAATCCATCGCCGTACCCAGCATATGCTGTGAGTACCCGGGAGGCGCCACATAGCGGATGATGTCATCGAAGGTTCTACCCTGCTTGAGCATACGAACGAATATGCGGGTCTGGTAGTGGATCGACCGATAGGCGGATTCGACTTTCAGATCGATTCCGTCGAGGTGAGCCTGGTCGAGCATCCGCACCAGGGAAGGATAAGCTTCCGCCAGGATGTAGATCTCACTTTCCTGATAGGTGTATTTTTTGGGAATCGGCAGGAGTTCATCAAAATTCCGGTAAAGAGGAAACTGCCGGTTGCCGGCCCAGGGCTCCGGGACCTGGTAGCTCTCGTTGTCGATAGTCACCGTTTCGATCACGTTGTCATACTTGATCGGCAGGGCCACCGGAGAAATGGAAAGCGGCTCTCCGAGCTGGTCGGAGGCGATTACGATTTGAGCGGTAGCTATGATAGCCGAGAGGAGGAGAAAAACGATATACTGCATGGTTATCTGAGCGCGTGCGTGGACTTTTCCCGGTACTGGTGGTTGTTTCTTTGTCTGTATCAGGGTGCTAGTAATAACAGACCTGGCTCTGCTGAGCAACAGTAGTTGTGTTGCCCCCTCTTCATCCCTCTGCTGGCGGTACTGTCGGTGGGCCAATTTTTTACATTTTTTAGCAGAGATAGAGACGATGTTCTGTTATACTTGTCCAGCCGTTCTTTAGAAATGAAAAATAATTAAATAAATACAGAATGTTACGTATTTTTTGTCTCTGTTTTGTCTGCTTCCTCACGGTGCTGCTGTCTGTTCCGGAGGCTCTTTTTTCCAAACCCGTTCAATACGACATCGCCTATATCTGGGATGACGATCTCAACAACGTTTTGGATTACCAGAATCAACTCGAGGAAATCCTGGGCCCGGAAGCGGCACCCCACCTGCGTATTGTCGGCCGAAAAGATGGCGGCTACGGCATCGTCTACGACCACAATGGCACCGCCCTGAGTTCGGCCAAGCTGATGGTGAAGCACAGTGAACTGCTGCGCAGTCAAGGGCTGTCGGAATGCTTTGCAGTGGAAGACAACGGCTATTTCGAGCTTTACAACGTCAGTTACGGTCTGGGCCCCAACCTGGAGGATATGAAGAAGCGCTATGCCAGGGTCTACAACTACCTGGGCGATGAGGTTGGCAAGAACCTCTACATCGAACAGACCGACAAGAATAATTACACCTTGATCTACCGACGCCGCAGCGATCGCTCCTCCACCTACAGGGTGGCCAGAAAACATGCCAAACTGCTCAAGCGCAAGAAAATATCGACTACCATCATCGCTGAAAAGAATAACCCGGTGGTGTTCGGGGAATCGTCTCATCTCGACGAGGAGCAGGATATTTCACCTGCCGAGAAGGTAGCTGCCACCACGCCGTCTCCGCGGCCGCGCACCCTCCCCAAAGTAGTGGAGGAGACAGCCAAGAGCAAACCGACCGTCACCCCGCCACTTCCTCGACCCGAGGAAGTGGCGTTGGCTCCGGCCAGGGGCGATTTTGAGGCCTCGATTGAACGGTTTATCAAGGAACAGCGGCGTGCAGGTAGATTGTCCAGCAATGAAAAGACCGGCTGGATGGTCTATGACCTGACCAGCGGCAAGAGTCTGGTCGATATTAACGCTAATCAGGTGTTTCAGGCCGCCTCGATGATCAAGCCATTTGTGGCGCTTGCCTTCTTTCACCGGGTAAAGGAGGGAACCCTTAAGTATGGCCCCAAGAGCCGCCGCAATATGGAGTTGATGATCCAGCGCTCAAACAACCCCGCCACCAACTGGGTCATGCGCATGGCCGGCGGGCCTGCCGAAGTGGACAGGCTGCTGCGCAGCCACTATGGCTCCATTTTCAAGAACACCAGGATCGTCGAATATATTCCCGCCGGCGGCAGAACCTATAAAAACAGCGCCCTGCCGTCCGACTATATCCGCTTCCTCCAGGCCCTGTGGAGCAACAAGCTGCCCTATGGCAAGGAAATCAGGCGACTGATGTCGTTGCCGGGGCGCGATCGCCTCTACAACGGCACCCCCATTCCCCGTGGTACACTGGTCTACAATAAAACCGGTTCAACGGCTCGTCTCTGCGGCGACATGGGGATCCTGGTCGCCAAGGACCGGAAGGGCAACCGCTATCCTTACGCCCTGGTAGGCATCATCGAACGCGATACCCGGGCATCAAATTACGGCAACTGGATGCTCACCAGGGGGAATGTGATTCGGCAGGTCTCCACGCTGGTCTACAAGGAGTTGAAAAAGCAGTACCAACTCCTGTAGGGTAGACTGAAAAATTATCTTTCGCCTCAATCTCTGCGTTGCGCGACAAAATTTTATCCTGGGAATATCGCTCATATGTGTGCAGTAAATTTTCCCGCGCGCCTCGACCCTGAGCCTGATTTTGCACGCTAGCCAGTATTTCTGGTACAATTCGGAAAACCTAAAGCCGTGGAAAACGGGATGCAACCCCCGGGTGCTTTGTCCCTGACAATGATATGATTGCAGAGAAACTTTATCGATACTCAATTGACAGGCTCAACGGTCGCTTCATTTCGGGCTGGTGCTTTAACAGGTTCAGCAAGTCGAGACTGGTGAACATCTCAGCCGTGGTCGACGGCAAAGTGTTGGGCCGTTTCACCAACGACGGCTATCGCCCCGATCTGGTCGAGAAGAGAGTGCACCCCAGCGGCGTGTGTGGCTTTGACTTCAGTTTTCCCGCTGGTTTCAATCCTCGCTCCTGCGGCCAGTTTGGTCTTCATTTCGATTCCTTCAAAAGCCCAGTGGTAAGAGTCGACTGCAGCGAAATCGAAATGCTGCAGCCGAACCTTACGGCGCCGATCTGTTTCATGCATATCCCTAAAACGGCAGGTACCTCCTTCAATGCTTTTGCCAGATGCTGTTTCAGTGGAGAAAGATTTTTAACCCATATCGAACGGCTTGATGACAGGGAACTGCATCGTGGCCTCGAGCGCGCCCACTACCTGGCAGGGCACCTGCCTCTTTATGAACTCCAGAGGCTGGTTGAACTCTCCAAATTCCAGCTCATCTCCATTATTCGAGAGCCCTACGCTCACCTGCATTCACATTTGAACTATGTGAAGGGGGTTAGGCCCGGCAGCAGGCTCGAGGCCTATTACGGTTTTCGCCACAACGAAACGGTCAAGACCCTCTCCGATGTGCTCACCCAGGTTGATTTCTCCAATCTGGAGGAAATCCGAAGGTTCGTGGCCGGACTGCGCGATTACCAGCTTGATTTCTTTGATAACATCCAGACCAGATATTTTCTCGATTACCGGCCCGACAGGGTGACGGCGGATGATTTGCAGAGGGCCTGCACCAATATCTCGCGATTCAGTTCAGTCGGCCTGACCGAGGCCTATGAGCGCTTCAAAAAGCAGTTCTGTGACTCGGTCGGCATCACCCCCGCTGAGCAGAAGCTGCAGTCGAACAAAGCGCAACACTACCGGTTATTCGATCTGGCGGATTCAAAAGTTCGGAGTGCCTTGCGGCCCCTGGTCGAATTTGATCTCCAGCTCTACGAGACCGTCTCTGCAAATTTCTGGCAAAATGTGAGGTAAATCTGCCGATATTAAGAGGTTGGCTTTACAAATTCCGACTATGTCCCATAGTTCAATGGAAGGTATCCTTGCGGCCCACCAGCTTTTGAAAAACACACGAGGAGAGAAAAATGGTTGAGGAAAATGGCATTGAGCTATTCATCACCGAGGCTGAATCAATGATTCTGGAGACCCTGGCCCAGGGCGATGTACCCTACAGCCAGCGTGCCCAGGCTTTGCTCGCCATCGATGCGGGCTCAACTATCGAGCAGGCCGCCCAGGTGGCACAACTCAAGGTGACCCAGGTACGCTACTGGATAGGCCGGTTTAGAAACGGCCGGCTGGAGGTGTTTCCCGATTCCTTGATCAAGGAATCAGAGGCCTCGGTCATGGCTGCGCAGAAGGCGGCTGCACCTGAAAAGAAGAAAAAAAAGAAAGCGAAGGTGAAAAAAGCCAAGAAAAAATCAGTTGACGCCAAGAAAGCTGAAAAGAAGGCGAAGAAAGTCAAGGCCAAGGAAAAAAAGAAAGCCGAAAGCGCCAAAGCAGCAAAAGCAAAGAAGAAAAAAGGCGCCAAGAAGAGTACCAAGAAGAGCGCCAAGAAGAAAAAGTAATTTTATTCTGATAGAGTGTCGAGACCCATGGAAATAAACAAACTGGAACCAGAAAAAAAGCATGGACTGGTAGTGGTACTGACCGGCAACGGCAAAGGCAAAACCACCAGCGCCATGGGGATGGCGCTGAGGGCGGCGGGCCACCAGATGAGGGTCTGCATCATACAGTTCATGAAAGGAGATATTTATTCGGGAGAGTGGGACGGGGTAAAACTGTTGGGCGACCTGGTCGAACTGCATTCTACCGGCAAGGGCTTTTGTGGTATTCAGGGTAACCCATATCCCCATTCAGAGCATCGAGAAAATGCCCAGCAGGCACTGAAGCTTGTCGATCAGAAGATGCTGTCCGGAGAGTACGATGTGCTCATACTCGATGAGATCAATAACGCCTTGCAGCTGAAACTGATTGATCTCGATCAGGTCCTGGCCATTCTCGATAACAAACCAGAGCTGCTTCATCTGGTCATCACCGGCCGGGATGCCCATGAAGAAGTACTCAGCCGGGCTGACACTGCCAGCCGTGTCGACGAGATCACCCACGCCTACCGCAAGGACATCGAGCCACAGCCAGGAATAGATTATTGATTTCGATCATTTAGAGTCGTTGTACCCGCCGCTGGCTGATAAACACACCCAAAAGGACAAGGGCCGAGGCCACGTATTGGGATGGCAGAAAGCGCTCTCCCAGTATTATGAAACCCAGGATGACCGTGAATACGGGGATCAGGTTGACAAAAGCCGAGGCCTGGCTGGCCGGAATCTTGCTCACCCCGTAATTATAAAAAAGATAGGCCCCCAGGGTTACAAAGCTGCCGAGATAGATGACCGCCAGAGCCGGTGCCGGGTACCATACCCGCGGCACAGAAATGTCGGGATGGAGCAGAAACAGCGAGAAAAAGAGGGCCCCGACCAAGGACTGGACTGCGGTCAGAAACAACGCACTATAGCGAACTGAGAGGTGTTTCATCGACAGGGTATACCCGGTGGCCGCCACCATGGCCAGAAATTCGAGAAAATTTCCCAGGAGAGGGTTGGGGGCCGAGGCTGATTTTTCGCCTGCGATACTGAGCCAGCAGGCCCCGAAAATGGCGATGATGAATCCGACCAGGGTCTGGCGGGTGATCCGTTCTTTGAGGAAAATGGTCGCCCCCAGGGCCACCATAAGGGGCAGCATGGCGGTGATTAAGCCGGCCTGGGAGGCCGAGGTGAGCTCCAGGGCCTTGGCCTCGAAGATGAAGTATATGCAGGGCTCGCAGACTGCCATGAAAAGAAGGTATTTTAGATCCTCCCTTTTTATTACGCTATGGCGGAGTCGCTTATAAAACAATAGAAAGCAGGCGCTACCCACCACCATCCGCCCGAAAATGACAATCATCGGGTGATATCCCTGGAAGGCTATTTTCAGGGCAATGAAAGAACTGGCCCAGAGGATCATCGCCGTCACCAGGCTTAGAACAGGCAGCCAGGATTTCTGGTTTTCCAAAAGGATTCCTTAACGAGCAGAAGCTTATTGATTGCCGGATTTTTTACACTGATCGGCAGAGGGCGGGAGTCTAGCACATTGACCGGGTAATTGCCAGATCTTGCTCGGCCTGCTGCATGTCTTCAAGCGCTGCGGGTATCAGTCCCGACTCCTCCAGGCAGAGCTCTCTGAGAAAGTAGATTTGCGCCACAATCTTGTCGTCCAACGGGAGCGCGCTCTGCTTGTCGATAAAGTCCGACAGCAGATTTATCGAGTCTCAAAAACGGTGTTCCCGTTAAAGACACCGCGACAGCTCGTTCAGGTAATCGGGAGTGTGAGGAGACAGCCGGTACGCTTCCTTGAAGAACAGACAGGCATTAACCTGATTGACATCGTGCTGGGCGGCAATTTTTCCAAGCATGAAATAGGCCTTGGCGTTGGTAGGCTCGTGGCTTATTACCCGGTAGAAATCTCTGCGGGCCGCCTCAAGCTGGTTTTCATAGAAGTAGCGCAGTCCCCTGACTAGAAATTCACGATGATCGTTGTTCGGGCCAGCGGCCGCCTTTTTTTCAGATTTGGCAGGCGTACGGCTGCTCTGCGGCGGGTAGTTCAGGGAGCCCGAAATTGGCGACCGTTCGGCTATTTTAGCGGGTTTTTTAAGATAAGAGTTGATCAACGATCTGGCTTTGGTGGTCAATCTCCCCTTGATGGTGCTTTTGATGACCACTAAATCGGCGAGGGCCCCCTCGAGGTCACTCTGGGCGTAGCGCGACTGGGCCCGGCCCAAATAGCCCTCTTCGAAAAGAATATCTTCATTTAGAGCAGCGCTGTAATCAGAAACTGCCTCGGGATGGCGCCCACTTTGTCGGTAAAACTCCGCGCGCCGGTAAAAATAATTTTTTCGTCGATACCCTGAGCTTTCAAGCAGTAGAGCCTCGTCAATGAGTTGATGCGCCCGACTGATGTTCTGTCCGGATTGAAAAGCTATGGTGCCGAGGTAAAAGCGGCTGAATGAGGTTGCACCCTGGAGCCGCTCCAGATAGTTCAGGTCTGCTTCGGCTTCTTGAAATTGTCTGTTACCGAGATAGGCACGTATCCTGCCTTTTCTTGACTCCACGTTTTTGGCGTCACGGTCGAGGGTTTCCGTGAAAGCGGCGATGGCCACATAGGCATCGGCAATAGCCCGTTCTCTTAGAGAAATATACGCACCGATATATGGAGAAAAAGGATAGTCGACCACATAGCGATCCAGGCCCGAGCTCATCATGCGGTAGATGTCGGGGTCGAGAAGAAAGCGTTGTGCCTGCAGCCCTTTGCCCAATCGATTGGTTTTCAGTCTCAGATAGTCAAGGGCGACTGCATAGGTGTTTGAAGCGGTCGACCCAGAAGCGAAGCACTGGCGTGCGAACTGGGCCATCATCTGGTCGGATCCATACCACCACGGACTCAGATAGAGCAGCTTGGCCCGATAGGCACCCAGCCAGCCCGGATCGTTTGCCAGGGACCGCTGGAACCATTTCTCCATATCTGTGCGGGGAAGCTCGAGGTGAATCGACAGCGATGTCAACGCGGCTGGAGGACCTGGGGCAGAACTGTTGAGCTCGGCTGCTTTTTCCAGGTCGGCCCGTCCGCTTCTTAAGAAGTGGTCGAAATCCCGCCGCTGTCTCTCGCTTAACAGCAGGGTATTGTTGGCCCCGTTCAGGAATCGGGCCCGTTCAAGAAAATACATACCCCTGACGGTAAAGGGAAAGTGAGACGTCGGCCGGGCGCTGCACCACTGATTCCAGACCCTGAGCTGCTCCATGGTGGATAGCCGCACATAAACTTTCTCCAGCATTCGGTATCCGTCGAGGCTGAGAGGTTTTTCACGGAGCAGGCCTGCCAGGATTTTTTCGGCCTCTTCGTAAGTGCCGCTGGCCGCCAGGCGCGCAACCCGGGAGGCAATATCAGCTGTCTCGTACCGTTTCTGCAGGGCCGCACTGAATTCTTTTCCATTGTCAAATTGGGTAGCGCTGTCCGCAGCGGAGATGCTGTCTGCCAGGAAGACAGCCAGTAGGGCCAGGAGCCAGATCGGCACACGGCGGGTGTCTGACAGGCGCACCATCATTGCAGTCGGGTCTCGATCTCATTAAGAACGTGATGGGAGAGCGGTTCGTCACCGAACACACCGACCCTGATGGTGACATTGGTCAAATCCCTGGTCGCCCTCGAAACGGTCAGTTGGATTTTATCGTCCTGCAGAGTTCGGAGTTCATACACCACGTCATACTGGCTTTCTTCTCGTGCCACCTGGGTGATGGAATTATCGCTGATGGCCCTGTCAGTAGCCTTGACAACATCTTGAAACCCCCCATTAAGTGTGGCTTTGAGATCCCCGCTGACGTAGCCGACAGTTCCTGCGGCAGCTCCTCCGAGTATCAGGACACCGCAGCCGGAGAGGAGGAAAAGCAGAAGCGGCAGTAGCAAAAACCTCATCAAGGAGGTTACCGATGAAGATATCATGAGGGTGTGGTCTTATGGGTAAAGGGGGTCAGTCAACTTCACTTGGGGGCCTGTTCATTCTTTGCTGACGGGGGGAGTTTGAAACGATGGATCTTGCTCACCATGGGTCGCTCGATGGATGTCTCGGTTCCGCCTTCGGACACCAGTATCACTGCATCCGGTTCGATGGTCAGTTCAATTCCTTCCAGATCTCCGCCGCTCACCAGTTCAACCACATAGAAAAATCGATCGGTAGGGATGGTCGAGTCCCCGGCCTCGAACTCCATCACTTTCTGCACCTGGACTTCCTGCATAGCTTTTGAGAGCATTTCCTGGTCGACAATCAGATGATTCTCTTCGGTCTTGTTCGCTTTTTCGAGTGAGATATCAGTTTCCTGCTGCGTAGCGTTTTTCAGACTGGTCAGCAGGGACGCTAATTCATTACGGTTCACTGCTGCCAGCACAATAGCGATGAACAGCAGCAGGGTGATGAGAGTCTTGATCCTGATGCCGAAGAGCGCGAGCGGTGCAGATTCTTCTTTCTTCATAGACAGCTTGAGCTTTTGGTTGTTGCCGGGAGCCGTGGGGAACCTGCTCATTGCCCCGTGAAGCCTGGTATAAACTATCCAATTATATCGTTTTTATGGAGTCCGCGCCAGTTCGGTGTTGGCCGGATGAATTTTATTGGCGAGAAAGAGGGTGGGGAAGCAGATAGCAGCGGGACGACTAAATCTCTTGACAGCGGTGGCTCACTCTGCTACGTTCTGTGCATATGCTGTTTAATTAATCAATTAATTAGATTAACTGTACGCACTTGCATATAAAATGGACATTTGTAGTACTTTCGGTGGCGGGTATTTTCGGGTACTTTTGTCCTGCATTGCTGATGGCCGAACAAACTGCCGGCTGCCCGTTTTTCTCAAGGTGCACCGGTTTTTCTCGTTTGAGCAGTTGGCCAATGCTGGCACCGCTGAGCTGAAAGGCAAGTGTGTGGTATTCCATAATCCAGCGTGAGAGTAGAATATGAAAATTGCAGAAATCGAAAAAACCAACTCTGAGAGCCCAAACAGTCTGCCTTCCCGAGAGCGACGCAATCTGCTGAGAATAGGGTTGGCGGTGACCGGCGTCTATCTCGGCGGCAAGGTGTTGTCACTTACCTCAGTGACCAATGCGCTGGCCCAAGGGGTCGTACCCGAACGGGGCAAATATCCGTATAATCCCCATTATGCAATGGTACTTCGCGAACATCTCTGCATTGGTTGTGAACTCTGCAAGGAAGCGTGTGTCGAAACCAACAATGTTCCAGAATACGGCTTCCGTACCACAATTCTCGAACGCCGCAGAGATATCGTCGATGGGGGAGAAGAGACCATCTTCATGCCGGTTCTCTGCAATCAGTGCAATCGGCCCCCCTGCGTCAGGGTATGTCCGACCACGGCTACCTGGAAAGACAAAACCACAGGCATCGTCGTTATGAAGGACAGCCGCTGTATCGGCTGCAAGACCTGTATGGCAGCCTGCCCTTACAACGCCCGCTATTTCGACGAGGAAATCAGGGCGGTGGATAAGTGCGACTTCTGCTGGGAGGCGCTTCTGTCCAAAGGAAAGAAGAATACTGCCTGCTCCGATATCTGCCCTGCTGATGTAAGGGTGTTCGGTGATCTGGCCAACGTCAAGAGCAGGGTCTATAAACTCGTTCACGAACCTGCAAAAATTGTCTGGGTACTGAGGCCCGAAGCGGGGGCCCTGCCCAACGTGTTTTACACCAATGCCTGATGGCCTGATCGGCAAAGATGGTAAAAAGTATTCACCTTTAGGTGTCAATGTTTTGAGAGAGCGGAGAGTGTAATGAAGAAATTTTTTGCAGTGCTCGGTCTAATAAGTTTTGTCCTGTTGAGCGCCGTGATCATCTGGGCTTCAAACCAGCCCGCCGAACAGGAGGAACCGTACGATGAAGACACCTACGGTCCAGAGGCTCCGATAGTCTGGACCAAGCCGATGAAGTCGGTGCAATTCAGTCACAAGGAACACACCCTGGCTGCGGACCTGTCCTGTGATGACTGCCATGACGATCTGTTTGAAATGGAGTCCGGTGCGGCTGAGGAGTATGATGACTTCAATCATGCAGCAATGGACGAAGGCAACTATTGCGGCGCCTGTCACGATGACAGTATGGCCTTTTCCACCGAATCCTATTGCGGTTCGTGTCACATCTCTCCGGAAGAGCCGGTTGTCTGGACCAAACCGGTGAAAGCGGTCCTCTTCAGTCATGACAACCACTCCGAGGATATGGGCATGGACTGTGAATCCTGCCACAACGAACTGTTCAGCATGGAGGCCGGTGCTGCCCAGGAAAATGAGGACTTCAATCATGCATCAATGGACGAAGGCAACTACTGTGGAGCCTGCCACGACGGCTCCACCGCCTTTACCTACGAGACCAGATGCACGTCCTGTCATATCGGGGTCCGGGGATATGCGCGCTTATCCGGGGAGAGTGGGGGTACCGAGGGCCACGGATCAGGCCACTGACGTTGTAGTTAGATAGGTCCAAATCATCCCATCACGCAGCGTTGTTTACTGCGGTGGTTGCTCAACGCCTCTGCCAGTATTTTGCTCACGATGGGGATCAAAAGGCTCATATTTCACCATCTCAATTACGGGAGAACCGCCAGTAGCCCTGGCCTCTCCCGTTTTTTCTTTAGCGCCTTCCTAATAAGCAGATAAGTACCTCTGCGGGGCGCATCCTGCGCCCGCTCCTTCTTATTATTGTCTAACTAATTGATTTTAATAGTTAAAAATGGGGCGCACCGATTTTTTCCCCTCACTCGATTGTCAGGTATTTTGCCAGGTTTCTCTGGGTTTCTTCTAAATTACTGAAAACACTAGAGTAAATATCATAGAGATGGTGGGCTAATAGTGCGCCTTCTGGACAATGAAGAACGACGCAAAATGCGTCCTCCGGGATAAATGATTTCGGAAAATGGTCTCTCAAATATAGTTTCATGCCTCTTTTTATTTCAAATAATTACAAAAAAAACAATAACATATAAATAATTTAAGTATTTTGTTTAGAACCTTCCAAAGGTTGGCATGTCGCTTGCTCATATAAGGGCAAGAAAGGCAACAACATCAGGATAGGAGGCCACCATGGCAGCATACATTCACGCCCACACCGACACAACGATCGTCAGTCCATCCATTTCCAGAGCATGGCTCGAGAAAGCAAGTGAAGCCTTCTGGGCTTTGCTCTGCCTGATTCTGTTTATGGCACTTGGACCGTTTTCAGCCCCGATCGTACTTGGCTACATCTTTTTTGGGAAAATTCACGATCAGGAGGCCGTTGAGCCTGATCCCGTCTCAGGAAACTAAAGAACATATAAATGAATAAATCAGGAGGAATCATGTCTTTACAGTCACAGACTGCGGTAATTGAGCAGAGAACATTCAGAAAACCCCAGTTCAATCTTTTATTGTGGGCCATGCTCGCCCTTGTCGCAATTGGCATTTCAGCAGGAATCTACGCGCTATTCGTTGGCCACCATCAAACCCTTGGGGTGACCCGCAACGTTCCCTGGGGCATAGGAATTTCCACCTACGCCTATCTGGCCATTATCTCCACCGGCCTGTGTGGACTGGCGGCCCTCAGCCACCTGTTCGGCGGCAACAATCTGGCCCCGCTGGCCAATCGCATGGTCTGGCTTTCCATTGCCGCAATATTTGGGGCCTTCCTGGTAATCGGCCTGGAGCTTGAGAATGTCTGGCGCATGCCACTGGGCGTTATTCTCGCTCCAAACCCAACCTCGAATATCTGGTGGATGGGAACACTCTACGGTATGGCGGTCGGCATCATGATGGTTGAACTCTATCTTATTATTACCAGACGCTTCAAACTGGCGGTCATCCTTGGCGTCTGTGCGGCGGTTACCGAATTATTCGCCAACTCCAACCTGGGTTCCGTTTTTGCCTCCTTAAACGCCCGTCCTTTCTGGTACGGCTCGCAGTTGCCTATCTTCTTTCTGGCCTCGGCGTTCTTGTCGGGAGCGGCAGCCATCGTCATCTTTACGCACGCTTCCTATGCGCTGCGGAGCAAAAAGGTCGGCGCTGAGAGTTTCGCCGCTCTGCAGACCGCCGGAAAAACGATGCTCCTGCTCATTTTCATGATCGGTCTGGCCACTGGCTGGAAGTTCCTCAACTCCTTCGTCGGCTCTGAGGCCATGGGGGCTGCTGCACGACTGCTTACCGAGGGACCTCTGTCAACTTCGTTCTGGGTATTCGAGCTCGGTATCGGACTGGCGCTGCCCTTTGTTCTGCTCCTGGTAACCAGGTTGAAGTCGATCGAGGCCCTGTCGCTGGCCGCCCTTATGGTACTCGTCGGTCAATTTTTCTCACGGCTGAACCTGGTCGTTGCCGGCCAGCTCATACCGCAATTCCCAGACTTTGAGGGAATGCCGGCCTACCACCACTATGCTCCGACAGCGCCTGAACTGGCCATGGTATTGAGCGGAATCGGTGTACTCGGCGTCTGTTTTCTGATGGGTGAGTACTTCCTTGGTGACCGCTTCAGGCATCACCATGAAGATTAGAGGACGAACCACCCAGGCAAAGAATTACGGAGGAAATGATGATCTCTCAAGACGAAGCAATTTTCACCATCGGCATGACGGCCAAAATTCTCGGTGTCCATCAGAGAACCTTGAGAAACTATGAGGACAGCGGCTTGATCCAACCGTCGCGAAAAGGGAAATGGCGCTACTACTCGATGCGCGACATCAAGTGGATCGAGTGCCTCCGTGAAATGATCCACGAGCATGGCATCAGCGTCAATGCGGTGAAAAAACTGCTGTCCTATACCCCCTGCTGGAATATCATTGATTGTCCGTTCGAGAAGAGGCAGCGCTGCAGCGCGTTTTTCTCCAACACCCTGGTACCCAGCAAAATAAAGAAACTGACACCGTTATCACGGCCCAAGCGCAAGAAGGTTGCGGTGTAATCTCTACTCTGTTCGAGCCCATTGAAGCCTCCGGCCAATTCTTGGTCGGAGGCTTTTTTTTTGAGGCGAACCGTCCAAGCCCAGGGCGTATTCTGCGTCCTTTGCATCAGATTCGTCTAGATGGAATAATTTTGCTTCCATTTTTTTTAAAAATATAGTATTTTATTAAATTATATAATTAATTGATATATATATTAATAATTTGTATAAGTACTACTTTGTGTCAACTTACATCAAAAAAAATATAGGTAAATAACTTGACAACGATAGTTTACAATTTTATTATCCCCCTTAATTCGGGATAAAAAAAAGAACTGTGAGGATTCCGAATCAGGCTGCCTTCCGGCAGTTGTTCTTCAATACCCATACGGGGAGTAAAAAGATGGATGGCATACTATTTATGGTTTTCTGGATTGGCGGTGCAGCGCTTCACACTTTGTATGATCTTAAGATCAAACCACGGCTGAAGACTGCTGAAAATAGTGTTGATCATACGACGTATTAAGACTGACAGATAATTCAAAATGGAAAGAAAGGAGCACGTGATGAATAATCTTTTAGCGGGCATTCTGCCACAGGAAGGGGGACTGGAGTCAACTGTATCGTGGAAATACACCACGGCAGTGATGCTTTGCGGACTTCTGACAATGGTTGGTGTCGCCTTCGGCATTCATTCGATCATGGCCGGGCATGAGCATACCTTTGGAGTATCCAGGGATGTGCCCTGGGGAGTGTTAATCGCCGCCTACGTATTTTTCGTTGTTACCTCTACCGGACTCTGTATTGTTTCTTCCGTCGGTCATGTTTTTGGATTCAAAGATTTCAATCCCATAGCCAAACGGGCCGTCTTTTTGTCGATTGCTACCATCGTCGCCGGCTTTCTGGTCATTGCCTTTGAGATCGAGAATTCGTGGCGGATGCCGGTGGGCAATGTTATCGGAGCCAACCCCACTTCCAACATCTGGTGGATGGGAACGCTCTACGGCGCCTACCTGTTCTTTATGATGATCGAGTTTGTCATGCTCCAGAAGGAACAGCACAGGACAGCGACCATGTTCGGTCTGGCCGGTCTGCTGACCGGTGTCGTGGCCCACTCGAACCTCGGAGCGGTATTTGGTCTGCTCAATGCCCGTGAATTCTGGCATGGTCCCTACATGCCCATATATTTCATCATCTCGGCGGCCATGTCCGGCTGTGTGGCGATCATTTTCTTCACCTATCTGGCCTACCGGGCAAACGGCTGGAAAATGAGCGACGACATGAAAAAGTCGCTGAGCAGCGTTGCCAAAATGGGCGCTCTGATGATGGCTGTTATTCTCTTTTTCACCAGTTGGAAGATGATTGCCGGCGTTACCGGCAATCCCCCCGGAAAATATGAAGCCATGCAGGCGCTTCTGTCGGGCCCCTATGCGATCAATTTCTGGGTCGGAGAGGTGGCGCTGGGCATGCTCATACCCTTTGCGCTGATTCTGGCAGTGCGCGGCAACAACATGAGGGTTCTGTTCATCGCCTCGGTGGCAGGCATGATAGGTATTTTCTTCATGCGCTACGATCTGGTGATCGTCGGTCAGCTGGTACCCCATTATCACGGATTGGGACTGGTCGACTATCCGCACCTGTTCACCTATGCACCAAGCCTCCATGAGTGGTTGATTACTATAGGCGGCTTTGCTTTCTGCGGATTCCTGTTCCTTGCCGGTGAGCGTCTCTTCCGGGGCCACCTGAGCGAGGATCACTGAACACGGGTGCTAAAAGTCTCTGTGCCGTGCCGCTCAGCCGGGATGGCACAGAGACCAGAAGGCGTTTCCGACCTATTCTAAGGTGGAATCATGACATCTAATAAAAATGTGGAAGTCCAGCCGATCACTCCGGATACGCCGGTCTATTCAATAGGTGTGGCTGCCCAGATCCTGGGAGTGCATCCCCGGACTCTGAGAATATATGAGGATGAAGGGCTGGTAAAGCCTGCCCGCAAGGGTAATCGCCGATTCTTTTCGGCCAACGACATTACCTGGATCGGCTGTATTCGCAAGATGATTCATGATGAGGGGATTTCCATTCCCGGTATCAAAAAGCTGTTGCGTTACGCCCCCTGCTGGGAGATCACCGACTGTCCACGGGAAGTGTGTGAATCGTGCACCGCCAGTGTCGATGTTGCCGTACCGAAGACCCTACGGTTGGCCGGTGATGCCGAGGCGGAAAAGATTGCCAAGGAGCAGGACGTAGCCAAACGGCAGAACGGGGCTGTCGGCAACGGCAAAAAAAGTTCATCGAGCTGAATACCCACGCTACATTCACCCTGTTTTCCCCTTCTGTACCCTCATCCGGCATTCTCCGCCGGGAGCCCGAGGGATCTCTTCCTTGCCCACCTAATTCAACAGAAATTCTATTGTCATCGCCACTGGTTTGCGGGTAGATTGCACTGGATAAAATGGTTCACCCATAGAGACGCCCGAATCGCCAGGCTGGTCCAAGGAACCACCGATTTTCCAGATCGCCTGCAGCCATATAGGAGAAATAGATGGAAGAACAATTCTATGTACTGACAATGCTGGTAGCCAATAAACCCGGGGTTACATCACGGGTGACAGGACTTTTTTCAGGCCGAGGCTACAACATGGAGAGCATCTGCGGGGCGCCGACCCACGATCCCGAAATCTCGAGAATTACGATAAAGACCAAGGCGACGCCCGATCAGTATATTGAAATACAGAAGCAGCTCGAGAGGCTCATTGATGTCATCAAGCTCAGGGACATGACCAACGAGGAGAAGGCCGTCAGGAGGGAGATGGCTCTGATCAGCGTTGCCGTCACCTCGGAAAACCGTTCCGAACTGCTGCAGGTAGTGGAAATATTCAACGGTAAGGTGGTCAATGCCGGCAGCGATTCCTATATCGTTGAAGTGACCGGTAACGAAGGCAAGATAAATGCCATGGTGGGTTTACTGAAACCTCTGGGAATAAAAAAACTGACTCGCTCGGGTATCCTGGCCCTCTATCGGGAACTCGATGACTCCCATCGGGTGGGTTGAGCACACCACACAGGAACTTTGCAAAAGCGTATGAGCACTTCGAGAACAGCCGCGAGGATGAAACGGATCGTTCCCTTCTATGTAATGGATCTGCTGGCCCGGGCCAAGCAGTTGGAAGCGGAGGGACGGTCGGTGATCCACATGGAAGTCGGAGAACCGGATTTTGTCACTCCTGAAACGGTGATCGAAGCAGGCAAGAATGCTCTGTACGCAGGCCATACCGGCTACACTGCGGCCACCGGGATACCCGAGCTGCGGCAGGCGATCAGCGACCACTATGCCCGTTCGCTGTCGATTTCTGTGGATCCCGCCCGGATCATCGTCACTCCTGGTTCATCCGGTGCTTTACAGCTGGTAATGAGCGTGCTGATCGATCCTGGAGAAGAGGTGCTGATGACCGACCCAGGGTATCCGTGCAACAAGAACTTTGTCGAACTGGTCTCCGGAGTTCCAGTGGGAATACCAGTTGACGCCGATACCAACTATCAGCTCAGCAGCACTCAGATCGGTAATAGCTGGAGTGGCAAAACGAGGGCGGTGATGGTGGCCACCCCGTCAAACCCTACCGGGACCGTGGTGGAACGGGATGAGATGGTACGCATCTACGCTGCGGTCAAAGAACGAGGCGGGCATCTCATTGTTGATGAGATATACCAGGGCCTGGTCTACGACAAAAAGGGATATTCGGCGCTGGAACTGGCTGATGACCTGTTCGTCATCAACAGCTTTTCAAAATATTTCGGCATGACCGGCTGGCGGCTGGGCTGGGTCGTGGCTCCGGAAGCCTATGTGGAGAGTCTTGACACCCTGGCGCAAAACCTGTTCCTGTCCTGTGCTTCGATATCACAATATGCTGCCCTGGAGGCCTTTAGCCCCCAATGTCTGAGTGTTCTCGAAGAGCGGCGGCAGGAGTTCCGGAAAAGGAGGGATTTTCTGTTGCCGGCGCTGCAGGAGATCGGTTTTCAGATACCGGTGACGCCGCAGGGAGCATTCTATCTCTATGCCGACAGTTCCAGGCTGACTGCCGACAGTTTCAGATTTGCCTATGATCTTCTGGAACACCAGGGTGTTGCAATAACGCCTGGAAAAGATTTTGGTATCCACAGCCCGGATAAACACGTCCGCTTTGCCTATACCACCAGTATAGAAAATATGGCGGAGGGCGTTCGGCGCATCAAGGAGTTTCTTTCCAGATAAATCCACATTGCCTATAGTTTAGCTTCCCCTAAAAGGAAAAATGATTAAGACGGGTGGGACGCTGCGGCGTTATCAATCGTATCAGTGAGGAATTCGGAGGAATTTCATGAATAATGCACAAATCTTAGCTAAGAGTTTTGTTGACCTCGGGGTAAAGAAGGTATTCGGTTTTTCAGGGGCCACCATTCTGCCGGTGTTTCATGCCATCGACGAGGTTGGCATAGAGATCGTGGTCAATGCCAATGAGCAGTCATGCGCCTTCGCCGCCGGCGGGTACTCTCGCTCCAGCAACGACGTCGGGATTGCGGTGGTCACCTCAGGGCCGGCCATCACCAACACCTTGAGCGCCGTGGCCGATGCCAACGCCGACTCGATTCCGCTCTTGGTCTTTGCCGGACAGGTCGCCCAGGGCCAGATGGGAACCGATGTGTTCCAGACCATCGATGTCGTCTCAATTTTCAAAGACGCGGCCAAAAAAGTGATCCTGGTCACCGAACTTCAGAACGTCGAGGAAATCGTTAAAGATGCCTATTTCCTGGCCAAATCAGGTAAACCAGGGCCGGTGGTAATCGATTTTCCATTTGATATCCAGAAAAATGAAGGCAACTACCAGGCCATCGAGGCACAACGATTTCGACATAAATACGACGAGGAGCGGCACCTTGGTGAAAATCAGTGCAAGCAGTTTTTTGCACTGTTGCAGAAGGCCAAACGACCGCTGCTCTACATCGGCGGCGGGCTCAACACGGAGTCGGCCAGTGAGCGCATCAGGGCCTTCAACCGGCGCTACAGGGTTCCTTCCATTTGGAGTCTGATGGGTAAGGGGATTCTCAACGAGAAAGGCGACTGGGCCCTGGGCATGCTTGGCATGTTCGGAGTGCCGGCGGCCAATATGGCCATCCAGGAGACCGACCTGTTCGTTGCTTTCGGGATTCGCTGGGACGATAGGGTGCAGCAGAAGGTTGGCGAAGCCGGACTGGAGGCTGATATCGCCTATTTCGATGTTAATCCGGAAAAGGTTCAGGAGGTGCGCTTTTCCAGAAACCCTAAATTTTCCTTCATCGGCAAGGCGGAAACTGCTTTGGACGATTTGCTCAACTATGCCGAAAAACATGATATTAAACTTGATATCGGTCCTTGGCAGGAATATGCGTTCAAGCTCAAGCAGGACCATCCGCTCAATTTTGACCGGGAAACTCCTCTCATCCAGCAGTCCGAGGTAATGGAGTTTCTCTCCACCATGCTCACCGAAGACACCAAGGTGACCACCGGTGTCGGCAATCATCAGATGTTTGCCGCCCAATACCTGATTTCTCTCAAACCCAAAACCTTTCTGACCTCGGGCGGCTACGGCACGATGGGATTCGCCGTGCCGACCGCGATCGGAGCCCACTACGCCAATCCGGATGACACCATTATCGCCATCGACGGAGACGGCAGCCTGCTGATGAATCTGGGGGAACTGTTCACCATCGGCAAGTATCAGCTTCCGGTAAAAATACTGCTGCTCAACAATCATGGCGACTGCATGGTCAGAAATATTCAGGATCTCATGTATGGCGGGTCCCACGTGGGTACCAAGAAGATCACCGAGATAAGCTTCGCCAATGTCGCCCAGGAGATGGCTTTCGCCTATAGCCGCAGAATCGAAAAACGCGGCGAGCTGAAGCAGGGGCTGGAAGACTTCATCAGCGCTGAAGGGCCTTCCTTTCTCGAAGTGGTCACCGATGTCGATGAAATGCTCTACCCGCGTATTCCAGCGGGGCTCGGATACAAGGACATGATTCTCGGCCCCCATATGGAATAGAAAGTTTCCCGATTGATCAGCTCGATTTTCTGAGAAGGTGCAGCAGCTGATCGGTAGGCATTGCGAGAGCCCGCCATGGGAGAGATCGACGACCAGAGATCCTGGCAGCGGCGAGAAGCAGGGCCTTGCGATCTGTCGCCCGGGTGGTTATCTGTTTAGCACCATGCAACAAAGTTGCATAAACCGTTTTTCTGCTGTTTGCGGGGCCATATTAGTATGAAAAGATACCTTTGGTGCGCTGTACTATTAGTTGTATGTGCATGCGGGGCAGGTCTGCCGGGGAGGGCAAGTGCTTCTGCGACCGTGTTCGTCTCGATTCTTCCCCAGAAATATTTCGTGCAACAAATTAGCGGCGAGCTGCTCAACGTCGAAGTGATGGTTCCCCCCGGGGCAAGCCCTCACACCTACGAGCCGAAACCGTCGCAGATGAGAAAACTGGCCGCGGCCCGGGCCTATTTCACCATTGGTATAGCCCTCGAGGAAGCCTGGCTGGACAGAATAACCAAGATCAACCCGGAGATGAGGGTGGTTCACACCGAGGCAGGGGTTGACAGGATGGCCATGGAGGATGACCACCATCATGAGGACCACGAAGAAGATATCCCCGGCCCTGACCAGGAAGATGAGGCCGGTCTGGATCCTCATATCTGGCTTTCCCCGACGCTGGTTAAGCATCAGGTGGGTATTATCAGGACCAATCTTGCAGCCCTGGACCGGCAGAACTCGGCAACCTATCAGGCCAACGCGCAACGTTTTATCGAGAAAATTGATGGACTTGATATACAGCTGAGGAACATTCTGGGTGATAAGTCAGGCATGAAATTCATGGTCTTCCATCCCAGTTGGGGCTACTTTGCCCGCGATTACGATCTCCAGCAGGTGGCGGTGGAAATTGAGGGCAAGAGCCCGAAACCGGCACATCTAAAGGCCTTGATTGAACTTGCCCGCCGGGAAAAGATTTCGGTAATCTTTGCCCAACCCCAATTCTCCAGAAAAAGCGCCGAAGTAATCGCCAGAGAAATCGGAGCGCAGGTGGTGCTGATCGATCCGCTGGGCGAGGACTGGTTCGATAATATGAGGATGGTGGCCGACAAGATGGCCGCTGCACTACGTTAATCAGGCCGGCTATGAATGACACAATTGTAGATATCACCGATCTCTGCTTCTCCTATAGCGGCAAGGAAGTTTTGCACAATATAGACCTGGTCGTTGCCGAGGGTGACTTTATTGCGGTGGTGGGTCCCAATGGCGGAGGCAAGACCACCCTGCTCAAGTTGATTATCGGGTTGTTGAAGCCGACCCGGGGCAGGGTGCGGCTGAGTGGCAGAAAACCGGGAAAAAAGGGACTGGAGATCGGCTATGTTCCACAGCAGATCGATCATAATCTGAGTTTTCCGGCGACCGCGCTCGATGTGGTAATCATGGGCAAACACGTACCCGAGAACCGGCTGCCTTTTGGACGTTCACAGCAGGATCGGAGGGATGGACTGGCGGCGCTGGAGAAGATGGGAATCAGCGAATTTGCCGGGCGCAAAATCAGCGACCTCTCTGGGGGGCAGCGTCAGCGGGTCCTGATTGCCAGGGCTCTGGTGACCGAGCCGGAGCTTCTGGTCCTCGATGAACCAACTGCCTCGATAGACAGTCGGGGGCAGACCGAATTCTACCAGCTGCTCCAGGAGTTGAACAAAGAGCTGACCATCCTGATGGTCAGCCATGACCTGCTGTCGGTATCAGCCTACGCCAAATCGGTGGCCTGCGTGAACAAACGGCTCCATTATCACCAGGCCTTTGCAAGTTCAGGTGAACTGTTCGATGCGGTGTACGCCTGTTCGGTATATGACTCCTGTCCGGTAACGTTTCCTCAGTCAGCTCCTGGTCAATCATCTCTGCCGGAAGGGGTGACAAATGATTGAGGCGCTGCACTTCGAGTTTATGCGCAACGCACTGCTGGCCGGACTGCTGGCCAGTGTCATCTGCGGCGTGATCGGTTCGCTCATCGTGGTCAACCGTCTTGTGTTTCTCTCCGGAGGTATTGCCCACAGCGCCTATGGCGGCATCGGTCTGGCGTTTTTCCTGGGGATGCCTTTCATGGCCGGGGCGTTTTTCTTTTCCTTTCTCTCGGCCATGATCATGGCCGCCGTTTCCAGCCGTTCCAAGCAGCGGGCAGATACCATCATCGGCGTGATGTGGGCGGTCGGTATGGCGGTGGGGATCCTTCTTATCGACCTGACTCCGGGCTACAACGTCGACCTGATGAGTTACCTGTTCGGCTCGATTCTCAGCGTTCCGCGGTCCGATCTCTTGATAATGACCATAGCCGGAGGGGGAATTCTGCTGCTGGTCTTCTATTTTTTCAACGACCTGCTGGTCATGTCCTATGACGAGGAATTTGCTCTGGTACGCGGCGTCCCGGTGAAACGACTCTATTACATGCTGATTGGCATCGTGGCGATTACCGTGGTCATGATGGTGCAGGTGGTCGGCTTGATACTGGTTATCGCCCTCTTGACGATCCCTCCCTATATAGCTGAAAAATATACAAAATCACTTATTCAGATGATGGTCTTCTCCTGCGCTCTGGGGATGGTCTGCACCTCCGGAGGCCTGTGGATATCGTATCGATTTGATTTGACCTCCGGGGCTGCCATTATCTTTTTAGCCGGTACGGGATTTTTCCTGTCCCTGGTCCTGGATAGGCTTATCGTTCTGAGCAAACGGCGGTTGATGCTCAAGTCGCACAGGGAAATGTCGGGGTAGGGGCGCCATGTGCATGGAATGCGATTATCGGAGTCTGCTGGAGTCGGTGGGATTGGAACCGACCGGCAACCGGATCAGGGTGCTTGAGGTCATCGGTAACAACCGCTTCCCGCTCACCGCTGCCGAAATCTTCAGTACGGTCGAGCGCAACCAGTCAATCAACAGAGTCACCATTTACCGGATATTGGAATTGCTGGTCGACTACAAACTGGTGGAGCGCCTGAGCGCCGGGGGCAGGGCTGCCCATTTCGGTCTGGCTCCGAACGGCAATCACGCGCCGCACCATCATTTTTACTGCACCCGCTGCGGCCGTATGGATTGTCTCAATCCAGGCAGCCTCGATC
>JAHEER010000087.1 GCA_024640625.1 Desulfobulbaceae bacterium
CCCGGCCGTCAATCCCGACAAGTGTGTAAGCTGCGGCGTGTGCGTCAAGACCTGTCCAAAGGATATCATCGAGATCCAGACCATGAAGGCCCGGATCTGGGTGCCCTGTTCGACCAAAGATCTGGGCAAGGCAGTCATGGGTGTCTGCAAGGTGGGCTGCATCGGCTGCAAGATGTGCGTCAAGGTGTGCCCCGCCGATGCGGTGGCCTATGAGGACAATCTGGTCAAAATCGATCATAAGACCTGCATCGACTACGGCCCCTCCTGCGAGGAAATCTGTGTGAGCAAATGTCCCCGTGACATCTTCCTCCCTTATGGGGGACGCGAAGTCGTTGCCAGAGAGCCGGAAAGCGGGTTGAAGATGGCCGGTTAGGGCCCTGTCGCCACTATGACAACCGTTTCCGGCGTCGAGGCAGGCGCGAGGTGCAGTACCGGGCGTCGGAAACTGCTCAAGCTTTCGGGCCTGCTCGGCCTCACCCTGCTGGGTTCTCCCCTGGTGCCGCCCGACTGCGCTGAAGCGCTCTGGTTCAACCGGAAAAACTACAAAATATCCAGAACCAGGCTGTCCCTGGGAACCTTTGTTTCCATGACCGCCATTCACGATTCCAAGGATCAGGCCGAGGAGGCCTTCGCGGCCGCCTTTGCTGAGATCGAACAGCTTGCCTCGATACTCAGCCGACATGATCAGTCCTCTCCGCTGGCCGAGTTAAATAGAACCGGGATGCTCGAGGAGGCCCAGGATGAACTGCTTCTGGTCGTCAGCCGCTCTCTCTATTATCATAATTTGACCGGCGGGGCGTTTGATATCACCGTCAAACCCCTGATGGATCTCTACCAGCAGCGGTTCGGTGCCGGCCAGCAGCCGACTGAGCAGGAAATTGAGAAGATCCTTGATCTCATTGGTGCTGCAGGACTTCGGTTGGATTCCAAGGCAATTTCATTTCGGCAGCCGAATATGGGGATAACGCTTGACGGAATTGCCAAGGGATACATTGTGGACCGGGCTTCTGAGGTATTGAGAAATGGCGGTATCACCAATCATCTGGTCAATGCCGGTGGCGATATTCGAACCTCCGGCGCGGCGGCTGGCGAGAAAAAATGGACCATCGCCATCCAGGATCCGGCCAAGCAACGGGAATTCCCGGATATCCTTACAATGAGCGACGGGGCGGTGGCCACCTCCGGCAATTATGAGGCGTATTACGATCAGGAGAAGCTGTTTCACCATATCGTCGATCCCCATAGCGGCCATTCCCCCCAGCTCTCTTCCAGCGTCAGTGTGACTGCGCCCACCGCAATGGATGCCGACGCCCTGGCTACCGCACTTTTTGTGCTGGCACCCGAGGAGGCTGTTGCGCTGATTGAAAGAGTACCAGAGAGTGACTGTTTCATTATCGCCAGGGATGCAGTAATCCACAAGTCATCTGCATGGCTTGGTTGACAGAAGTGTGCCTCCCATTACGGATCTTTCCTCCGGATTCTCAGTCGTGCCCGGAATTTTCTCCTCGCATGCACCCATGGTTGCGAAAGAGTTTTGCACACAGCCCGATCTTTGCCGCCACATGAGCTGTTAGCGGATGAAAACTTGCACCAGAAGCGGTATTGTATAACTTCTTTTTCCGGAGTCCAAACTGGGCTGTTTAAAATCTGCGGAGGATGGTATGGCCGAACATCTCATCATTGAAAAACATGATAATTTCGTCGCTTCAATCACCATGAATCGACCGGAAAGTCTCAATACCTTCACCACCCCGATGGCGGGGGAGCTGGCCCAGGCCTTACTCGATATGGACGACGATCCGGAGGTCCGGGTGGTCATCATCAAGGGGGCGGGCAAGGCATTCTGCGCCGGCATCGACGTCAACGAACTGGCCGGCAAGACTACCATTGAGTACCGGGCCTGGATCGAGCATATGGAGCGGCCGCTGGTTTCCATCGCCAGGATGAAGAAACCGGTTATTGCCCAGGTACAGGGGGTTGCCGCTGCCAATGGCATGGGGCTGGTGGCCGCAGCAGATCTGGTGATAGCCGCAGCAAATACCAAAATGGGACTGACCGCCATCAACGTGGGGCTCAACTGCGTTGGTCCCGTCATCCCGGTGGCTCGCTGCGTGGGCAGAAAAAAAGCCCTGGAGCTGCTGCTCTACGGCGACCTGATCAAGGCGGACGAGGCCCAGAGGCTGGGGCTGGTCAACAGGATCACTGCCAAGGAGGAGCTGGAGAGCGAGGCGCTGGCCTGGGCCGCGGAGCTGGCAAGAAAGAGCCCCATAGCCGTGCAGATAGCCAAGAAGAGCTTCTACTCAAGTGAGGATATGGATTATTTTCAGCAGTTCGATTTGATGAACGAGGCCTTTGCCAGGTTGTGCTCCAGCGACGACGCCAAGGAAGGTGTGCAGGCCTTTTTTGAAAAGAGAAAACCAGTCTGGAAGGAGTGCTGAGATAGATGCTGTTCAGACGATGCGCAACTGGCGGTTTGGTGTTGCTTGGCCTGGTCCTTGGTCTCTCGTCTCTCGTTTTTGGGGCCAGCTGCACGGGGGCAACCTATAAAAGTCCGGCTTTCGATCAGGAAGTCACTGAATTTTCCCCCTTTGACACCATCTACCTGATTCTTAACTGTACCGGTCTCACGCCGGGGGAGCATACCATGCACGCCAACTGGCTGCACAGTGCACGCGGCATGATCCGCTCCGACAGCCATACGTTTACCAGCGAAGATGGGAGCAAAAAAGGACTCTACTTCTGGTTTAAATTGAGTAAGAAAGGACCGGTTGCCTCACTATTGAGCAACCAGGATTTCCATGAAGAGAACTTCGGCGATTGGACAGTGGAAACCTATCTGGATGACACCAAGGTGGTTGAACGCAGCTTCAGCATAACTGACTGAGCAGAATAGCCAGACTGGCACAAGAAAAGGCTGAAGAGGCGCGCTGAACGCCTCTTCAGCCTTTTCTTGTTGTGTTGTTAATATGCTGCTATTTCTTGACGGCGCTTAATAGGGAGGCGGGTTATCGAGTCTGCATTCCTTAAATGACTCCCTCACCAGGGCAGTCTCAACATTACATTCTAGAACCGGTTCACCCGCTTCATCTAGCTCACCTGTGGGTATGCAGACAGGGGCTTCATCAAACCAGAGCTGGACATAACGCGGTTTGTCTATGTGATAAAAGGCGCAATTCCAGATGCAGGTCTGTCGTGTCGTAATGACATTGCTGTCGGCATTCCAGCAGGTGACATTGCCGTTATCGTCTACGGTAAAACTGACCGTCGGCCACCTGCCCGGGCCGCCTGAAGAACCGCCGTCATCCCCATTATCACAACCCGTGAGCATAACTAACATGGCAAAACAGCATAGCACAGAGAAAACCGTTTTCATGGAAAGCCTCACAATCTTCTTGATTCTTAGCCTCGTCCCGTCTCTCCTGGTGATGAGCCAGAAAAACCTTTTTGTCTAGCAATGTTAAAAGACTAGCACGTTCATATCGCATTAATCAAGTAAATTCCAATACTCAGATGGTCATTAACTAAAAAATATCGAAAAAAAGTATAAAAAATTGAAACCAAAATGCCTGCGGGGATATGTATTTATTCTATTTATTACAATGGTATAAGGGATGTAGCGGTAGTGATGCGAAAATCCGGTAAAAAAAATTTAACTTTTGGCGCTCTCCCCAGATTTCAGCCGCGCTTTTTTTTTCGCACATATAAAGTTTTTTTCACTCGACAGACCAGCCGCTCTTTTTTGTCGACAATTTCAATGCTGAATTGAGGCTCAAATCGGCGTTTCTCATCAACCTTGTCTTTGATCATTTGAACCGTGTGGTCATCGATGCGGATGGTGGCCGATACGGTGCCCATGCCGGGCCGCACGAAATCGATAGCGGCCGATTTGTCCCAGACGATATAGGTGGGACCAAGCACTTGCATCAGCATCAGCATCAGATGAGGATCTACCATCGAGTAAAGGCTGCCGCCGAAATGGGTGCCCACCACATTCCTGTTGTACCAGCGCAGTCGCATTGACACCCGGATTTCCTTGAAATCCTTGGCGATGAAGTCAACTTTTACGGCAGCTCCCAGATAGGGACCATAGAAGTTCAAGAGACGTCGGAGGCGCGAGGCAGAATAGTTCATGCCTGATCATGATCGGTCTGCCCACCGGGAGCGGGCTGTTCTTTGAGCACGAAAATCAGTACGATAAAGATCAGGTAGTCGACTATCGAAGCACTGAAATAGACAAGAAAATCAATGGCGATAAAGATTGCTCCCCGGTCTGCAGTGAAGGTGCTTCTCTGATACTGGAGCAGCAGCATGCCGGTTTCGAGCAGCAGCACGGTGAGGATGATCGGGGTGGCCGACGAGAAATTTCTGCTCAAGAAATGGACACCTGCACTGATCGCGCCCTGTCCCGTGCCGTTAATATAATATTTAGGAATAACAAAGAGATAGATAAGGCTGAACAGGACCAACGTTACTTCAAGGAAGCCCCCGCCCCCAAAGGCGGGAATGGAGCCGGCCAGCAGCGAGATCAACATGCTGGCCAGAAAAATAGGCGGCAGGTACATGCGAATGATGAGCCACAGGTAGCCAGGTACATAGGTGCGGGCGATACGGGGGATGGAGCTGTAGCGGTCTTCTATCAGCTCGAAATAGATGCCGTAAATTATTGGGGTCGAGAGGATGGAAAGCAGGGTGACGACCACATTCAGCGGCCAGAAGGCGGGGCTTTCCCTGAGCAGCAGCGATAACGCGCTGAGCAGCCCGACCAGGCCAATCCACCAGAGCACAATGGTGTTCATTCTGATGATCTGCAGCCCGTAATTCAGATATTGTTTCAGATTCCAGGAGTTCATTGAATGATTAGATAAGACGGGCTCACTATGCACGCTCGAAACCGGCCGCATATTTCAGGGGGCCCTGCCTTAGAGGGCGTATAATTGATACCACACACGCCGGCCGCCTGCGCGGTGAAGGATAAGGCTGAGTTATGGAAGGTTATGATCACCTGGCCCATAGCCCAGAGAGGGCTGTCATCGTCCAAGATAAGCAGTCTTTTCATCGCCTTTGGGGCAGCTTCTCTCAGGTGGTATAGGGGGTCGAGGTGGTGTCTCCTCCCCGGCCCGTCCAGTCGGTGTGAAAATACTCGCCCCGGGGACGGTCGATGCGCTCGTAGGTATGGGCGCCGAAATAATCACGCTGGGCCTGCAGCAGGTTAGCCGGCAGGCGGCCGCAGCGCAGTCCGTCATAGTAGGCCAGGGCAGAACTCAGACAGGGGATCGAGATGCCGGCGGGCATGGCTTCAGTGACGATGGAGCGCAGGTCGGCCTGGACGTCGGTGATGGTATTGGTGAAGTAAGCGTCGAACAGAAGGTTTTCAAGCCCGGGGGTGCGGTCGTAGGCGACACCGATTTTGTCTAGAAAGGCGGAGCGAATTATACAGCCGCCCCGCCAGATCCTGGCAATCAAGGCCAGGTCGAGATGCCAGCCGAAATGGGTGGAGGCTTCCGTCAGCAGGGCAAAACCCTGGGTGTAGGAAATTATTTTGGCACCGTACAGAGCCCGTTCCAGCGCCTTGATCACCGGGTCGGGGTCTCCCCTGAAATCGGGACTTGGCCCACCGAGCTTTTTCGAGGCGCGCACCCGCAGATCCTTGAACGATGAAAGGCAGCGGGCAAATACCGATTCACTGATCAGGGAAAGCACAATCCCGTGGTCCAGGGCGGTAGCGACCGTCCACTTGCCGGTCCCTTTCTGGCCGGCGGTATCGACAATTTTTTCCACCAGAGGGGTTCCGTCCTCATCCTTGTAAGTAAAGATATCGGCAGTGATCTCAATTAAATAACTGTCCAGATCACCATTGTTCCAGCTCGAAAAGATGCGGCCGATCTCGTCGCTGTCCAGGCCGAGAAGCTCTTTCATAATCTGGTAGGACTCACAGATCAGCTGCATATCGCCATACTCGATGCCGTTGTGAACCATCTTGACAAAATGTCCTGCCCCATCGGGACCCATCCAGCCGCAGCACGGCTCATTGTCGCCTGCTTTGGCAGCAATAGCCATGAGTATCGGTTCCACCTGCGGCCAGGCGGCGGCACTGCCGCCGGGCATGATCGAAGGTCCTTTGAGGGCACCCTCCTCACCGCCGGACACGCCGGAGCCGATATAGCAGAGTCCTTTCTCTTCGACCTGTTTGACTCGGCGGATGGTGTCCTGGTAGTTTGAGTTGCCCCCATCGATGATGATATCGCCCGGTTCCAGCAAGGGCATCAATTGGCCGATGAAATCATCGACCACCCTCCCGGCTTTGAGCATCATCATGACTCTGCGGGGGCGCTCAAGGGCGCCTACGAATTCCTCGAGACTGTAGTATCCTTCGATGGGAAAGGGTTGGGCTCTTCCCTCGATAAAGGCTCTGGTTTTACTCGAGGTCCGATTGAAAACCGCCACCCCGAATCCCTTGGAGGCCATGTTCATCACCAGGTTCTCGCCCATTACCGCGAGGCCGGCAACACCTATCTGTGGTTTCTTCATGAGATGATTCCAAGTTTTGTGATTATTTCACTGCAGATCATTTCCGGCGTTTGACCGATTGACACTATCAGCCCCCCTCGAGGCTCCTCCATCGTCTGCAGCTGGCTCTGGAGCAGCGATTCGTTCATGTACTGGTGGGTTCTGTGAGCAATTCTCTCCTGCAGCAGTTTAGGCGACCCTTTGAGATAAACCGAAATAACCTGCTTCTGGTCGATACCGAGCCTATCCCGGTAGGACTGTTTGAGGGCAGAACAGGCCAGGATGAGGTCACGGCCTTCCTCTATCTGCTCTTCGATATGACGGCGCAGACTGGCGAGCCAGCCAAACCGGTCGCTGTCTTCGAGTGCAATACCCTGCCGCATCTTCTCAACATTTTCCGGAGGATGGAAATCGTCGCCGTCGGCAAATGTCCACCCCACTCTTTCCGCCAGCAACTCTCCCACCGTGGTTTTTCCACAGCCCATGGGGCCTATGAGGACGATAATCATGATAATTACTCTGGGGCGATGCCGAAATAATTGACCGCATTTCGGTAACAGATATCTTTGATGGTTTCTCCCACCAGCTCGAAATCGGCCGGCACCTCACCGTTTTCGATATCGCGGCCGAAAAGGTTACAGAGAATGCGGCGGAAATATTCGTGGCGTGGGTAGCTCAGAAATGAGCGCGAATCGGTGAGCATGCCTACGAAGCGTGACAGCAGTCCCAGGTTGGACAGCGCGTTGATCTGCCGCTCCATGCCGTCTTTCTGGTCATTGTACCACCAGCCCGAGCCAAACTGCATTTTGCCGGGGACGCCTTCCCCCTGAAAATTGCCGATCATGGCGGCGATCATCTCGTTGTCCCGGGGATTGATGTTGTAGAGTATTGTTTTCGTGAGTTTTTCCTGCTCTTCAAGACGGTCGAGAAAGCGTGCCAGAGAGGCCGCCATAGTGAAATCGCCGATAGAATCATAGCCGGTGTCCGGCCCGAGCCGGTTGAACGCCCGGGTGTTCACGTTTCTTATCGCCCCAAAATGAAACTGCTGGGTCCAGCCTTTCTCGCAGTCCATCACAGCCAGCTCATGCAGCATTGCCGATTTGAATTTGACCATTTCCACGGGTTCCAGCGTTTTGTGCTGGCGTGCCTTGACGAAGACAGCGGCCACCTCGTCCTCGGTAAAAGCCACGCTGTAGGGGTGTTCGAGGCCATGGTCAGAGAGCCTGCAGCCCATTTTATGGAAAAACTGGTGGCGGGCGGCCAGCGCTTCCAGGAGCTGGGCATAGCTGGCAATATCGCTGCCGGTGATGACGCCGAGGGCATCGAGCCATTGATTGAAGCTGTGCAGATCCTCAACGGCCATGGCCTTGTCCGGGCGGTAGGCGGGCAGGATCTTTACGGTAAAAGCAGGATCGTCGGCAATCTGCTGGTGAAACTGCAGGCTGTCCAGCGGGTCGTCGGTGGTGCAGACGACCTTGACGTTCATCTGGGTGAGGATCCCCCTGGTCGAGAATTCATCCTGTTGAAGCAACTCGGCGCAGCGATCGTAAATTTCGTCGGCGCTGTCGCTATCAAGCAGGATATCGGCAATCCCGAACGGCTTCTTGAGCTCGAGGTGAGTCCAGTGATAGAGAGGATTCCTCAGGGTGCACGGGACGGTGGCAGCCCAGGCCTTAAACTTCTCACGATCGGAGGCGGCACCGGTGATATAGCGCTCGTCAACACCGTTGGCCCTCATCGCCCGCCACTTGTAATGATCGCCGTTGAGCCAGATGGAGGTGAGATTGTCGAACTTCTTATTTTCGGCAATTTCCTGTACCGGCAAGTGGCAGTGATAATCGAAAATTGGCATGGGCGCAGCGAATTCGCGATAGAGAGTCTGTGCACTTTCGGTTTCCAGCAGGAAATCTTCGGATAAAAACGGTTTCATGGTTTCTCCACTAGAGGCTGTGCTTCACCCGGTGCAGAATTTCACCGGCTTTTTCGACGAACAGGATACCCTCAGACTCCCGATTTCTGAACTCTTCGGGGTCGATGAGTTTGGGATCCATATAGCCGAGGTTTATTTTGGCGCAGGTTTCCGGGGGAATCTGCGAGGCGATGACCACCTCGATTCGCGGCCGTTCGATGCCGTCCTGCATCGCCCCCGTGCCCCGCACATGGGTGGAGTGAGCCAGCACGCCCCGGGGTATGTCGGTAAACTTGCCGGGCTGCTCGAGAAAGTAGTCGACTATATGGTAGCCAATGCGTTCGATATCTTTTCCCCAGGTGCGTGAGACTTCGGTTATATGGGGGGCGTAAATAATGAGCCTGCCGCCATCCGCCACTACCTGCTCGAGCTTGTACATTACTTTGCCGCCGGTCCAGATCTCATCGTACATGGGTGGACAGATGCCGAAGACGGTCGGATAGGCACGCTCTTTTTCGATCACATGGACCTGTTCGGAGAGATCGGCAGCGGCTGACCAGGCTTCCTGGTAGCCGCCGGCGAAGAGGCCGTACAGGTCGGTCTGAGACTTGACCACCATGGACAAGCAGACGACCTCAGTATCGATCAGTTCCATGGCCTTGTTTATCACTTCACGCACTGGGGTGTGCTTGATGCCGATGGTGCCTGCACAGGTCACCACGGCACCGAGCCAGTGGAAGGCGTGGAGAAACTCTCCGCCGGAAATGCCGGGAAACAAATATTTGGCGCCGCCCGAGTAGCCCACGACTTCGTGGGGGAATACCGGGCCGCAGATCACTATCAGATCGTACTCGAAGATGGCCCGGTTAATGTCGACGGGTACCCGTTCCCGGAGTCTGCCCCCCGACAGTCGCTCGATCTCGTCCGCCTCGATCCAGCCGATCCTGGTCATGGTGTCCTCCCGATCCCAGCGATGATTCAGAAAAGAGGAAGTGGCGAAGCGGTTTTTCTGCTGCTCGTCCAGGCCGTACAGTTCCAGAATCTTGTCTGCGGGCATGGGGGTGTGGGTGCCGAGCGCTACCATGAAGTCAAGCCTGGCTGCCGAGGCCCCGGCGAGGTCGCGCACGGCCCGCACCATCGCGGGCAGCGGGCAGGTACGGGTACTGTCCGGGGTGAGCACCAGTATCCGCTTCTGGCGAATCCGTTCCTCGGGCAGTACAGCACCAATGATCTCTCTAATCTCCTCTGTCGAGAGCACAGTCTCGGCAGTTCCGTATCCTGATCTCATGGTTCGTCTCTGTTCCTTTTCGACTATTGTCAGTTTACCAGCACCTTCGGTGCAGGCAGCCCCGGTCCTGCGTGTGGTTCAGTAATCACACCACTGATGGTATTCATCGATCATGGCCATAAAGTTGTCATAGTTGGCGCCAACGGCGATGGTATGGGTGGTTCCCAGGATGAACCGGCCGTGTTCCTTGGCTTTGTCCATAGCCGTTCTGACTTCACGCCGCACCTCATCCATGCTTCCCTCGAGTATGAGTTCCACGGGGACTCCTCCCCACAGGACCAGTGTATCACCGACCCGTTTTTTTACCTCTCCCAGGTCCATACCGGCCGATTGCTGAATCGACTGATAGCAGTCGTAGCCGAGTTCAACGAAGAGATCGAGAAATTGATTGACGTTGCCGCAGCAATGCTTGACCACAAACTTGGAGTGGTGTTCTTTGACATTAGCCACTCTGGCCTTGTTGGCCTCGAAAAAAAGTTCGCGAAACATCTGTGGACTGATAAAACCTCCTGAATTAAATGCAAAATCAGCACCCCAGATGATTGCATCGCTTTTCGGGTGGATCATTTTCTGATCCAGCCTGTTCTGTTTTTCAACGAGGTAGCTGGTTGCCTTTTCGATAAAATCCCTGTTGGTGATCAGGGCCATCATACCCTGCTGCATGCCTCCCTGGAGGACGATGCCGATTTCCCCTCCCGAAGGTCCGACGATGAACTTGCGGCCGGCGAAATGCTCGATCACGGTGTTGAGTATTTGCCACGATCGGGGATCCAGGTCCGAGGGCTCGTCACCCATTACTCCTGCCTCCACATCTTCCACCGTGGCGAGCAGTTCGTGATCCATGGTGTAAAGGGTCTTCTCGGCCAGGGGGTCTTTGACGCAAACCACGTCGCAGGTGATCTCAGAATACTTGTAGACCCTGCCATCATGGTCTTCCCAGGTCGTGGCGTCGAGCTTTCTGGGGGGAGGCAGATCGCTGGGAGCAGGGAGTGCCCAGGTCGCCATGGGAAAATTGATGATATCAAAGTCCAGTTTTTCATGAAGCTCGATGTGGTCTTTGATATAGCTCTCCATCACCTCTTCATGACGGCCCTCCCAGAAAGCTATTTTTGATTTGGCTTTGGCTCTCAGGTAGGTGGGGCGCCCTATGATTCTCTCGATGGTATCGAAATCTATGGCGAATTCACCGATGGGGACACGATCAGGAAGTTCTCCTGCAAAAACCGCGGCGACTCGTTCATTGGAGTTCATTATGCCGTTTCTCCATGAAATCTTTGATGTGGTGCATGATCAAGCTTGGTTGAACCTACGGCTCAAAAGTGAACTGGCGGTGAAGCAGAAAAACGGGTCTCAACCAGATAAAAAAGGTGTCCATGATCCTCTAATCTCTATACTATATGTAATGAAATATCTATGATATTTTCAGCCTGTAAATCCAGGTGCACAGCGAAGAGGCGAAAGAATAGGGGTCGTTATCCACTCGACCAGAACCGAAACAGAGAAACCAGGAGAAAGAGATGGGATTCATCAAGCATGAGAAGGAACCACGAGAGTCGATTGGGGAGAGGCGTGAACGTTATCTGGGACATACCGACAAGCTGATGATGGTGATTATCGACTTCGATGACGGACCGACCTCTGAGCCCGATCCGCCCCATTCCCACCCGCATGAACAGATGTCCTATGTGGTATCCGGCGAGCTCATCGTCTATATCGGAGATGATCAGGAGCAGCTTGGCCCCGGCGACATGTTCACCGTCCCGCCCGACGTTCCGCATACCGTACAACTCCTGTCGGAACATGTCAGGCTGGTCGACTGCTTTACCCCACTGCGGGAGGACTTTCTGAAATAGTTAGTTGGCGGATCATTTACTGCTTTTCGACGCCGACAACATGAATCGCGCGGTGAGCTTGCTGGCCTTTCCCCTGGTCGACTTTGTCACCTGAGTAGCGGGCCTTGCAGCGCAGAGATTGAGCACGGGTGATCGCAATCAGTCTCTGCTCCGCGTCATTGCCTTTAGTTGACCAGATTCGGCAGAGTAAGCGAGATAGCCGGCACAAAAGAGACCAGCATCAGGGCAATCAAGATGGCGATATAAAACGGCCAGATCGTTTTGACCGCTTCCTCGATTTTGACCTTACCCACGGCGCAGCCGACAAACAGACAGGCGCCCACCGGAGGCGTGCAGAGCCCGAGGCCCAGGTTCATCAGCAGAATCATTCCGAATTGATACGGGTCGATGCCGATGGTCGTGGCGATCGGTAGAAATATCGGGGTGCAGATCAGAATAAGGGCCGCCATGTCCATGATCATACCGAGCAGCAGCAGCATGAGATTGATCATCAGCAGAATGATGATCGGATTTTCCGAGATTCCTATGAGCATCTCAGACATCTTTGTCGGCACCTGATAAAAGGTCAACAGGTAGGCAAAGGCACCGGCACAGGCAATGAGGATCATGACCATGGCCGTGGTTCGAACCGAATTTACCACGGCAACCTTGAATTTCTCCCAGGACAGTGCTCGGTAGACAATGATGGTTACCAAGAATGCATAAATGGTGCCAAAGGCCCCCGATTCGGTGACCGTGAAGACCCCGCTGAGTACACCGCCGACTATAATTACTGCGGTGAGTAACCCGGGAAGAGCAAAAATAAAATGCTGCAGCAGAATTATAAATCCGGGAAATTTCTCTGAGGAGTAGCCGCGTTTGACGGCCACCAGATAGGCGACCGCGGCGAGGCAAATGCACATCAGGACGCCGGGAATGAAGCCCGCCAGAAAGAGCTTGGTGATCGATATCCCTCCGCCAGCCGCGACCGCATATATAATCATGTTATGGCTTGGGGGAATGATGATACCGGCAAGCGATGAGGTCACGGTGACGTTGACGGCGTAGTCATCGTCATATCCCTTTTCTTTCATCACTGGAATAAGGATTGATCCCAGGGCGGAAATATCGGCGATGGCCGAACCGGAAATGCCGCCAAACAGCATCGACGAGAAGACATTGACTATGCCGAGACCACCCCGGACCGAGCCGACGGCAGATGAGGCGAATCTGACCAGCCTCATTGCGATACCGCCATGAAACATCAGTTCACCGGCAAAAATGAAAAACGGGATGGCCATCAGAGCATAAATGCTGATGCCGGATATAATTCTTTGGAAGGCGATCATCATCGGCAGGCCTTCATAAAAAAAGGCGGTAACGGCAGCAACGCCCAGGGCAAATGCCACCGGCATGCCGATCACTACACAGATTGCAAACATCGCCAAGAGGATGAGAAGACCCATTTAGTTACAATCTCCTGTTTACTCGGATGATTCCCGGTCGGTGCCTTTAAAGAAATGAATAAGGTGGCCGATTGAAAATAGGAAAATAAAGACACCGCTCAAGACGACGGGTAAAGAACGTAACCCCTCGGATACATGGAGAAGCGGGATTTCGGTCGCCCATTTGAAGGCGGTCAACTTGTATCCATACACCGTCATAATCAGTCCGAAGCCGAGAAGCAGTAAATGAGTTGCCAGCTCAAACAGTCTCTGAACGGGTTTTGGACTAATTTCTCTAAACACCGCTACCCCGAGGTGTGTTTTTTTGTGAATACCGACCGAGGCGCCGAGAAAGCCGATATAGACGATCAACAATAAGGAAACCTGCTCGACCCAGGTTGGCGTGGCGTTGAGGACGTAACGGCCAAATACCAGCCAGCCGAAGATCACGGTCAGCACCACCAGCATTACCCCGGTAATAACCGTGCAGATATAACTGATCAGATCAAGTCCTCGGTCATAAAGAGATTTCTCGTTCAACGGTTGTCCTGGCCCCATGTAACTGTGGTAGATGTAGTAGGATTTAAAAGAACAGAATGGGAAACGGTCATCAGAGCTGAACACTCTGATGACCGTTGTTTTTCTGTTTACGGAGTATTCTGAATAGTTTCAACCAGGGTCTTGAGGTTCGGGTTGTCCTTCAGGAATTTCTCGTATACCGGCTTCATCGCCGCCTGGAAGCCGCTCTTGTCCGGGATCTCGTTGAAC
>JAHEER010000088.1 GCA_024640625.1 Desulfobulbaceae bacterium
TGCTCTTTGGAACTTCCAGGTCAAACGATCGGCCGATCCTTATCTGGGAATGACCTCGGTGGTAATCGGCCATGTCCCTTTTGGCATACTTGCCTTGTCCTTATCCCCTGCCTTGGCGCAGCCTGCCTGGTCCTACGTTTTTGCCGGAGCACTGTTGCATACAGGCTACCAGGTTTTTCTGCTAAACTCATACCGCTTCGGGGACCTGAGTCAGGTTTACCCTCTGGCAAGGGGGGCCGCACCGCTGATTACGGCTATTGTCTCATTTCTTTTACTTGGAGAACACTACGAACGATTTCAGATTGTGGCTCTTTGCATTATCGGTACGGGCATCATCAGTCTTGCGTTTACAGCTGCCCAAAAGGGGACGAAGAGGCAATCGACAACCGTTTTACTGGCCTTAGTCACCGCAGGCTTTATTTCTTCCTATTCGATAGTAGATGGCATGGGGGCGCGAATTGGCGGGACCGCCATCGGCTTCTACGGGAGCCTTACGATTATCAATAGTTTTATCTTTACAGGCATCGTCGCAAAGATCCGCCCCGGCCTGGTGACAGAAGTGCTGAGACACCATATTCCTGGAGCGCTGTGTGGCGGTGGCATATCATTTCTCGCCTATGGACTGGTGGTATGGTCGTTCACCAAGGCCCCGATCGCTCTTGTTACCGCGCTTAGAGAGACATCGGTAATATTTGCCTTGCTGCTTGGTATTTTGGTTTTGAAGGAAAAACTGACATGGTTGAAAGCATGTGCAGTAATACTGACTGTTGCCGGCGTTATTCTATTGCGAATAAGTTAGGTCGCAGACCGGGGTGGTGCGCAGAATGTGCGGCACATTACCGTAAAGTTTTACTTATTTGCAGAACACGGAAATGCTTGCCTAAAGGCAGAGTCTAAAATGGTTATGCCCTTTTTGTGCAGTTCTTCTGGATGATCATTCATATAGTTAACTGCGATTTGGACCAATCGATTAATTTCAACTTGGTTATCCCCAAGGCAAAAGATCGGCTTATAGATTACGTTTTCTAAGTATTTTTCATAATTGCCATTCCATTCCACTACCCCCCTGATATAACCATAGCAAAACTCCGATTCGCTTACCCAATCTATTTTCGCCTGCAGTGAAGAATTACTAATGCTTTCCGGCCCTTCGATTAAGGCTTCGCAAGCATTAAGTAGATCGTTTCCGGTATCTGGATCTGAGCTAACCTCTCCATAAGAGGCCGCCGGAAAAAGTATCGTCGCAACGATCAAAGTCAAAATGATTTTTCGCATTGTTAACTCCCTCAGGTAGAAGTGCAGAAAAAGGCTTTGACAATAGCCACCGCTGTCAAAGTGCTGGTTCTGGTAAAATAGCAGAATCATAAAATCTGGTCTAGTAACAACAAGACATCTGTTATCAATGGTTTGAATCTGAATATAAACAGACATATAAGGAAGAACTGAACCGCTCCGCTCTGCTGCGGTGACGATAGCTGGTCAGAAAATGATGATAAAAAGGGAGAATCTAACCTTTAATAAATGGGTTTATGGGGAGATGTATCAAAGCCAATTTTAGTAGAAAATTCTATTTATGTTGTAGAAAAATTTGATTGACTAAACAATTTTTCCTATCATACTATTTGATCAATAGGGAAGATATAACAAGAAAAAGCCAAACCTGCCGGAAGGCTGGGACGGAAAGCTTCGGGTCTCAATAGATAGCCGAGCTGCCTTAGAGAAGGCGGTTCGGCTAATTTTATTTGAAATAACTGATGGAGGAAATGCGATGCACTACGCGACGGATCAGACTGGTGCTGAATTTATTGCTAATTTTCTTGTTGCTCATAAAGTGGACCGGGTATTCGGGTTACAGGGGGGACACATCCAACTAATTTGGGATCAACTCGCCCAGAAAGGTATAAGAATCATCGACGTACGCCATGAAAGTGCAGCAGTCCATATGGCGCAAGCACATGCAATTCTTACAGGCAGCATCGGCGTTGCAGCGGTTACCGCCGGTCCTGGTGTTACCAACTGTGTCACTGCTATGGCAAATGCCGATCTTGAGAGAACACCGGTAATGTTAATTGGCGGCTGCACTCCAAGTCCCCAGGAACATATGGGACCACTCCAGGGAACGCCGCATACCGATCTATTGCAGCCTATAACACGTTTAGCGAGAACCTTACGCATCATTGACAATCTACCGAGGGAATTGGATCAAGCCATAGGTATCGCGCTGGGCAATGGCAACTCGCCTGGTCCTGTGTACCTTGAAATTCCTCCTGATGTGCTTCGAAAAAAACTACCTGGAAAACTGGTATTAAAAGAATATCTCCGTCCCAGAACTCCTCCTATTCTATACCCCGATCAACAGCTAATAATTGAGGCTGCTGAAATTATTTCACAAGCGGAGCGGCCGTTAATCATTACGGGACGTGGGGCGAGAGGGTCTGAAGCAGAACTTTTAGAGTTTCTTAATGTTACAGGAGCTCTATACCTCGATACTCAGGAAAGCAGAGGTTTGGTGCCGCACGACCATCCAGCAGTGATTGGTTCGATGAGAGGAAAGGCAATGCAGCAGGCAGACCTGCTGATTACCGTGGGACGTAAGCTGGACTATCAGATGGCCTATGGATCGCCGGCGATTTTTCCACATGCACGTTTCCTGAGAATAGCAGATACCGGTGATGAGTTATGGAAGAATCGTCGTGGAGAGGTAGAGATTTTTGCCCATCCCCGTATAGCACTTTCACAGTTAGCTACTGCTTGTAACAAGTTATCTAAAAAGCTTGATAAGGATTGGGCTGCGACACTGCGCGAGACACATCTTCAGCGCTCTCAAGAATATGCAGAAAGGTTGAAGACAGCACCGGCAGGCAAAGATGGATTAATGCATCCAAACAGAATATTCGCCGCTTTGTCCGAGGTACTCTCCGAGGACGCAGTAACCGTGGCCGATGGCGGGGATATTTTGAGCTTTGCACGCATGGGACTCAACCAGGGGATTTATTTGGACTCTGGTGCGTTTGGCTGTTTGGGGGTGGGACTGCCTTACGGTACTGCTGCCTCGCTGGCAATGCCCGAGCGTCAAGTGGTTGTTATCTCGGGGGATGGGGCTTTTGGGCTCAACGCCATGGAAATCGATACAGCCAAGAGACACAATGCAAACGTGGTTTTCATCATTGCCAACAATGGAGCGTGGAATATCGAACGTCTCGACCAGGAAATGAACTATGAGGGCCGCGTTGTCGGCACAACGCTACAATATTCAGATCATGCAATGATGGCCCAGGCTTTTGGATTGTTTGGGCAGAGAGTCAGCGATCCGGAAAAGCTCACATCTGCCATTGCAGAAGCTCTGGCAAATACGCCAGCACTGGTCGATGTAGTGATCACCCAGGATGCAGTCTCTTCCGATGCCGTTAAAGGACTAGGTCTTGTACCTGATTACCAACCACTGGAGGTGTGGGATAAGGTCGAACGTGACTGGCGAGAAGGATAACCTCGGTTCCAATTTGTCATAAAGGGGGGATTATGAATCTAAACCAAATACCGCATATTGGAGAAGCCGTCAGCCTGTACGCATATATTGATAAAGATAAGATTGGCGCTCGAGACTCCAAGCGATCGATCACTTATGGACAATGGGACGAAAGATCCTTGAGACTTGCCAATGGTCTTTTAGGATTGGGACTCGAAAAAGGAGATCGAGTGGCTATCCTGGCATACAACTGCCTTGAGTGGATGGAAATATATGTGGCAATGGCAAAGGCTGGACTTGTCGCTGTACCGGTTAATTTTCGCCTGATTGGGCCTGAGATTACCTATATTGTCCAGAACTGCGAAGCCAAGGCAATGATTCTGCAAGAACCTTTCCGAGAACTGATCGATGGGATTCGCGAAGACTTGCCCGTTGCTGCAAATGGTTACGTACTGTTTGGAGGAAAGGACGAGTACCCTGGGTATCAAGATTATGAAACCTTGATCAATCAATCTTCAGTGGCGATACCAGATGCGATGATCTCCCCGGTAGATGCGTGGGCCTTGATGTACACATCTGGTACGACAGGCAATCCCAAAGGCGTTATTCGTAGTCACGAAAACAGTGCCATGCTTGCTATAATAACTGCACTTGAGCAGGGATTTAACCGCAATGATACTTGTCTTCTCGTGATGCCCCTGTGTCATTCAAATTCCTTATGGTATGCGACTTTATTTACCTATTGCGGGGCCACAACTGTGATTCACGACCGAATCCATTTTGACCCGGAATACCTTTTGCGAATTATGAACGAGGAGAGAATCACTTTTAGCTCGCTGGTGCCAACTCATTACATCATGATGCTGGGATTGCCTGACGAGATAAAAAATAATTACAGAGGCGATAGCGTTACCAGGCTTCTGATATCCTCAGCGCCCGCACGTCGGGATACCAAACTAGAGATTATGGAGTTTTTCAGAAATTCTAAACTATATGAAGCCTATGGCTCGTCTGAGGCAGGCTGGGTGACGATGCTCGGGCCGGATGAGCAGTTTAAAAAACTTGGTTCGGTCGGCCGAGAACTCACTGGTTCCAGGCCCATTAAATTGCTTGATCTTGAAGGTATTGAATGCCAAACGGGTGAGGTGGGCGAATTATATTCTAATACCCCATATACGTTTCCGGGGTATTGGAAGCTTCCTGAGAAGACGGCAGAGTCGTTTATGGACCACTATTGTTCTGTTGGAGATATGGCGCGTCGCGATGAAGAAGGATACTATTTTCTGGCGGATCGCAAGAGCAATCTGATTATCAGTGGAGGCGAGAATATTTACCCTTCTGAGGTTGAAAATGTGCTCGGAGAAAATGCCAAAATAAAGGATGTTGCAGTAATCGGTGTACCCAATAAGAAGTGGGGTGAAACCGTTTTGGCCGCTGTTGTATTACATCAGGACCAGGCGGCCACAGAAGATGAGCTCATTGACTGGTGTCGAGATAAAATGGCCGGTTACAAGAGACCCCGCTTGATGAGAATTATTACCGATGATGACATGCCAAGGACGGCAACTGGAAAGATAATGCACCGAAAATTAAGAGAGAAATTTGGAGAACAGTAAGGGCTCTTAAAGCAACTATAATTAGAAGATATAATCGATGGGACAATCCGCGATCTTAGCCACAATTGTGCAGGAACTGAAGGCCGCTCAGGATACTTACAGCCAAATTGAGCCATTCAGTTCTCGGTTTGAAAACTTTGGAATTGAAGATGCTTATTTAGTGGCTGATTCAATTCATAAGATGAGGATGGAAAAAGGTGAATCCCCCATTGGTCGAAAAATTGGTTTTACTAACCCGGAAGTTTGCTCTTATTATGGGGTGAGCAATCCGATGTGGGGATATGTTTATGACTCAACGGTCTATTACCATAAAAGCACCAGTACAATTTACAATCTTAGTAATTTTACTGAACCAAAGATCGAACCAGAGATTATTCTCCACTTCCATTCAGCTCCGCACGAGAGGGCTGATCCAGCCAGCATTATTGAGTGCATCGATTGGATTGCGCATGGTTTTGAAATCGTGCAATCTCATTTTCCAAATTGGGAATTCCAAGCAGCCGATACCGTAGCTGATTGTGGACTTCATGCAATGCTAATAATCGGTGAGCCTGTGGCAACTAATCTACTGGGACCAAAAGTATTATCTCATTTGGAATCCTTCACGATTTCTTTGTCATGTGATAGCAAAGAACAGGCCCACGGTAAGGGGTCCAATGTCTTGGGGAATCCTGTCAATGCTGTTGCACATCTCCTTGATGTTTTATCAAAACAACCGCATTCACCCCGATTACAAGCAAATGAATTGGTATCAACAGGAACATTGACCGCCGCCCTTCCTGTTAAAAACGGTCAGAGGTGGTCTACTACGTTGGCAGGTATTCCCTTACCAGGAATTTCAGTTTCGTTTGATAGCTAAGTTCTCCAGCTAATACTGCCAGATCAAATTAGGCGGTTATACACAATCTATTTGGGAACTCTACCCATATATCGATTTTCAATTTGGAAAATATCTGAGGTGGAAATCACTTCAAATCCAGATTTTTGGTAAAAACGAACATTCTCGATCATATCAGTTTCCAGATAGGCTTTTGCTGAACAATTATCCACTTCCTCACAAAACCGTTTCATCAGTGAGGAGCCAATTCCCAATCTGCGGTGAGACGGTAAAACACCAATCGGACCGAGATGCCAATGCTGTTCTTCAGGATCTCTTTCTGCCCACTCTTTTAGCCAGAGAGATCTCCTGATATTGGCATCTTTCCCGTCTTTCGGTACGTCTTTTTCCCCCTTATCTCGCTTGCCAACGCAAGAGTTCATCCTCATCACTCCAACTATTTTCTCACCGTCCTTTGCAACAAAAATTATGCCAGGTCGCTTCTTGAAGAGTTCAAGAAAACCTCTTTCAATTTCCCTGCGTTGCTTGTCACCGTTGCCCTCATAAACAGCAATGTGGAGTGGATTGTTTAACATAGCAATGCTGAGAACTTTTGCTGATTCTTGGATGTCATCATGTTCCATAAAGGAAATACCAAAGTTGCTCATATTCTATCTCTACACAACCCGTAAAAATGGGATAGTCTAACTTTTGGGCCCCTTCACTGCTAATACTATACGCTCTATTGGTAAAGCAGAAAGGTTTCGGCCAGTTGGCTCTAAGTATCTATCAGCTAACTCATCATAACCAAGGTGCTCCGATACCTCCCATCCATTTGAACCCAAAAAACTTGACACTTCGTCAGGGTGCAGACCGAAAAGCCAAAATCCCTTTTCCACGGCCTGCTGATAGGTCTTTTCCTGCCCATACAGAGCATCACCAGTGAGAAACTCTTTTAAAATATAGGTAAAAACCAGGCGACTGCCTTGTGGGGCCTTGGATAGAAAATTTAATGTGTTTTGTATGCCAGTCTCAGTCAGGAATTGAGATACGGCTTCCCATATGAAAAAAGTCTGCTTGTCCGATGAGTATCCGTTTGCTGACAGAAGTAAATTTAAATCATCCGTATCAAAATCGATAGATACCAGTTGTATATGCGTTGGCAACTGCTCGAAAAATGCAGATAAACGCTTCTTTTTCTTCGCAATGTTGTCAGGTAAATCAAATTCCCAAATAGGCAAAGTTGCAGAACCCGCCAACCGATACACACGGGTATCGAAACCGGCTCCCAGGTTGACAATCGCTTCAACTTCGTGGTCTGGCTGAAATAGTTTTTCGTCAATATATCGTTTCCGACACATGAGCCCCGCCCAGATCCCCGGGGATCTCTTTTCCACAGCATTTATCACCCATTCTCTCACCGCGGAGAAGCGCATGAGCAAAACAAATGCTCTCATCCCGGAGGGAAGCATTGATAATGCCAGATTATCGCTGATGATGCGTTTGTTCTCAGGATAGCTCTGTTCTATTGCAACAAGAACCGTTGGTATCAGCCCTGTTTTTGCTGCCGCGTGGGTCATCGAGTGTTACGGTTCATGGGGCCGGAACTGCTATTTTTTTCCAAGATTCACCATCATAGCTATATAAGCCGTAGCGGCCGAAATCAACAAGCAGCCTGGATCCACTCCAAGTTATCATACTTTTCGGGTCCCAGTGTGACATTCGAATCCACGAACCGTCATATTTCCACAGTCCGTTAGAACCGAAGTCGACAAGCACATCATCGGTTCCCCAGGCAATCATGTCCTCAGGTTGCCAGGGCTCGGCAACCCAGGTACCGATTACTTGGTTCGCTGTGACGAGGCTGGGAATCAAACAAAATGAAAAAACAGTAAAGATGCCAATGAGCGTTACTTTCAGCTTCATGATTTCTCCTCCAATTAGAAGATGTGGACATCACAAGACCAGCTATCATTTTATTAGCCAGTCATAATTGAAGCGAAACAAGCCGATAGAAATAAACTAATCACTTGCCAAAACCACGCAATTATAACTACATAGTAGCTCTTTGCGATTGAGGGGCATGCTGGTTTAAGATTGACTATTGGCAATTGGAACCCTGTGGCGGTTGGTCATTACCCTAGATGTTCATTGCCAATTCCTAAAAAAATGAAGAGATCCAGGTATATACTGATAGAGCGTTTATCTTTAATCCAAAGAAAAGTGTTTGCTTAGATTTTGATAACCATTACGGTAATATCATCAAACTGAGGCCCGCCTCGCACAAAGTTTTCTATTTCCTGATAGATTTTTTCGATTATGTCCGCTGCACTTTCATTTTGATACTTCTGGACAAGATGGCGAAGACGGTTTACACCAAATTCCTCATTTTGCTGATTAATTGCTTCAGTTACTCCATCGGTGAATAATACCAGGATATCTCCGCTTATTAGTTCAATTCGCCTAGTCTCTAAACTGATATTCTCCCAAACACCTAGTCCTGTTCCTTTTCCTTTAAGAAAGACAAATTCATCAAAATTTGCCCTATAGAGCAAAGGAGGATTATGGCCTGCTCGTATGTATTCGAGTTTCTTGTCAGAAAGGTCAAATATCCCATAAAAGACTGTTACAAAATAACCCTCGGTAGCGAATTCTTTAATACGAAGGTTCGTTTTCTCTAATACTTCATGTAAATCAATATCCTCAGAAGAAATCACTCGAATCAGGGCGCACGACAAGGCCATCAGCAGAGCTGCCGGCATTCCCTTGCCAGAGACATCAGCAATTACCAATCCCAGTTTGCCCTCACCCAAAAGAATAAAATCGTAAAAATCACCACTTACCTGTAAAGCAGGAACAGTTCTAGCAGCAAGGTCAATTCCCGCTATTGTGGGGGAGCCAGCAGGTAAAAATGACTGTTGTATGCTTCTGGCGATAGTCAGCTCATGCTCAATTTTCTTACGTTCTATTTTAGCCTCACTCTCTTTTACGATCTCCTCAAGTTGTCGATTAATAGTGAAAGCCAAGAGATCGAGTTCTTGTGTTCCGGAGCGATAATCAATCCTCCCATTTTGGGTGAGTTGCGCAGCCATTTTATAAAGTGGCTGCTGGACCCCGCGTAATAGAATTCCCAGTACTGCTAAGCCTAAGATAATGTAAACAAGACCGGTAATTGCCAGAAATAATTTGATATGTCTATGTCCTGCCCAATACTCTTCTTCATGAAGAAGAGTCGCGACGTGCCATTCCCATACTGGGAAGTATAAATAGTACCCATAGAAAAGCCCTTCTTTGACCAAGATCTCCAGAGTTCCGCTTGCACCCTTGAAGTGAGGTACTTCCTCAAGTTGTATGGTAGATAAAATGACGCCCTGTTGATCAACAGTCACGCCATCTATCCCCTCAGATAGCAGAAGATTTTCGATCTCGCTGAGAACTACTTCCTTTTTGTTTGCCATATGCTCCGGAGAGCCAAATTTTTTATCTATTACCAGTTCTTCAACCGCTTTCTCGCAGAAATGGTAAAGCCGTTCTGTCTCAAGTTTCAAGGCGGCTGTGTTGAGTCTGACTATTGTCTCGGTAGTGTGGCGAGTGAGAAGTACGAAGACAAAGCTTAGGGAAACAATTACTGCGAGGACTATAGGAATGACAACCTTTGTGCTGATACGCTCAGGCTTCCAACTCAAGATGCCTCCCTAGCACTATTTCGGGCCGGAAATTATTTCTTGGAGCCTTTTTTCCAAGTCCCGCAAGGCATTCTCTCATAAAGTTCGAGAGAAAGACTTCATGCGCTGTACTTTTTACATCAACGGCGGGCAGCAACTTATAGTCTCTCATCATTCTCAGGACCAATACTGCAGTTGATTGATAGGGAAAGGGGTAGAAAGAAGAACGAGAAAAAGCAAAAGCCATTTCAATTACTTTCCGGTTTAGGTGTTCGAATCCATACGATGCATTTTTCAACGTTGATACCAATTCCTCACGATTTCTTTCTTTATTAATATAGAGAGAGGCCTTGGTTATCGCAGATACCAGGCTGAGCAATTTATTTCTGTCTTGATTGATGAAAAAATCTTTTCTGGCGGCTAGTCCGCAGCAGGGATGGTAGCGCCAAATGAATCTGTTAAGAATATATGTATGAGCTTGTCCAGTTTCTTCAGCTAACGCATTTATTGGTTCAGGCATCATAAATGCGTCAATATGTCCTTGATTCAATTCTTTGGTTAGGTCGCCTAAATTCACTATCGACATGGTGACGTCTTTTTCCGTATCGATGCCATTGCGCTGAAGGTAAAGACGGACAAGAAGATAATGCACCGTTAGCTTTGTGTGTGTAGCAATTATTTTATTCTTAAAGTCAGCAGGTTGAGAGATACCAGAATCATTTCTGATCATCAGATTTGAGCCATGGACACCCAGAATCATTGGTACTACCAAAGGGTGATCTAGGCCTAAAGGATTAGCGGCTGCATTGATGGAAAAAGCTAATGGCACGGTCAGTTGCCCAAAATCTATAGCACCAACGACAAGATCTTTAGCCAGGTCTGACATAGTCGGGTAATTTACCAACTCTACCTTTATCCCCGCTTCTGAGAAATACCCTTTATGCTCAGCAAAGATAATTGGAGCTGCACAGTGAGAAGGAGAAAAGATACCGATCAAAATCTTCTCTTTAAACTTATTTATGGGAGCTGCAAAGGATAGGTGATGAAAGGGGGCAAGGGCATAGCTGGCCGTTGCCAAAAGAGATTTGATAAACAGTCTTCTCTGCATTGTTTATCTGTCCCCCTGCTGAAAGCGCTGCCCTACCAAACTCATTCAAGAGAAAACAGAAGTGTGTTGTTTCCTATCTCTAATTATACCACAATGCCGCAATAAATATTTCCTCAGTAATATCACAATTTATTCCAATCATATCATTAATTTATATTACTATTTCCCGAAATAGTATTTAAATAGAATCACCCCAGGTAAATTGTCGGGTAAGATTTTTTCGCCGAAAAATTCTCCATCACGATTACGACAGAGAGCAAAAATAAAGCCTAACAAGTAAATAGATAAATATGACAGGTGGGGTAAGAATAGACTTCCGCTGATGCTCTTTGGTTTGAAAAATCCTCAAATAATTGCTACTGCCAGAGGCAACTTCTGAGGCGGGGAATTCATTGGTCTCGACCTAGATTCTGGAAGAATCTTTATCCTGGCCTCAGTAAGTAAATCAAGATTTACAGGACAAAACCTTTCCTGTCACCAAGTTGTCACGTCTTCAGTTTGCTCCACCATTAAGACAACATTTCCCTTTTTGTGTCCTGTTTCAACATATTTGAAAGCATCGACAGCCTGTTTCAGCGGATAACACCGATCTATGACCGGTTTTAGTTCCCCCTTCTCAAACAGATCTTTGAAGAACTCTAAATCTTCTAGGCTTTCACCTGCTACTCCGCCCCTAACTTTTTTCCCGCCTATCATAGAAGTCCATACTATTTGGACGAGTTCAGTCAGATTCATTACGACGGGAAGGAAAACACCCTTTTGTTTCAGCGATTTCTTGCAGTGAGAAAATGAAGTTTTACCAACCGTATCTAGAATTAGATCATAGGACTCACCACTATCGGTATAGTCTTCTTTCGTGTAATCAATGACCTTATCGGCTCCCAGTGATTTCACCATTTCTAAATTCACGCCACTACACACACCGGTAATTTCTGCACCAAAGTGTTTGGCAAGCTGAACTGCATACGTTCCTATAGCTCCGGAAGCGCCATAGATAAGTATTTTATGCCCAGCCCGTATATTCCCCTTGTCCCTAAGGAAAAACAATGCAGTACTAGCTGCTAAAAAAATGGATGCGGCCTCCGGCCAAGTCATGCTGGCAGCTTTTTTTGTCAACACCGCGTCTTCCGGCACACAGGTGTACTCAGCATGAGCGCCAAAAGCCATTCCAGGCGTTCCAAAAACTTGGTCACCCTCTTTAAACCTTTTTACATTCCTGCCAACCGCTTCGATTTCTCCGGCCAGATCAATTCCCAATATATTTATTCTTGGCTTGAATACGCCAAACATGAAGAGCCGGGCGGGGATCTGGAACAATCCTGGTACAAAGGTGAAGTTACGGACGTTACAGTCTGTAGATGTTACAGTTGTAGCAAAAACTTTTATCAATACCTGGTTGTCTTCAGGATAAGGCTTTTCCACCTCTTTCAGCTGAAGTTCATCCGGTGGCCCAAACTTTGTGTGCAGTATGGCCTTAATATCTGTTCCTCCTTGTTTTATCCCGCATCATTGCTTGGTAGCATTCTCGAAACTGCAAAAAGGCCCCATATGCCCCATCCAGCAATTATTGGTAAAAAGATCCAATATGGCAATTCATTGACGATATTCCACCCTGGAGCACCACGAGCATCGACCAAAGCGGAAAGACAGACAATTGGCCAATAGATGGTAATTCCTAAAGCTGCTGCAAACCAAATGTGTCCCCATCGTTCTGAGCGGAGATGTCCTATTAACCCTATAAGCAATATGGGAAGGTAGACAAGCAGATCACCCAGTGCAAATCCATACCAAAATGCAGCACCAACCTCGGTGACTACTTCAATGGGTTCTTGTGTTCCCATTGACACTCCTAACTCGTATCCAAATGCTGATATGCCCTGCGCATAGATCAGATAGATAAGAAGAAGCCAACCAGGTATCTGCAATAGCCAATAAACAAACCCTCGATTTTTCCAAGAAGTACTCATATTGCCACCAGAGCGGGACTGAACCGCATTACCGATTTTTGGAGTCATGAAAAACCAGCAGACAAGAGGTCAACTGGAACGCTTTATATGTAAAGTTTCAGGGTGTTTAACCCAGAGCCAGGCAAATATCTGAAGATACATGACCCTTTGAATAATACCTTGGAGGGTTGGGAGTTTTATCATTAGAACTGGAAATACTATTGCTACTGCCGCCATGTAAAAGCAAGCCATTTTCTGCCAACCGATATTCCGGAAGCCCTGCCAGATAAACCCTATGGTGATGAGTGTGCCTGCCACACTTGCTATGATTCCGTGTATATTGTGGAGTGCAGAACTATAATTCAAAGCAGCATCAATAGGCTTATGGGGAAACAAGCCAACAATTGCCATAGCAACCCCAAACGAAATGAACGGTAGCAGCGGCAGTTGAAACGTTTTAATTCCATCAATTGCTATTCCTGCTCCAAGTAGGCAAAAAGCAATAATCATGAAGAAATTATTCTGAGTCTGCTGCGCACCAAGTTCACTGATTAGATTGCTGACAACTGAATAATCAGGAACAGTGTATATTGGACCAAAGACGACAGCTAAGGTGAAAATAGCGACACCAACTCTGCTTAATGTGGTCATGTGGTTTTTTTCTCAATTTAACTGAGTAAATTGATCAGACAGCGACACCGATTATAGCACTGTCCTCTATACCGTATCAAGCAATCTCCTTGAGAAAAGATCAATCGACAAGATAGAAAATAAGGCAATTTCATTTAATAAAGATTTCCTGTTAACCTGAGATTAGAAACGAAAGTACAAAGCGAAAGGTGTACACCGGCAAGGTCAGCTTCCGGTAAAGTTTGAATCCGGTGGATAAGCAGGAAGGTGAATTTCTAAATATTCTTATATAGTTAACATTGCCAGTACAAGCCTCTTCAATTATATTGAAAAGGTTCCTCGTAATCTAGCAGGAGTGATATTGTAATCTGGGAAGAGATCATAACAAAAAAGCCAACCACTCATCTATTTATAATAGTGGACCATTCCCAATGAACGATAAATCTTTATAGCTGATTCTTTTTCGGCTGTTGCTTGATTTTC
>JAHEER010000199.1 GCA_024640625.1 Desulfobulbaceae bacterium
CATAACCAGTGCCGGACTTTTGCCGGACTTTTCCTCGCAGACCTTGTTTACCGCCACTAAAAGCTCCTCCAGCTCGGGGGCGGAGTAGTGTGTCGTGATGTCGCCGTTGCGATGGCCCAGCTGTTGGTTGGAAAGGGCCAGAATACCGGTTAGATATCGCGCGTCGGTTGGCTCCGAAGGGTGATCTCAGGCGGTCTGCCGGGGTGGCAGATTTGCCGTGGAATCAGTGGCAGCATTCGCGTGGAATGGGTGGCAGGCTTCGTCTGGAATCAGTGGCAGGCTTGGTCTGGAATACGCAATCTGCTTCATGAAAGCGTATTCCTTGTACCGTGTGTTTTGAATTAGTACATATTGACATCAGGCAAGTTATACGTACAATTTAAAAACGTACATAATTGATAGGAGGGGGTCCCTATGCCCCGAGTACCGGTAGAAGACAACGACCGAATGTCGCTGCGAATTGCTGTGGAGGAAAAGGCGCTGTTGGTCCGGGCTGCGGCACTGCAGCACACGAATCTGACGGAATTTGTGATCCGTACGGCGGTAGCGACTGCTAAGGATGTCATTGATCAGAGTGAACATCTGGACTTATCGGAGCGGGATAGTTTGCAGGTCCTGAATCTTCTCGAACATCCGCCGGAGCCCAATGAGAAACTCATGGCAGCCGCCTTCGCGATGCCAATGCGCGGATGACTCCATCTGCCTGGCATGAAGAGCCAATCGCGAAACGTCATGATAGGGCAGGTTTTGATTGCGGCGATGCCGGCCTGAATGAGTTTCTACAACGGCATGCCAGGAAGAGTCACGAGAAGGGCGGGGCAAAAACCTTCCTGGCAATCGATGACGCCGAAGCCACAAAAATCCTCGGTTTCTACAGTCTTAGCCCCGCCTCGATTGCTTATGAGCGAACGCCGGAGATTGTGAAGCGGGGGCTGGCTCGCCACGAAGTACCTGTCTTTAGGCTGGGACGTCTGGCGGTCGACATTTCAGCTCAGGGACAAGGTTTGGGAGGGCAATTGCTACTCGCTGCGGGTCGTCGGTGTCTTTACGTAGCCACGGAGGCGGGTGGTGTGGCATTGCTGATTGATGCCAAGAATGATCGGGTTGCGAAGTGGTATGCCAGCTATGGAGCCATGCCGCTGCTGGATGCCCCTCTGTCACTCCTTTTACCCTTTAAGACGATCCACTCGGCACTGGCTGCGGCGGGTAAACTGTAAAAGTTGGCGGTTATCGCGGCGACCGGTTCACTACCCCGAATTACCGTAACCTCCGTGTATGTGCGTTTACTGAATGGAGCAGGGCGGTTACTTGAGATCCGAATTCAGATTTCTCTGATCTCAAAAAGTTAATTTGCCGATACCAATCTGAAGCATCCGATTGAGGTTAGCGGTGTCGGGTCAGTTAACCCAGTTCTCAATCATAAGGCCATCAACACGTTTAAACTCTCGCTCATTGTTGGTCACCAAGGTTAGACCTTCGCTACGGGAATGTCCCGCGATGTGGAGGTCGTTAACACCTATGGGTGTGCCCTGCTTCTCGAGTTGGGCGCGAATACTGCCATAGTGGGCTGCTGCTTTCGGACCGTAATTCAATACCTCCAGCCGTGAAGTAAAGTCTTCAATGTGTCGCCAGTTACGTTCTACAAATTCACTTGTTTCAGCGCCGTGAATCAATTCAGCAAGCGTGATACCACTGATGCTCAGCTGGCCGGCATGTTGGTTAAACGTATCAAGAATTTCCAAGGGACGTCGCTTGATCACATAGATCACGATGTTGGCATCAAGCATGTATTTGAGCATCAGAGAGATTCGCGTTCGGGTTGTTCCTGGGATGCGCGTTCCGTCAAAAAGTCGTCCGATGGGCGCTCATCAGAAAGGAAAAAACTGTCCCAGGTATTTTCTACAGGCGACAGGATCCGGTCTTTTCCATTGAGACGGACATTGACTCGCTTGACCCCCTCGGGGAACCGCGTTTCTGCCGGCAGCCGTACAGCCTGCGTTTTATTGTTTTCAAATATTGAGCCGGTGGACATGGTTAAAGCTCCCAAAAACCAATGTATATATATAATGTATATACTAAGTGATATCTGTCAAGGCCGAGTGGTAAATCGGCAGGATACCGTGTTCGCAGTGGGTCTTTCTTTCGTTTAACAAAATGCACATTATTGGCGTTATCAATCGGCCTTGACTAGAAAATTCCTTTCCGACAATTTTCCGACAACAGTCCTGCATTGTTGCGCAGAGTCGTACAAATTGCGCAACGAGATTCGCCTTTAGACCTTTAAAATCAATAGGATAGATTGTCTGTTCTCTCTACGAGCCAGGCGGTCGGAGGGGGCGGCCATCCGCTTCGACAAATGCGTCAGCATTTGGACCGAGGAGCGCAGCGACGAAGCCCGTAGGGCCATAACAACCGGTAGGTTGTTATGGGTCATCCGTGCCAGGCGCGCCATCCCACCCGCAGTGGGTCAGCACCCCACGTGGGTCAGTTTGGCATTCATGGGATATCCCGGAACACAGGCGTCAGATGCCATTGACAGGGTAATGCATATGCATTACCCTGTCAGCTGCTACCAATTTTACCCTTGCTGGGAGGCCATACATGAGCGACCCGATCCTTGTCAGTGAATCCACGCTCACCGACCGCTACCAGACCACAGTACCGGATGCGGTGAGAAAAGCCCTGAATCTGCGTAAGCGTGAAAAGGTTCGCTATACCGTCCTGTCCGACGGACAGGTCTTACTGACGCGTGCTGATGTGGACGATGATGACCCGGTCCTGGATCAGTTTCTATCCTTTCTGGCGCATGATATTACCCAGCATCCCCAGCACGTGACGGCTATCAGTGGCGAACTAGTGGATCGTGTTCGAGGGCTGGTTTCCGGTATTGATGTTGACCTGAATGCCCCACTGTCAGACGAGGACGACTGAACTTGTCGCAGCCCAAACCTCTGGTCATCAATGGTTGGAGCATTTTTGCGCACCCACTCTTTTTGGATCAGATCGAAAGCCTTGAGAGTCAAGTCGAGGCGCAGCGTCGCAAAGACCCCATCAACTATCTAAAGAAGAATGCGACCAAGCGCCTGGCAGCGATTTTCAAGTTAGCCTTCGAGGTGATTCCTCAGGATCCCACGTTGTCAGAATATCGGCAGGGATCAACGCTGGGGGCTCACCACAAACACTGGTTTCGCGCGAAGTTTTTTCAGCAGTACCGGTTGTTTTTCCGGTTCCACTCAGAATCCAGAATTATCGTTTATGCCTGGGTGAATGATGAGACCAGTAAGCGGGCCTACAGTAGTAAGACGGATGCATACCGTGTTTTTGAGCGAATGCTGGCGAGCGGCCGTCCACCAAATGATTGGAACGCACTCTTGGTGCAGGCGAAAGCGGAGTCTGCAAAGCTGGCGAAGAAAATACGTGAATAAGACATCTGGTTATGAACCAGGCGGTTTGCTACTAGTTGGTCAGCCATCCAAAAACTGGCGTTTGTAGCTAATTTTCAAGCTGGATCAGTAGGTCGTGTGCGTCGGATATAGCCCGCTTTATCTCGTGCCGAATTCTTGCCGAACTTGGTTTGTGTTTGGCATAGAATTAGCCAGAATAGAGTCGAAGAGTGCAGATGAATTTATCGAGCATCAGTAATATTGAACGATGCCTGTCCCTATACCTCCTACCAATAAATGGCGTAGATCGAGATCAGGCCGAGAATAATCACCAGCCCGGCAAGGTTAAAACCAGGTCGAGTATGAAACTGTAAGTCCGAAAGCACTACAGGCTGTTCTCGCTTTGGTACAGGCGTTGCGAGACTCACCAATACCCCCAGCGCAACGTTCACAACGAAAACCAACCAGATCCTGAGCA
>JAHEER010000200.1 GCA_024640625.1 Desulfobulbaceae bacterium
AGACGGCGCCCGGGCGATGCTTGACGGTGAGGATGTCAGTGATCAACTGAGACTTGAAGAGACCGGCGCCCTGGCTTCCCGGATTGCCGCAACACCAGCGGTCAGAGCGGCGCTGGTCAAGCGGCAAAGGCGATTTCGCCAGCTTCCTGGACTGGTTGCAGATGGCAGGGATATGGGCACGGTAATTTTCCCTGATGCGGATTTGAAGATATTTCTGACAGCAAGTGCGGAAATTCGAGCGCAACGACGACATAAGCAGTTGAAAGAAAAAGGAGAAAGTGTTAATCTCTCGCGCCTTTTCAGGGAGATCAAAGCCCGTGATATGCGCGATCAATCGCGTAGCATCGCTCCGCTTAGACCAGCTGAAGATGCAGTGATCATCGACTCGACGGAATTAAGCATCAATGAGGTGCTTGACAAAGTTAAATTAATGATTAAAGAAAGACATATAAATATCTGATATTTATATAAAACACATGAAGCTTCCTAATACCGGGAGGTGGAATTTGACCGGCACAATCAGGTGCCAAAACAACCAGGTGGATATTCTGGAGTTTGCAGATTATCTGTTGAGATTAAACCAATGACTGAAAGTTTCGCTGAACTATTTGAACAAAGCCTCGCCTCACAAAGTCTGAAGCCAGGTACTATCGTTACCGGTACGATAGTTGAAATCAGGGACGACGTAGTCGTCGTTAATGCCGGACTGAAATCCGAGGGCATCGTGCCCATTTACCAGTTCCGTTCACTGAACGGAGAACTGGAAGTAGAAGTTGGAGACAGCGTCGAAGTTTCTCTGGAGGCCGTTGAAGACGGTTATGGGGAAACCAAGCTGTCACGTGAAAAAGCCAAGCGTGCAATGGTCTGGGACAAGTTGGAAAACGCGTTCGAGAGCGAAGACATTGTACAGGGCAAAATCAGCGGAAAAGTCAAAGGTGGCTTTACAGTCGATATCAACGATATCCGCGCCTTTCTGCCGGGTTCACTGGTGGATGTGCGTCCGGTCCGTGACCCTGCCTATCTCGAAGGCAAGGATCTGGACTTCAAGATCATCAAACTGGATCGCAAACGTAACAATGTAGTGGTGTCCCGCCGCGCGGTCGTTGAGCTTGAGTTCAGCGCAGAACGCGAGCAACTGCTTGAGCGTCTGGAAGAAGGCGTGATCGTTAAAGGTGTGGTCAAAAATCTCACCGATTACGGTGCCTTCATCGACCTTGGCGGTATTGATGGCCTGTTGCATATTACCGACATGGCGTGGAAGCGTGTCCGCCACCCGAGCGAAGTAGTCAATGTTGGCGATGAGCTCGAGGTACGGGTACTGCGCTTCGACCGCGATCGCAACCGGGTTTCACTTGGTCTGAAACAACTTGGCGACGACCCCTGGAGCGATCTGCAACGCCGTTACCCTGTTGGTGCGCGTTTGTTTGGCAAGGTTTCAAACATCACCGATTATGGCTGTTTTGTTGAAATTGAAGACGGTGTGGAAGGTTTGGTGCACGTATCAGAAATGGACTGGACCAACAAAAACGTCAATCCGGCCAAGGTTGTTCAGACCGGCGACGAAGTTGAGGTCATGGTGCTGGAAATTGACGAAGAGCGCCGTCGTATCTCACTTGGCATGAAGCAGTGCGCATCCAACCCGTGGGAAGCCTTTGCAGCGACCCACAACAAGGGTGACCGTGTTTCCGGTGCGATCAAGTCCATCACCGACTTCGGTATTTTCATTGGACTCGACGGCGGCATTGACGGTCTGGTTCATTTATCCGACATCTCCTGGCTCACACCCGGTGAGGAATCTGTACGTAACTTCAGCAAGGGTGAAGAGGTTGAAGCCGTGGTATTGGCAGTTGACCCCGAGCGCGAGCGTATTTCCCTCGGTCTGAAACAACTCGATCAGGATCCATTTGCAACCTTTATGGCCGAAAACCCACGCGGCAGCCAGGTCAAGGGTACTGTCAAGGAAGTGGATGCTCGTGGAGCAGTCATTGAACTGGCAGATGGTGTTGAGGGTTACCTGCGTGCGGCAGATATCAAGAAAGAGCGTGTCGAAGACGCAACCAAGGAACTGAGTGTAGGTGACGAAATCGAAGCCAAGTTTGTAAGTCTTGACCGTAAGAGCCGCAGCCTGACACTGTCGATTCGTGCACTTGAGGACGAGGAACTGGCTGAAGCACTGGAAGAATACCACCAGCAAAATGCTTCCAGTGGTACCACTTCCCTCGGTGAATTGCTCAAAGAGCAACTCGACCAGGATAGTTAATGTCAGGAAACGGGCGGTTCAGGCAGAACCGCCCGTTTTTTCCGGCTATAATTAACGAATAACAGGAATATGAGATCCCAATGACCAAATCAGAATTGATTGACCGCCTGGCAGAAATCCAACAACACCTGCACCACCTGGATGTGGAACTGGGTGTCAAATCCATACTTGAACAAATGAGCAGTTCACTTTCCAGCGGTGAACGCATCGAAATCAGGGGCTTTGGCAGTTTTTCCTTACACTACCGTGCTCCAAGAATGGGTCGTAATCCAAAAACTGGCGAAGCGGTTGCATTGCCCGGCAAGCACGTCCCTCATTTCAAACCGGGGAAATCGCTGCGAGAGCGTGTTAACAATATCTCCTGATTTAATTCAGGACTGGTCCTGTCCAAGAGGTACCAGTACTCCTTCCGGGTGAAATTGCCATGTTCAGAGCTAAGCAGATGATCCAAGACAAGGCACAGTCCGCAGACGATGGCTGTTCCTTGTTAAGGGGTACCAGATCGTGTTGAGAAAGACAGGCTTCTATTTGATCGCGTTCGTAGCCGTCGTTGTTGGATTGCTGGTAGGCACCTTAAATTCCACCCCAGTCAATGTTGATCTGCTATGGATCCAGTTCGAGTTGCCGCTGGGACTGGCCATTCTCCTTGGCTTCTCCGTGGGCTTGCTGGTCGGTCTGAGTATGATTTACCTGGCCCGCGTTCTGCCTTTGCGATTGCAACTAAGAAAGGCCCGCGCCAGTCTGAACCGACAGGATACACCGGGCTTAAACAGCCCAGATGATTAAGCACCGATGATCGAGGTTTTGTTGCTAGCATTAATCCCGGCGGCAGCATGGGCTGGCTGGATTCTGGCCAAGAGTACGACCTCGCGCAGTGAGCGCAAACGCAACCGCAATTTCAGCCACCGCTATTTCAAAGGCCTGAATTATCTGCTGGATGAGCAGCCGGATAAGGCCATTGCCGTCTTTATCGAAATGGCTGAAGTTACCTCCGACACAATCGAGACCCACCTCGCGCTGGGTAGCCTGTTCCGACGGCGTGGTGAAGTGGAGCGTGCGATCAGAATTCACCAGAACATCATTTCTAAGCCAGGCCTCGGCGACAGGCAGCGAACGCGCGCCCTGCTGGAACTGGGCGAGGACTATATGCGTGCCGGCTTATTTGACCGTGCTGAAAACCTGTTCAATGAATTGATTGAGCGCGAGTCGCATGCACCATCCGCGTTGAAACACCTGCTCGATATTTACCAACAGGAAAAAGACTGGGAAAAGGCATTGCAGATGGCCCAGCGGCTTGAATCCGTGACAGACGAAAAAATGGGCCTGGTGATGGCCCACTTTTGCTGTGAAATGGCCGAGCTCGAATTGCAGGCTGAAAAACCGGCGGCGGCGAGGAAACACTTACGACAAGCCAGGCGTCACTATCCTGAAAGTATCCGTGCCCGATTTATCCTGGCGCGTATAGCCCGACAGCAGGAGATGTTTGGCGAGTCACTTGAAGTCTACGAAGAAATTGCAGAGATGGATAAGGAGTATATCCACAAAATACTGCAACCTTATCTTGAATGTGCTGAAAAGGCGGAAGAGTTTC
>JAHEER010000089.1 GCA_024640625.1 Desulfobulbaceae bacterium
AATCTGGAGTACCGGAATGTCGATTTCGACGGTGTGGAAAGTTTCTTCCAGGCGATCCAGTCAGATCAGTGCGAGGTAATCAGCGCCAACCTGTCGCGCTTGCCGATGCTGCGGCTGGGCTTTTCTCAGCCGGAATCCTATCAAATCCTTCCAGAAACCATTTCCAGAAGACCACTGGGCCCGGCCGTGCGGCAGGGCGATGACGGGTGGTTCAATGTTGTCCGGTGGGTTCTGTTTATCCTCAAAATTGCCGAGGATGAAGGACTGACCTCTGTCAATCTGGAGGCCATGAGTTCGACCACCGATCCGGCTGTCAGAAAACTGCTTGGGCTCGAAGGCATCAAGGGAAAAGGGCTTGGGCTGACCGACGACTGGGTCGTTCGAGTCATTGGCCAGGTCGGTAATTACGGTGAAATTTTCGAGCGGAACCTGGGCCGCAATTCACCCTTCATGATGGAGCGCAACCTCAATCAGCTGTGGAGCCGTGGCGGGCTTCACTATGGCCCTGCAGTCAATTGATGCCCACCTGATTATGCATCTTCACTGGCTGCAGCATGTCCCCTTCGAGGGGCTCGGCATGATCCAGTCCTGGGCCGCCGCGGGCGGCCACTCCCTGAGCTGCACCAGATTCTGGGCAGCTGACAAGCTGCCGGAACCTGACTCGATGGATATGCTGATAGTCATGGGAGGACCGATGGGGGTCAATGACGAAGGTGTGTATCCCTGGCTGGTCCTGGAGAAGAACTTCATCCGCCGGACAATCGCACAGAATAAGGTGGTACTGGGAATCTGTCTCGGGGCCCAATTGCTGGCTTTGGTGTGCGGTGCCCCGGTCTACCCCCACCATGAAAAGGAAATCGGCTGGTTCCCCGTCACCCGGCAAGCGGGAGTTCCCGACTGGCTCGAAAAGATCTTTGCCCAGCAGTTCACCATGTTTCACTGGCATGGGGATACCTTCGATATTCCCGAATCCGCCGTCCTGCTCGGCTCCAGCTCCGCCTGCAGGAATCAGGGGTTTGTTCTGGGAGACAGGATCCTCGCCCTGCAGTTCCATCCTGAAATGACCAGCACAGGTATTGCAGCCCTGGTGGATAACTGCCGCAGCGAGCTGGTTACTTCAAACTGGGTACAGACTGAGCAGCAAATTATCGCGGGATACCGCCACTTGGCAGCCTCAAACGAGATCATGAAAAAAGTGCTGGAGCACTGCGCCCACTGTGTGTGCGGCTGCTGAACCGCCTCAGAGTTCCGAAATCGATTCGAACAGCTCGCTGTCAGCCTCTATCTTTGCCCGATTGCCAATAATCGCCCGGTAACGGTTCTCGGTCATTGTGCCGATCCTTTCGGCGAATAACCGCAAGTCTTGCACAGTAGTACTGGTGATCTCCTGGAGCCGCTGTCTCTTGTGTTCGGCGGTGATCTTGCACAGATATTCGTTGCGCGCGGTCACACCTTTGGCGGCGGCACTTTGATGGGGATCGAAATTCCCATAGGTGCCGATAACCAATTGTTCAAGTACCTGGCGGGACAGGTCCATTCCAGCGACCACTTCTGGCAGCCGGTCGTAGGCATCATAGGTCTTCCTGACCTGGGGATCGCGATAGCTGATCATTGCCAGGTTGCCGGTGATCGAGCTGAACTGGATGAAACAGCCATAGGCGCCGCCGATCTGGCGGACGCTATTCCACAGATAATCGCGCGAAAGGTAGGTTTTCAATACCTCGAAAGAACCCTTGTAGCCGTTGCCCGAGGCAAACAGGTTGCCTCCCTGGACGGCAAAGACAACTTCGGCGGCGGTTATGAACGCCTCGTTGCGCACAAAATCAAATGACGGGGGACTTATTGGCTCGACGGTGGGGTGCTCTGGAAGCGCATCGACAAATCGCTGACCGAAGGTCTTGAAACGTTCGATCTCCTGATTTTCACCGGTAAATGAGATAACCATCTTGGTACGGTTGAGAATCCTCTCTGCCATCTGCTCCAGCATTGCCAGAAATGATTCTTCCTGGCTTTGGTAGTCGAGGGCCAGCTTTTTAAGACTGCGGTAAGCGGTCACACCGCTATACAGTTCCTGATATCTGCCTGCCGGGCCGAGATGAGAGAAAACCCGAGTCGAGGCCAGCCCGTAGCCTTCGCTCTGGGTGCTGTGCTCGGCCCAGGCGAATTCACGGCGAACAATTTCAGCAATGCGGCTGCGATCCTTGAGGGACAGATCTGCAAATATATCACTGAGCAGGTCGATGCCCTTTTCCAGGTACTCGGGCAACATTTTGGCATTTACCCATAAAATTGGCTGCACTGAGTCAGGGATGCCAAAAGTCGTATAGGTGTTGATTGAATGATTGAGGCCCCCGGTGCAGGTGGCGACCTCTTTGGCAAATTGCATGTAATCGAGCTTACTGGTACCAATCTCGGTGATGATCGTACCAAAAAGATCGAGCAGGGGATAATACTCGTCGGGCAGGGTGGAGAGATCGAAGCCGATGTCAAGATAGGAAATGCGATTCGTCGGCAACTCACTGATCAGGGTCTGCCGGCCGAAAAACTGCTCGGGACTGACGACATGAAAGTCGGCGCGATCGGGGAGATCTGTTAATTCAAGCTGGGGGAGTTTGGCCAGGGTCGCATCGTCGTTGGCCTGTTGCTGCCGTGCTACAAGCTCTTCGGTGCGGGCCACCAGTGAAGTCAAGGCCTCCGAGTCCAACTGGCTCTCGTAGCGGTCAATACGCTCCTGCTCCTCTTCAGCCGTCCGTCTGATTTTGTCAGGGTCGGGTTCCAGTACCACGGTGACGGTCGCCGGGTTATCAACCAGAGATGTTTTGATCAATTCTTCGAAATAGCCTTCGCCCAGTGCCTTGGCCCTGATAGACTTGAGTACCTCCTCGGTCTGCAGTGCGGCGAATGGATCGGTCCCGTATTTGAACGCGGCAAGGGATTTGCTGAGGAGATCGAGGCCCCGCTGGGCCTTGCTCGCGTCCTCGCGGACCCCGAATTCATATTTGTTGAGTTCAGCCACCAGCAAATCTTTGGCCAGGCCACCTTGTACAATCTCTTCAAGGGCGTGCTGGTAGACTTTGGCGAAGGTCGGCAGGTGCTCTTTTTCACTGCCCACCAGATAGGTGATCATCACCGTGTTGAAACATGAGGACGACAGATAGAGCCCGCCGAAATCTTTACAGATTCCTGTAGACAAAATTTTATTCTTAAGGGGTGACCCATCCGAGTTGAAGAGGATGTTGGCGATCACCTGAAAGGCGCCGTTCCGCTCCCGGTCGGCCACGGTCCCGACATGAGTCCCGACGGCCAGATAGGTGCGTTCTTCGAGATCAGCCGATTCCACGCCATAGTGGTCGCAAATGGTCACCGGGCTGGTGATCATCGAACCCAGATCGACCTGGGAGCGAGTCTCTCGGGTCTCAAACCTGCTGAGAAAACGGTCGTCGAGAAATTCCAGTTCCTGTTCCAGTGGCGCGTCGCCGTAGACAAACAGGGTGCAGTTACTCGGGTGGTAGTGTTTCCGGTGAAAATCACAGAATTGATCGTAACTCAGATCGGGGATGACCTTGGGGTCTCCGCCGGACTCATGGGCATAGGTGGAGCCGGGCATCAGGCCGCCGAATATGTGATGGAATATGAGTCTGATTGGATCCGAGAAGGCTCCCTTCATTTCGTTGAACACCACGCCCTGCAGCTGCAACGGGCTCTGCAGGCTTTCTTTATGGTAGTGCCAGCCTTCCTGCTCGAAGGTTTCAGGCTCGAGAAGCGGATTGAAGACCACGTCGCAATAGACATCCATCAGGTTGAAGTATTCCTTCAGATTGCGGGTGGCAAAAGGATAGTAAGTGATGTCAGCCCCGGTCATGGCGTTGAGAAAAGTCATCAGCCCGCCTTTGTTCATCTCCCCAAATACGTCTTTTACCGGATATTTCCGCGACCCCATCAGGACCGAGTGTTCAAGGATATGAGCCACCCCGGTGGAGTCAGTCGGTGTGGTGTTGAAGGCGGCCGCGAAGGTCTTGTTGGTATCGTCGTTTTTTATCGCTATCAGGGGGCATCCGAGGGTGCCATGCTCAAACAGATGGACCTCGGCACCTATCTCTTCGATGTAGTGGCGGCGTTTCAGGGTAAAGCCGGCCACCGTGGTGGCTGAATTGGTCTGCATATAAGTTTTCTCTGTGGTTGATTTGTTGGGCGTCAAAATATTTTGTCCGAATCGAGCAGCAGGGTAACCGGCCCGCTGTTGGTGATGCTGACTTCCATCATTTCCTGGAATTGACCGGTCGCTGTCTTGATCTTGTGCTTTTTCACCAGCTCAATGAATTTCCGGTACATGGGCTCAGCTTTTTCGGGTGGCGCCGCCGAGGAGTACCCGGGCCGCCTGCCTTTTCTGCAGTCCCCATACAAAGTGAATTGGGAGACAATAAGCATCTCTTTACCGATATCGACCAGGGATCGGTTCATTTTACCGCTCTCGTCCTCAAAGATTCTCAAGTGGACAATTTTGTCGGTCATCCATTTTATCTCCTGCTCGGTATCCTCGTTATGGATACCGAGCAGCACGACGAGGCCCGGGCCAATCGAGCCGACCGTTTCGCCCCGTATCGAGACGGAAGCCTGGGAAACCCTCTGCACAACAGCTCTCATAGCGGTCTTTATCCTCTGTTATGTGGTGCTGCGATATGGTATATGAGAAACTCTATCCAGGTTCCTACTTAATCGCAGAGTACCTGTCAATCATCGAGCTCCCGGCAGGCGCCGGGCAGACTGATTGAGATGGTGGATGACACTATGCAGATAACAACACTTGATCATCTGGTGCTGACGGTTGAAGATATTGCTGCCACCTGTGAATTCTATCACCAGGTTCTCGGATTTGAAGTCATCACCTTTGGCGGCAATCGTAAAAGTCTGAGATTCGGGGATCAGAAAATAAACCTGCACCGTGCGGGCGCCGAGTTCCAGCCCTGTGCCGGGCGACCGACTGCTGGGTCGGCGGATCTCTGTTTTGTTACCGACACGCCGATCGAGGCAGTTATCGAGCATTTCAAGCAGTGCGATATCGTGATTGAGGAGGGGCCGGTGGCTCGCACCGGTGCCAGGGGACCGATACGCTCAGTCTATATACGTGATCCGGATGATAATCTCATTGAGTTGAGCAATTACACCTGACGATACGACTTGGGTCCGTCTTTCCACGAGGGGCCACATACAATACACTCCTTCGTTGCTCCGCCTGCTGCTGGCCATCCCTGCCTGATAAGCGTCTTGCATGTATGCCGCTGGGCAGCTCTAGTCAGCCCTGGAGTACTATCTTTTCTCCGGGCTCGAGGGCTCGGCTGAAAATTTCATCTTCGGGCGCAGCGATATGCTTTTGAAAACCACTATCGGCACCACCGTTTTGTGCAAAGATTTTTGTTTCCCCGGACAACCTCTGCGGAGTCATGCGCGGCTGCAGACTTAAGGGGTGTCGAACTCGAGAAGCAGGGCGGTGATGTTGTCGCTGCCCCCATTGTGATTGGCCTGGTCAATGAGCATGGTCGCCTTGATTTCGGGTACCAGGTCATAGGACAAGATTTCCGCCATCTGCTCCTTTGTTACCATGGATGAGAGTCCGTCGGTGCAGAGCAGGAACACATCGCCCGGCTGCACGTCACTGCCGATCATATCGACTTCCAGCTTCTCGCTGCTGCCGACAACCCTGAGAATCAGGTTCTTCAGGGCATGATTGTCGACCTGCTCCTGGCTGATTATACCGAGATCCGCCTGTTCCTGGACGAAGGAGTGATCGGTGGTGAGTTGCACGAGTTCGGAGTTGCGCAGCCGATAGGTTCTGCTGTCGCCGACATGGCCGATGACGATGCGGTCATTCTGGAAAACCAGAAGTTCCGCGGTGCAGCCCATCCCCTTATGGGAAGGTTCTTGATCGACATGGGAAAGAATCCTTTCATGGGCTGACTGAAAACATTCCACAATCAGTTCATGCAACGCATCGTCTGTCAGGTGGCGCTTGGGGGTGGACCCGAACAGTTCGACCACCGTATCGCGGAAAAAGGCGCTGGCCAGTTCGCCGGCGGCTTCACCCCCCATGCCGTCGGCTACCAGGAAGTAGCCATCTTCATTGTTGACAAGACAGACGTCCTCATTATATGAACGTACTAACCCCCGGTCACTCTCACAACAGGCGCTGATTTGCAAGGATGGTTTCATCGTCCGGGCGGGGTGTCCGATCAGCAGGGGGTATGCCGTAATCCGAATTTTAAGTGTATTAGATTGGAAACGTTGCTAATATCGGCGAAATGATAATCAAAATGGATTACCCGGGCAATCATTTTATGGGTGGTTTTACCCAGACGACCATAACCGACCTGGGTAAGCGTGTACCTCCATTTTATCTTCTGCGGGGCAGTTGATGGGGTTGGTAAAGCCGATGCAGTTTGGTGATAAATACCTGCTGCTCGACCAAATCGGGTCTGGTGGCGTGGCCGAAGTGTTTCGCGGCAAACTGACCCGGGACAAGGGGTTCGAGAAACTGATCGTCATCAAGAAACTTCTGGCCGAGCACAACAGCGACCGGGAAATGGTCGATATCTTTATCAGGGAAGCCCGCCTGGCTGCCCTTCTCCAGCACGAAAACATTGCTGCCACCTACGACTTTGGCGAGATTGACGGCGAGTATTTCCTGGCCATGGAGTATCTGTTCGGCAAAAACCTGCACTCGGTGATGGTTCGTGCCAGAGAACACCCAGAACTTTTTGGACTCAGTGAAGCCCTGGTAATCGGCTCCAAGATCTGTGAAGGTATGGAGTATGCCCATAACCTGACCGATCTGCAGCATAAACCGCTCAATATAGTCCACCGGGACCTGACCCCGCACAATATTTTTATCACCTATGACGGCAAGGTGAAAATCCTCGACTTCGGGGTCGCCAAGGCAGAGCTGTTCGATAACAAAACCAGGGAAGGGGTGGTAAAGGGAAAGATTTCCTACATGTCCCCCGAACGGCTCTCCGGCGAGGATGTTGATGCCCGTTCAGATATCTTTTCCATCGGTATCCTGCTCTATGAGATGATCAGCCGGAAAAGGATGTACCATGGCGACACCGCCGAGCTGATCAGAAAGTCTCTCACCGCAGAATATGACAATCTCAAAACTATTTTGCCGGACCTTGAGCCTGCAGTCTACCGTATTCTCGACAAGGCGCTGGCGGTGGAAGTCGACCGCAGATACCAAAGCTGCGCCGAGATGCAGTCCGCTATCGACGATCTTCTTTTTCAGATGCAGGAGCGTGGCGGCCACCAACTGCTGAAGGGCTCGATCCGCAAGCTCTTCGCGCTGGAGTTTGGAAACGAGCACAAAAAGATTGCCGAGGTAATCAGAATAGACGACGAACCTGGCACTGGGTATGACAAAACCGATATAGCCATCGTCAGGGATCGCCGTTCTCCAGAAGAGGGAGCAGAAGAGGACAAGACATCGATGCTGCTGCATCGTCCGCCTGTGCACTTGATCAAGCTTTACTGGTCACGTCTGCGAGCCTGGGGAGAGGATAAATACTGGCTGGTCCGGGATATGGCTGCCGAGCGCCGTCGTACCATCCCCACGATGGCTGCCGGGGCAGCCCTGGTGCTGCTGGTGATTATATTTTTTTTATCCCCGGATCAGCCGGAAGAGATGGTGTCATCCTCAGTGACTCCGGAGGCGCTGCCGGAAACCGATGAAAAAGGTGCGGAGCCGAAAGTTTCTGCACTGGAACGGGAATCGGTTCAGCCAGATGTGGAGCCGGCAGCCGCGGCTGACAGAGGAGAAGGGGGCGCAGAAAAAGGAGCAGCGAGAGAGGCCCCGGCAATTGTGGAGGAAGTGGTGCAGCAGGAGTCGGTCGAGCCTGTGGAACCTGAGGTTGAGCTGGCTGAGGCACCGGTTGAAGAGGTGGCAGCGGCCCAGACCGTGGTCCGAGAGGCAACCAAGGTGCCGGTTCTGAAGAAGCGGGAGTTGAAGAAAATGAAGCCCGTTTCGGGAACCAGCCAGCGTCCGGTGCCCAGAGATGGACCTGCAGCAGAGAAAAAAACGGCACTAGTGGAGCGTCCGCCTGCCAATACTGAACGGGTCGAGAGTGATGGTCGGAGCCGCAATTTCGAGGCCCAGGCCGACGCCCTGGCCAAGCAGCAGCAGCTCAAATCTCTCCATGCCAAAGCCCTGCAAGCTATGCGGCAGGGCCGGCTGATTCAGCCGGAGAAACAGAGTGCCCAGGCCTATTTCAATGAGATTCTGTTCCTTGATCCCAGTGACAAGGTGGCGATTGACGGACTGAGGCTGATCTGCGAAAAATACTCCACCCTGGCTGAAGAATCGTTGGCTGACAAACAGTTTAACCGGGCCGAGGAATATGTCGCCGCCGGGTTAAGCGTTATCCCCAATTATCGTCGGCTGGTTGAGATTAAAAACCGAATCGACAGAGAACGGCAGGATTATATTTACGAACTTTCCGAGAAGGCCCGACTGTGTCTGGACGCCAATAAGCTGTCCACTCCAGCCAATGACTCCGCCTATTACTACTACAATGAGATTGCCCGTATTGAGCCGGACAATGCGCTGGTCCGCAAAGGTCTCAGGGATATTGCCGACGGCTACGCAAAAATGGCTGAGGAGGCCTTTCGTGATTTCGATTACAAATCGGCCGAGGTTTACGTAAGACGGGGGCTGCAGGTGATTCCCGATCACTACTATCTACTGTCGTTGAGAGAGGAACTCGGGCGCAGCGACATTGGCCGCTTTGGACACAGCATGAAGAAAAAGCTCAACAAACTTTTCTCGGAGTAATTTTCAGCCGAACAAGCTTCTCCAGATCCTGGTCAGCAGCCCGCCGCTGTAGTCGCGGCTCACCGCGGTACCAGCATAGGAAGGGCTATGCCTGGGGTCTTTCTTGGCCTTTTCTATCAGTTCGCGGTATTCGGCCGTGTCGAGATAGCGGGTTTTCTCATCGAGATCTTCGCTATCTTCCCTGGCGGTCTGTTGATCGAGGTCTGAGCGGTCAAACAGCAGGGTGTGCTTGCCGATCAATATCACGTCGTTATTCCTTAGACCATGCGCGGAAACAAGCTTTTCGTTGACAAAGGTGCCGTTGGTGCTCTGCAGATCTTTGATGATGAAACTGGCGGATACCGATTCGATTCTCGCGTGATTGGCAGAGACAGCGAGATTGTCTATGACGATGTCATTGGACTCGTTTCTGCCAATAGTGAGTGTTTGCCCGATTCCAATCTGATATCTTTCCAGCACCGTATCTTTGTATTTGAGCGTAATAACCGGCATGTTGACTCCCCGTTAAAGCTTTTTCTGCCTATCTGCTGTCAGGATCCGCTTTAAAAAACGCTTGTATCAGCCTAACATATTTGCGATTGTCAATAAAGAAAAGATGTCTAACTTCTTTAATGTTTGATCGGATTGACCAGGAGAAGGGGGTGTTGTACCATGGTTGGAGCGAGTTCTCTGACGAGTTCCTGACCCGCTCAAGAAAATATAAATATTTCAAGATATTAAACTGAAAAAATATGACTGAACATAAGAATGTGCTGGGCTCTGCGCTGCAGATTTGCAGTTTGGACCCGCTCACCGGCTTTACCCGGGAAGGCAGCTGTAAAGTAACCCCGGAAGATGTTGGCGTGCATGGGGTGTGCGTGGTGGTATCGGAAGAATTTCTCGAATTTTCCCAAAGCGTTGGCAATGATTTAAGTACGCCAATGCCACTCTATGGATTTGCCGGCCTGAAGCCCGGGGACCGCTGGTGCCTTTGCGCGTCACGCTGGCAGCAGGCCCTTGAACATGGAATAGCGCCGCCGGTGGACCTGATGGCAACCCATGAATCTGCCCTGGAGTACTCGACCCTTCTGGATCTGCTGCGTCACTCCATCGGTACCACCACTTGAATCTGTCACCCATCCACGGGGAAGTGCTGCTCGATCAGGCCCCGAGCATGGCCTTGTGGGACGGAACTGCTGGCTGCCCGCGGATTTTCCCCCTGCCGAAGCGGCCTGGTTGCCACGCTGGTCTGAACGTTGAACCATCTACCAGATGTCGACAGGTACGCTTATAGCGTAAACAGTCATGGAAAGATTTTTGGTCATCGTTTTTTCGGTTCTATTGGGAGTCGGCTTCTTCGTCTGGTTTTCCCGGGCGATCAATAAACAGCCGCTCCAGGATTATATTTCCCGCAACTTGTGGCTGTTGCATCCCAACGCCGTCTGTTACTGGCGAACCGCCCTGGCTATGGTCGGCTTATTGCTTTATTTCTTCCTCGGTCACGAAAACATCGGCATCGTCATTTTCACCTTCGCTGCCATACTCGACGGCGTTGACGGGGTCATTGCCAGAAAGTGCAATCTTGGTACGAAGCTTGGAGAGTGGCTGGATCCGCTGTGTGACAAACTGACCTATCTGCCGCCGTTGATTGGTTTTGCCTACAAAGGAATCATCTCCGTCAAATTGATCTGGATGCTGGTGATTATCGAACTGTTCGGTCAGTTTCTGGCTCGCCGGATTCTGGATCTGCTGAAGACCTCAGGGGCTGCCAATAATTTCGGCAAGATTAAGGCGATAATCTGTTTCGGGCTGGTCATTTTCTGTGCCCTGCTCGATGATATTGTTGATATTCCGCCAATATACAATATCAGCGATGAAGTGCTGGTGGGCATCATCATCCTGGCCTCGGCATCCATCGTATTCAAGTTCGTTCCCAACCGGCTCTATGCCGATATCCTTTCAACCCTGAATTTTATCTGCGGCATTACCAGCTTGATATTGACCTATCAAAATTACTTTGCCTGGGCCATCTGTATCATTATCATGGGGCAGCTGTTCGATTTATTCGACGGCAGGATGGCGGAGAAGCACGGCGGCACGAAAATCGGTCCTTTGATGGACGATATTGCCGATTTCGTCAGTTTCGGGCTGGCGCCGGCCTATATGATCATCAAATCAGGGGGCTCGTTGGCCTGGCTGTTCGCTGCAGTATATATTGCTGGAGTGGCCTTCAGGCTTGTTCGATTCGTAACCGTTGACAAGAAGCGGACTGACCTGCCCGAAGGCATTTTCAATGGCTTACCGAGCCCGGCTGGGGCGCTTATCGTCCTCGGCAGTGTCCTGGTGGTAGACTATCCACCGCTGCTCTGGGGAGGGGCCGCTGTTTCGGTGGGATTGATGGTGAGTCATCTGCAGTTTGCTCATTTTGGCCGGGTGATCATTCGGCAGGTACCACGGCCGCTGTTTTTCACCATGTGTGCTTGCATGGTCGTTGCCCTATCCTTCGTCTTCAGGACCAGAAATGTCGAGATGTTCGGCTATGTCATCCTCTGCTCGGTGTCGCTCTACATGGTTGTCGGCAGAAAGTTGCGCAGCCCTGTGAAGGAGCGGGTCTAATCCCGAAAAACTGAACTTGTTTTAGGCTATGCGTTTCTAGAGTACGTCGTTTCGTATCTTCTCCCAGACGGCGGCCACCCCTTCGGAAAATCCCTCTGCATAGGCGTCAAGATCGACAGCCTCTTGCTGATCGCCTGCCAGCCGGTGAACCGATTCCTCGATTGCCAACCACAAATCGGGATCCAACTCGGTGATCGTCTTTTTGAATGAGTCGAAGCTTATCGGCACCGTCTTGCGGACCAAGTGCAGATCGCTGATGGCAATGAACGGGTCGTAATCGATCTGTTCTTCGGTAATGAACCGTTCCGCCTCTTGTTTGCCGAGTTTGATGGATGAGTCGCTGCGCTGTTTCATGGTTCCACGATATGAGGTTTCTGTGAGCGTAACCGGGACTGAGTTGAAACAATAATCCAACGGATCTGAAAAGAGAACCGCAAATTTTCTGCCAAGAGATACGGCCTGGGGGAGAACTGCATTCCGGGAGCGGCGGTGAGGCGGAGGGAAAATCTCCGGGGAACTTAAATCAGACCCCAGCGTCCCGGGTTCGGACCGTACAGCTCCCAATCACTCTGCTGGTATTCTGAAAACCATTTCTGGAAGGCCAGATCGGCTCGGTTCTCGGAAAAGGGAAAGCTGAGATAATAGCGGGCGCAGCCGTGCCTGTCCGTTTTCCGGCTCACCCGCATCGCGGGCTGATTCAGGCTCGCCTGCGCAAGCAGCCCCTCGACCGTGTCGAGATCCGCCAGGGGTATCGTCAGGTTAAAACAATATTCTCTGCTCATGAGTTCCTCAAATCAGTTGCATTCGGGCCAGCCGTACCCCCAACGCCAGGGCAGTCCCGAGCAGGGTACTCCGCCGATGCGGACGGCCCGGTACATCAAGTCGCCAATGACGCGGTACACCTGTCCGATTTCTTCCAGCGACAAGCCATACTGCTCTGCGAGTTCCGGGGCGCGGCTGAGACCAGTGTCGATTACGCAGGCGCGCAGCACTTCATCCGCCCGTCTCCGAGCCTCAAAACTCATTTCGGCGGAGATGTCTTGATCTCCTGCCTTATGATAGAGGCGATCGTGGCTTATACAGCAGGATTCCCAGGGGGGCAGGTCGCCGTGCACTTCTTGTAGGAACTCGATCGTCTGCGCCAGGTAGTTCCAGCCCACCGAAAGTCCGCCACTGCATCCGTCGGTGGTAAAAGCGGACAGCTGATTGGCAGGATTTCGTTTTTCGGCCAGCAGTTGCTCGTGCCGACCCATTTCCAGCGAACGCTCAAGACCGTCGAGCATCGATTCTGAGGGGTCCGGTTCTTCTCCCAGAGCCAAGGTTGTGATGGTGAGCAGCACTAGCGCACAGGAGATGAGTCGGTAAAAGAGTTGCTTATTTACAGCCATAAGGTTCAGGGGGATTGATCCCGGTAGTTTTTCTGGGGCAGTGGTTTACCTATAATAACCGCGGTATGTATAAGAAGACGCTCGACCACGTTGAGCTCGGAGCGCTCGGCCATCACTTGTCTGGCCAGCGCGGGCTCGTCGGTGATGATTCCGTCAACGCCTAGAGACATCATCCTGAACATCGACATCTTATCGTTGACTGTCCAGACGAACACCTGCTTTCCAGCCTCCTGGTTGGTGCGTATGAAGGTGGGGCTGGCCATCGCCATATTGACCGCCAGAAAGTCGACGTCGAGATTGCTCATATTACCTAAAACCTGGGCGGACAGCAGGCCGATGTTCCAGTCTGGCCTGAGTTTTCTGACTTTTTGCACAGCGTCATATTTAAGCGACATGATGGCCACCTCATGGGTCATGTCCAACTGCTCGACAATGTCGATCACCCGCTGTTCCAAGCGCTCATCGTGGCCGTAATATTTCAACTCGATCACCACCTGGGCTTTGCCTCTGGACGCTTTCAGCACGTCGATCAGGGTTGGTACCCGCTGAGCGGAAAACTCCGGGGCAAACCAGCTCCCCACATCGATGTTCTGGATTTCTTCCAGGGTGCCATTCCAGACCTTGAGATCAACCCCGGCCAGCTTCATGAAATCACTGTCATGCATGACCACCACCCGGCCGTCAGCCGTTTCCTGAACGTCAATTTCAACCCAGTCGGTCTTGTCTTCGATGGCCGCTTCTACCGAAGCCATGGTATTTTCCGGCGCTCTTCCTGCTGCACCGC
>JAHEER010000090.1 GCA_024640625.1 Desulfobulbaceae bacterium
TTCTGAGAGGGTCTGAATAAAAAACAGGATGAATCCGACTGTTAAGACCAGACGAAACGGCCAGGAAGGTGGAAGCCAGCTGCTATCAACCATTTTTTCACCTGTTTTCAAGGCGAACAGCGTCCACTTTATCCCTGAATGAATGAGAATATACTGTATCGGAAAAAGGAAAATGAACGTCATGACAACGTCCACGATTGCTTTGTTCTTCTTGGAAAGCATCGTATAAAAGACATCGACTCGAACGTGGCCGCCGATTTTTAGCGTATAGCCCCAGCAAAGGGCGCCAATTGATCCAAAAACCATCTGTGACGTTTCAAGAGCCCATACTGTCGGTTTGTTGAAAATGTAGCGGGCAGCCACTTCGTAAATAAGGACGAAAATCAACACAAGGATCAGGTATTTAACGAAGTATGCAACAACGTCGCTCAGCCGGTCGATAGCTATGGTGATCTTCCTTAATGCCGATGAAAACATGGAGCTTTTCTCCTCAGTGATGGTGCCGCGACAAATTAGTTCGCCACGGCACCATAAGGATTACAGATTACTGGATGTTGAATTGTTTGCTGATGACCTGCCATTTTTTAACGGAATCATAAATTTCCTTGAAAGCAGGATCTGAGGCTGCCTGCTCTTCGTAATAAGCCTGGGCGGTCTCGTAGAGAAGTGCTTCAATATCCTCAGGTACCCCTGAGATCTTGGTGCCATATTCTTCAAACTTTTTCAGGGCTTCGGCATCACGTACAATTTCTTCTACATAATATTGGTCCGCGACCATAAAACATGCCGTGGTAACGATGGCCTGAAGGTCAGCCGGAAGTTTGTCCCATTCCTTCTGATTTACGAAAAGCGCCTGGGCATCGGTAGGTGCACGGGAGGTGGAAAGATACATATAAGGGGTGACTTCCTGAAATCCCATTCCCCAGTTAACCGAAGGAGTTACATACTCGAACCCATCGATAACACCACGTTGCGTCGCCTCGTATACTTCTCCGCCCGGCATAAATACCGGAGCAGCACCCATCCGCGCAAAGATTTCGTTGAGCGCTGCGGAACCCATCCGCACCTTGAAGCCTTTGAGATCTTCAACGCTATTGAGTTCTTTGGTGCTGTGCGCAAATACCTCTGCATTATGCGGAGTCAACGGTCCGACATAATAAGCGCCCAGTTTCGAATAATTCTTCCGGGCAAGTTCAAGACCTTCGTACTCGAGCCACATTCTCTGCTGGTTGGCAGTGAGGCCGCCGACGGTGTTGTTATAGAAAATAGCGGCTGGGAAATAGCCAAGCGACCAACCCGGGGCTCCGTGAATGGCTTCAACCGAACCCGACAGAACCGAGTCAAATTCTTTTCCGGCGGGAATAATTGCCCCCGCATTAAAAGGAGTGATAAGCAAACGGCCGCCGGAAGCCTCTTTGACAAGGTTCGCAAAGTTGACAGCCGCCTCATAGGTTGCATCACCGGCAGGCGCCCAAGATTGAAGTTTCCATTTAATAACCTTTTGATCGCTGGCTGCCTGACCTTCATTAGGCCCTGTCAAGAGCGCCACACTGACCAAGGTAACTAACAAGAATAAACCGATTCTGTTCTTCATGTGCTCCTCCTGTACATTTTATAATTTATAATTTATACACTGCGGGCGCATGATCACCAATTTCCGAAACGATGTCAAGGGAAAAAACCATGATTAGCTGGACAAAATATCTGTTGCGCATTTATGGCTCTGTCCCGGCATTGTCGATGGGCAGTGGAGGCCGTGAATAATAGAAAAAACATGTTAATCAATTGTTTTCTTGGTCTGCACGTTGTTGAGACAAACGCTCTGAAAAGATTGCCAACTTACTTATTAGGCCCAACCTGAGTATTTATAACAAAGGAAATTGGGGGCGCTCACCCAATTGCGGTCTACTCCCATTTGCGATAGCAATGATGCATTTTATTGATAGGCATTCTGCCTACGCCCTGAATCATCAACTGTATATTGATAGAGTAGGTGTATCTTGGAATTAGGAGTATCTGAGCGCACCACAGGGTTCCTCTGACAGGGCTTACTTATCCGTAATTTTGTGCAGCACGAGGGTGCTCAGACATGATGTCTGAGCAGTTGAGAATCGGGGCAAAAACTTCTAACGAGAGAGTTCCGCCGGCAAGGTTAGATTTTTTAGAAAAATTAGGGTGTGAGAATACTCAAGAACAGTGTTATTCCCATTTCTGCAGAGGCCGTTGCCAAGCGAGTGAATTTGAGAAAGTGCCCGCAGGCATGCTTCAGTGCAATCAAATAGAGCTGCCTGAAATCCTGTACAGAGGTGTCGAGATAGCCTCGATCTCCTTCATCGCCTCCAGGACGTCGTCATCAGAGATACCGAATGGTTTTCATGTCATCGTTCTCAGTTCCGCTGCGGCTGCTGTGAGCCGGTTTCAGTAGCCAGCGTAATCCTGCTCGATAATCAGAGCGGCCCTGATCAGCCAGGTGATAATGGTGACGCCGAGGGCAAAGATACCAACGGTGACGCTGAGTTCGACCCAGGTCGGCAGATAGTCCACCACCTCCCCAAGCGGGCTGGGCAGAAAGCCCGGCACGATCAGCCCTATCCCTTTCTCCATCCAGATCGCAATGAAGAGGAAAAAGCAGGCCGGCAGCAATACCTTGGGGTTGTTCTTACCAGGGTTGAAGGCCAGCACCAGGGTGGAGATCAGATTAACCCCCACGGAGGTCCAGATCCACGGCACCAGCGAGTCATGGCCGTCCATACCGAAAAACAGATAGACCGCTGAACTGGAGTGGTGAGTTGGAAAATAGAATTCCTTGAAGACTTCAGAAAAGAGCATAAGCAGATTGATGATCGCAGACACCACGATGATCAGCCTGAGCTTATTGAACACGGTACGTTCAATTTTATATGGGGTCGAACTGTGTATGACAGCAAGTACCAGAGTGATCAGCGCCGGTCCAGCGGCAAAAGCGGAAGCCAGAAATCTCGGGCCCATCAGCGGATTGTTCCAGAACGGCCGGGCAGGCAGGCCCTGATACAGGAAGGCGGTAACCATGTGAATCGAAAAGGCCCAGAAAATCGATATAAACACGAAAGGCCTGTATTTTCTCTCGTCAGCGGCCTTTCCTCTGTAATGGCAATAGAGGATATAGGCGGGCACCAGCGCATTGAGAAGCAGGTAGCCGTTCAGTACAACCACGTCCCAGGCGAGAATGGACGACGGGAAGTTGAAGATGCCTATCACCGGGATAAGGTGCCAGGCCTGAAGCGGTCCTCCGAGATCGACGAGGATAAAGGTCAGGCACATCACCAGCGCCCCGACGGCAACCCCTTCGCCGATGATCACCACCCGGTGAAAATCCGGGTCGTGGAATATGTAGGCGGGCAGTATAAGCATAACCGCAGCGGCAGCCACCCCGACGAAAAAGGTAAAATTGGAAATATAAAACCCCCAGCTGACGATGTCGTTCATACCGGTGACGGCCAGTCCGTACCTGGCCTGGTGGGCATAGGCGTACAGGCCGAGACCGATGAGAGCCAGGAGCAGCAGGCGAAACAGTTGAAAGCCGAGGCCGCCGCGCAGGTTCCATTTGGCGACATCGATGATGAACGTTCTGAGGTTCTTCTCATGCAGTGGTCGCATCGGTTCACCCGTCAGTCAATGAAATACCAGAACTTCGGTTGGGTACCCAGTTCTTCCTTCATCCTGAACACCTTCTTGTGCTTCAGCACATAGCGAATTTCGCTGTCCGGATCGAGCAGATTGCCGAACACCCTCGCGCCCGTTGGGCAAGCCTCCACACAGGCGGGCAGTCTGCCTCTTCTGGTCCGCTGAATACAGAAAGTGCATTTCTCCATTTTGCCTTTTGGGCGAATCCGATTGCCCAGGTAGTGCTGCCGGTGGGTGACCTCCTCTCGGGGAACCTCGGGTTTCCCCCAGTTGAACCTTCTCCCATAGTAAGGGCAGGCGGCCTGGCAATAACGGCAGCCGATGCACCAGTCATAGTCGACCACGACGATGCCATCCGGCTCCTTCCAGGTAGCTTGGGTCGGGCAGGCCTTGGTACAGGGCGCTTTTTCACAGTGGAAGCACTGGGTACCCATATAAAATTTGTTTTCTACCGGGACTTCGTGATAATATTGGCCGTCGCCCGTGCTGGGGTCCAACTGGCCTGGCTCCATCTCGAAAATACGGATGTATTGAGTATTGGTCTTGCGGTCCAGGTTGTTCTCTTTGACGCAGGCCGTTACGCACTCCATGAAGCCTTCGCACCGGGTGATGTTGAAGGCATAGCCGTAGAGGACGCCTTCGAGCGGCGGGTGGCTCGTCATCTGGATGTCGAGGCCGTCACGCAGCTTGGCCAGGCGCTCGAGCCTGCGTACAGTGGCATCCTTCTCTTCCTGGGTCATGAGCCGGTAATTCTTTTTAAAAAACTCCTGCCACCTCAGTTTGAACTCCTCTGAGCCTGCCGCTTCCACTGAGGGTATGCATCCCGTGGTCAGTGCCGCACTGCCGGCGGCGGCAGCGATCGACAACGACTTGATGAAACTCCGGCGACTGCCGGCCTGCTCGAATAGAGGCAGGCGAGGAAGGTCGTCCGATTTTGGGGGGTCAGAACGCATGCGTATCTCCGTTCAGTTCATCGGCACCGAATAGGTTGCGGGGAACCTCTTCTCAAATCTCGGTGAATGAGGGTTGTGGCAGGTTGTACAATTGAAAATTACTCGATCACCGGCCCAGTTGGTAACACGCTTCCCGTGAGCTCCGCCAAGCCAGTCCCGCTTCTGACGGAAATGGCACTGGCCGCAAAGCTGGTAGCTGTGGTCAAAATCGATCTTTCGGCCTTTCTTGTCTTCGAGGTAGTCCCGCGCTTCCGGATGGTGGCAGTCAATGCAGGTCAGCCCTGTACCGCTTCGTCCATGTTCGAGTTCAATGTCCCCGTGGGTAAGCTCTTTGCCCTCGTTTACCGTAATCGGCTTGTCGCCGTGACAGCTGCTGCATTTGTAGCGTTCGATGCGCTTCTTCCTGGCCAGAACTCGGAACGGGCCGCCCTGATAGTTCTCTTTCGCGAGAACCGTATCCTCCACCACGTAATGGTCCAGAGGTACTGATCTATTATCGAAATTTCGATCAACAGCCTTGACCTCGTCAAGAAACGCCTCCTCGCTGGTATTGCCTGCGGCGGCAATACAGATGATGAGCAGCACCAGCATCAGAATGATGGGCGCCATGCTGCCGCGTGTGGATAGCGAGCCTGGGTGCCAGCCGGCGACGGTAATCATACTCATTTCCGTGTGAACTCAGTCAGGGGTTGAGACTGGGAAACGGCCGCATGGCACTGCCGGCAGTCGCCCCGGGATGCATGGTCTATTCTTATCTCGACTACCGCCCCCGGACCGGTGTGGCAGGCTATGCAGTTCTCTCGCAGCTGCAGTGTATGAGGGATCGGCGGGGGAGAACTGCCAAGAAAGGAAAGACCTAGTTTCGGCGGCGCGATCGACACCCAGTCAGTCTCCACAAACGGCTCCTGGGTCTGAATCTGGGCATGGCATTGGGTGCAGAGTATATTTTCCGGATGCGGTGTAACGGGAGCGAAGGCATTGAATTCTGCACTGTACCCTCCCTTCCCGTGGCAGGACAGGCAATCGGTTTCATTGCCACTGAAAGTGAGGTCGACCACGTGTGGAATGCGCGGCGGTGACCCGGGATACTGCCGGAGCGCATAAAATTTTGCCAGGGTTCTGCCGCCGGAATCGGCGTTGAGATTTCCCGTAGGTGTCTGCTGTTGGGCAGTAAACAGCTTCTTACCCTGGTTGTCGAAGTTGTCCGGAACTTCTCCGCCGGTGGCTGTCGCAGCCACACCCAGCAGCGTTGCCAGGGGCAGCAGCAGGGAAACGGCCAGGAGCGAGAGTGGTGCGCCCCTCGATTGATTGGTGTTGGTTTTCATCATGCTTTCTCCAGCCTGACTGCGCATTTTTTATAATCCGGCTGTTTCGAGATCGGGCAGAAGGCGTCGAGCGTGACTTCGTTGATCAGATAGCTTTCATCGAAGAACGGTACAAACACCATACCTCTGACCGGAACACCTCGCCCGTTGATCTGGGCCGGCATGGTAAGTTCACCGCGGCGAGAAATTATTTTCACTAGATCGCCGTTCACCACGCCCAGATCGGCAGCATCTTCGGGATGGATTTCCACATAGGACGAGGGCACGGCGTTATGCAGCACCGGTACCCGCCGGGTCATCGATCCGGTATGCCAGTGCTCGATAACCCGGCCGGTGTTGAGCCAGAAATTGTAGTCCTCATCCGGCGATTCGGCAGGCGGCTCGTAGGGGCGCGCCCAGATCCAGGCCCGATTGTCCTTTTTGCCGTAAAAGTCAAAATCCTTGCCGTTGTTGCAGGCGGGATCGTAGGCCGGGTTGTAACGCCATCTCGTTTCCCTGCCGTTGACGAACGGCCATTGGACTCCGGAGCGCTCGGCGAGAACGGTGTAGGGTGCCATTTCATGCGTGGGCCCGGCATGGAATCTTCGGTACTCCTCCCAGATTGGTTCAATGTAGTTATCCTGGGACCAGGGGAACTGTTTTTCAAAGCCGAGTCTCTTGGCCACCTCAATGATCTGCCAGGTATCCGACATGGCCTCGCCCGGAGGATCGACGATCTGGGCAAAATGCTGGGTGCGGCGCTCCGAGTTGCCGAACATGCCCTCCTGCTCGATCCACATGGCGGCCGGCAGGATAACGTCGGCTACGTCGGTGGTTGGGGTTGGGTAGACGTCTGAAACCACGACAAAACGATCGTCCTTAAGTGCGCCGTCGCGGTAGCGTCTCAGGTTGGGCATGGTGACCATAGGGTTGGTGACCTGAATCCAGATGAATTTGATGTCGCCCCGGTCCAGGGCCCTAAACATTTCCACCGTGTGATATGATGGTTTAGGGTCGATATTTTCAACCGAAACCTGCCAGATCTCGGCCGCCATCTGGCGATCATGCTCGTTCATCACCACGCCGTGGGGGAGCTTGTGGGTCAGAGTTCCGACTTCGCGTACCGTGCCGCAGGCGCTTGGCTGGCCGGTCAGCGAGAACGGGCTGTTGCCCGGTGTGGAGATCTTCCCGACCAGCAGGTGGATATTGTAGACTAGGTTGTTAATCCAGGTGCCCCGGGTATGCTGATTCATTCCCATACACCAGAAGGAGGTGACCTTCAGGGAGGGATTGCCGTATAGCGAGGCCAAATATTTAATTTCTTCAGCGGGTACGCCGGAGATTTTCTCGACTTTTTCCGGGGTGTAGTCTTCGAGGAACAGCTTGAATGCTTCGTAATCGATCGTTTCGGCGCTGTCGGTAAAGGTAAAGTGATCCTCGGTTCCGTAGCCGATGTTTGTTTTGCCCTTGTGGAATGACACATGGGTAGTGACGAAATTGTCATTGACCCAGTTGTTTTTTATAATTTCGTAGCAGATCGCATTGGCTACTGCCAGATCGGTCTGCGGCTTGAAAATGATGGATTTATCGGCCGCCTGGCTGGTCCGGGTGAAACGGGTGGCGAAATCAATGATTTTCACGCCGGCCCGTCGTTTTCGGCTGGACAGCATGCGCGAGAACAGCACCGGGTGCATTTCTGCCATGTTGTTGCCCCAGGTGACAAAGACGTCGGCATGGTCTATGTCTTCGTAACAGCCCATCGGTTCGTCCAGCCCGAAAGAGGTCATGAATCCTGTGACTGCGCTGGCCATGCAGAGCCGGGCATTGGCTTCGACGTTGTTGGTGCCGAGACACCCTTTGAACAGCTTGGAGGCCACATAGCCGTCGGGTATGGTCCACTGTCCGGAACCGTACATCGCCACCGAATCCTTGCCGTAAGTATCGCGGGTCTGTTTCAGTTTTTCCGCCACCAGATCGAGGGCCTCGGAGATCGGAACCTCGACAAGAGTGCCGTTTTTTCTGACCTTGGCTGTGGTAATCCGGTCTCGACCGTACAATGCCTGCACGGAATGGTAACCCTTCATGCAGCACAGTCCCTTGTTGACGGTACAGTTGGGATCTCCCTTCACTGCGACGGCCCGGCCGTCACTGACGCCGACCAGCAGTCCGCAGCCCGTTCCACAGAATCGACAAGGGGTTTTCTGCCAGGCCAGTACGCCGGGGCCGCCGGCCAGCCTGTTCCAGCTGCCGAAGCTGATTCCTGGGAAGAGTGATCCGGCAGTCGCAAGGGCACTGCCGATGGCTGCCTGCTTGATGAACTCCCTTCTGTCAAGTTTCATATCCTGGGTTCTCCCGCGTCATTCTAGTTTTTCGTTGTAGCCGAAGGCGAGACTGAGAGACTGCAAAGACGGCAGACTCTTTAGCGTATGCTGAAGTTTCTTTTCTATATGATCATCAGGCGTATCGGTAACGAGAACGACAACGTCCTGATTGTCGGCGGGGATGATCTGACAGTGTTCAAGGGTCGAAAGCTCTTCGCACAAAGTCTTTCGCGCATCCTTTTTCGGTATGGCCAGATAACTGAAGATGGGCATGAATTCTCCTATTCAGGGCAAAGAGAAGTACCACTTTGTATACATTCATTTTATCATAGGGGTGCCGGGTTCCATTGACTTAAGTCAAATATGTAAAAATAAACTGTTTGGAAAAAACTAACGGGGATGGTTGGTTACGCGTGGCAGGTCCTACATCCTCAAAAAAACGTCTCTATTTAAATGTAGGAATGTGAGTTCAGATTCAATCATGGTGGCCAGGATCTCTACTTATTGCTCTTGAAAATGTTTAGAGAAAAGCCTCTCAACTAGTCTAGGCCCTTAAAATAACAATCAGGAGCAACTCTTCTATGAGACCGGGGTTTGGAACAAGGTAGCGATAGGAGTTGATGTCATATTAACTCTGCTGAGTCATCAGCTTCACCTAAAAATAACCGGTGCCATCCCAACAGTGTGTGCAGAGTTGCTGCTTGGGGATACCGATCGCCTCAATCATATCTTCTAGAGTTTGGTATTTCAGACTGGTCAATTGAAGACGTTTACAAATCAAATCAATCATCTCGAGATTTTTTTCTGATCCTGCCTCCGCATATTTTTCCAAGTTCTTGTCTTCTGCACCCTCAATTTTTTTAATCATCTGTCTTCCGGCCAGATCCAGGGTCGACCTGGAAGTTGAAAAATTGAGATACTCGCAGGGAAAAATCAGGCATGGACAGGCTGGTCGCATGTGGACTTCCTGAGCGCCATATTCAAAAAGTATCTGAATGTTATCTTTCAACTGTGTTCCACGAACAATTGAGTCTTCACAAAACAATATCCGCTGCCCGTCGATCAATCGCTTGATGGGTATTAGTTTCATCTTGGCCACCAGGTCACGCAGTTCCTGGTTCTGGGGCATGAAACTGCGCGGCCAGGTTGGTGTATATTTTACAAATGGTCTGAGATAGGGAATCTTCTTCTCACTAGCGTAGCCAAGAGCGTGCCCAATGCCAGAATCGGGGATCCCGGCAACACAATCGATCTCTTCTTTGTCGCGGCGTGCCAAAGCGTTGCCGCACCTATTCCGGACCCATTCAACATTTATACCTTCGTACTCGGAGGCCGGATAGCCGTAGTATACCCATAAAAAGGAACATACCTGCATTTGCTCGCCAGGCGGAATCCGCTGGCTAATACCTTCAGGAGTAATAAAAACAGCTTCTCCAGGACCGAGGAACGACACTACCTCATAACCGAGATTAGGGAAGGCACAGCTTTCCGATGCTGCTGAGAATGCACCATCTTTCTTGCCGATCACGACCGGGGTTCGACCTAACTTGTCGCGGACTGCATAGAGGCCTTCTGAGGTGAGGATCAACATCGAACAGGATCCTTTTATCCGGGAGAATACATTCTGGATACCCGCTTCAAAGGAATCCTCTTCACAAATAAGGGATGCTGCGACTTCTGTGGGGTTATCGTCACCGGTTAGGATCTCTGAGAACTGTTTTTTCTGCTTTAAAGCTCTCGCACTGAGTTCCCTGATATTGCAGACTTTACCGACTGTAACAATACCAAATGTCCCTAGGTGAGAACTGATGATGAGCGGCTGGGCATCAAAATCGCTGATGACGCCGATTCCTTTCTTACCGTTGAATCTTGGTAGATCTGGCTCAAATTTAGTCCGGAAATAGTTGTTCTCGATATTGTGGATCGATCTCTTAATACCTCTGCTATTAACGACCGCCATACCTCCGCGCTTTGTCCCAAGGTGCGAATGGTAGTCGGTGCCATAAAAGATATCATTGACGCAGTCTGTTTTTGATACGACACCGAATAATCCACCCATGACAACTCCCCATCTCTTTGATTATAAGATCTCTCTGATGCTCTGATTTGCCCTATTGCCAAGCTAATTGTACCATTAGCTCAAGATGCCGCTGTAGTATTTATTAAACCGATTCTGGTTCTAAATAAATAAAATTCAGGAACGCGAGTAACCAGCCTCATCAACCCGAAGATACATCCGGGTAGAAGCTCCTGTTAACCGGGCTTACCAGCAGACTTCTCTGCTGACCTGCCGGCTCGGCTTTGCTCAGGTGGGACTTGCAACCACCCCATAGTTCCATTTAAATGTTATGGCTAGGACAGCTGTTTTCTCTACCCTCGTGATACCAATGGCCTTCACAAATCTCTCATGCGAGATTATTGGCCCCATTCTGGCTACTGTTGACGTCTCAGGAACGGATGCATAGCATAAAAGCGAAGCTGATCAACGGAGGATATAATGATTGGAACGATCCGAGCACTCTTTTTACTCGCACTGGCTGGGCTGGTGAGCAACTGCACCGCTACCGCAATCCAGAATGCGGGAACAATAAGAGAGAGCAACGATGTTACCAGAAAGTATCGCTCCCTGACCATCGATCCCAACTACAATTACTACTGGTCGGGCACCGAGCTGAACCCCAATGCCATCATGGGTATCGATAAATCTTTTACGGTGCAGTCCAAATTCTGGCACCAGGTCGATTTAGACAAAGATCAGCTCAAGTACTGGGTTACCTGGGGGGACCGGCAAAGCTCCACTGAGGGTTTTGCCTCCAGATATATGGGAAGATATATGGGGGCCTATATCCTTGACACGGAAGGCAACGTGGTCGGTGACTGGTACTCGAAAAAAGATTGGGGAATTTTTGAATTTCCGGGGAATAAAGTGATCATTCCCCACGCTCCGAGAAACCGGGCGGGATCAAGCAACTTTAAGAAGAGACGGCTCTAATTAAATGATTCCAGGTGTTTACCTCAACCGAACGGATCCTGTTCGTTGGTTACATAAGTGTTGCCTATCAATATCCTGAAGTGACGGCTGCGTATTTATTGTTCCCGCCTGTCAGCATACTTCCCTAAGGCAAAACATTATTGCTGGCCCCTCCTTCCTGGCGTTAGGATCCTTAGGCTTTGATTCTCATCATTAGCGGGCAGATTCTGTCCAGCGGCACCATGGCCTTCAAAATTTATAAATAGTTTTTTGTTGACACAGAAATCAGGCCCAGATATTATATATTATATAAAATATAAAATAACACTGATAAAAGGATTGAGAATGAGCCATAACATACCTAAAACAAAGAGTTTGTATGCATATGAAGCAATTAAAGATGCTATTCTGCTAGGTGAATATCAACCAGACGAACGTCTGGTTTTAAAAGATCTTAGCAAATCACTGTCTTTGAGTGCCATTCCACTTCGTGAATCTCTTAATAACCTCGAAAAAGATGGTCTAGTTATCCAGACCCCCCACCAGGGTTTCAGAGTGGCCCCGCTTTCCGTTAATGAATTTGAAGAGCTCCTTGCCATCAGGTTGTCACTTGAAATCACCGCTTTGCCTCACATAATAAAGAACATCACCGATAAACAAATCGATCACCTTACCTCTTTGACTGAGGAAATGTACTCTTACTGGGAGAAAACAAAAGATAGCCCAGCATCATTTGCTATTCAGAAAGAATTTATGACCATGAACAAAGAACTGCATATTGGTATGGCCTCGGCTTCTCAACTGACACATCTGCCTGGCATGCTCACAAGAGTTTTTGATCTTAGTCACCGGTATATGAACATAATGGAGCACATCGTAGGTATCGGAGAAGTGGACGTGCGAGAGCACGTTGAAATGGTATCCCTGATTAAAGATAAGAATGAAGAAAAGCTGAAGAAATTACTCGAATCTCACTACCAAAGAGTGATCACAGAATTCAAGAAAACATCAGCCAAGTTTTTCGGAAAGGATATTACCACTCATTAATCTTTGCTGGATTGCCAAAATGGACAAACAAAAGGAAATACTAACTGCCCAAAATATGCGAAATCCAGAGGGTAAAGGTTTTACAACTCTACCGGAAGGTGTTTTTCGCGCCAGAATCAAGAAAGTTCAAGAAGAGCTTTCTGCTCACAAATTAGATGCCTTATTCGTATTCTCGGATGAATACAGACCCGGCTATACCCTCTATTTTTCAGACTATTTCCCCGTAAATGTTATTGAAGAATCGCCGCAGGGAGTTTTTATCCCCAAGGACGGTGAAGTAACATTGTTTCTAGGTGGGATTAACGCGAAGACAGCTGAGGGTATTTCCTGGATATCAGATATTCGCTCTGTCGAAACCCTGGAAGATTTTTTTGCTGAAAAACACTCCCAACTCGGCAGAAAAATAAGAGCCGGCCTCGTTGGTGAAGCCATATTGCCTGTGAAATATGCCAAACGGCTGGAACCGCTTCTAGACAATAGCAATTTCACCAATATGGATAGGCTATTAAATAACATGCGCATGCTCAAGAGCTCAGACGAGATTGAGCTCATGGATAAAGTGGGCAAGGTGGCTGACAGGTCCATAAGGGCCGCTGTAAAGCGCCTCAAAGAGGGCCCGGTGAGCGAGGTTGAACTCGCGGCCACGGCTGAATTTGCATTTAGATCAGAAGGCGCAAATATTGGTAGCGCCACTATTCTTGCAGCCGGAGTTAATACCAAAAAACCTACGTGGAGACCTTCTACCAAGATCATCGGTTCAGGCGAAGCGGTACTCATTGATGTTAACCCAATGCTGAATTGCTACTGCGCTGACACAGCCATTACTGTCTTTAACGGAGAAATTTCTTCTAGCACACAAAAGGTGCTGGATGTAAGCAGGAAAATTCATCGGACCGTTATCGATAAAATGAAACCAGGCGAACCAGCATCAACCATCTATGATTACTTCCTGAAGGAAACCACCAGATACGGTTACAGAGATGAATTTATGCTCTACGCCAAGGGGATGAGAGCAGTTGGGCATGGTGTTGGCTTAGACGTCGTGGAATGGCCCAACCTGGATAAAGACTCAAAATTTCCGTTGGAACCTGGAATGGTTTTAGGGGTGAAGTTTGACCTGCACGGATTTGATTTTGGCGGGATTCGTCAAGAGGTTGAGGTTCTTGTGGAGGAGAATTCCTGCAGATCTCTCAACGATATAATTTATGACGATTTATAACGTTTTATAAATCACTGGTGGCTAACTATTTTGACAAATAAATTGTGAAATAACAGCTACTGAAAAACATTGAGGAGGAAGGAATTATGAAGAAGCTCATTAT